>CAXTOB010000159.1:0-12170 GCA_964245505.1 uncultured Acetobacteraceae bacterium | reverse complement strand
TGACCTGCGCCGCCTGCGCCTCCTACGCGCCGCCGGTGGTGCGGGCAGCCGTGGGCGGCACGCTGCTCGGTGTGCCGCGGGCGCTCTGGCTGTGGCTCGCAGTGGCTCTGGCCGTTTCGGCGGCGCTCAGCCTGACGGCGTTCGGCCGGCGCACCTACGCCATCGGCACCAACGCACGGGCAAGTTACCTGGCCGGCATCAACGTCCGCGCCGTCACGGTCGCGCTTTATGCGCTCAGCGGCCTGTTTTCGGCCGTGGCGGGCGTCATGCTGGTAGGCTTCGGCGGGCAGGCCGCGCTGGGCATGGGCGAGCCCTACCTGTTCCAATCCATCGCAGCGGTCGTGATCGGCGGCGTCGCCGTCATGGGCGGCCGCGGCCACTATGTCGGGGTGGCCGCAGGCACGATCAGCCTTGTCACGCTGGTCAGCGTGCTGATGGCGCTGAACATGCCGGAATACGGCCGCAGCATCATCTACGGCGTCATCATCCTGGCCCTACTGCTGCTGTATGGGCGGGAGCCGGGAGACGTGTGATCATACCAACGGCCCTTCGCACTGACCCGGACGTTACCAAGCCTTCATTGCGAGCCGCTTGCGGCGCAACGATCCAGGGCCGCCAGCGCGGTCCTTTGCCCTGGACTGCCGCGCCGCAAGCGCGGCTCGCAATGACGATGCCCTTGTTAGCGGTCAAAACCTACGGCGGTTGATATCAGACCGTCCGCGCCCCGTTGACGAACAGGAACACCTGATACAGCGACGTCGTGCCGCAGATATATAGGCGGTTGCGCTTCGGCCCGCCGAAACAGACGTTTGCCACCGTCTCCGGCACGTGCACCTTGCCGATCAGCGTGCCGTCCGGGTCGTAGCAGTGCACGCCGTCCGCGGCGCTGGTCCAGATACGGCCGGCCTCATCCAGCCGGAACCCGTCGAACAACCCGGCGGTGCTGTCGGCGAACACGCGCCCGCCCGAGAGCTTGCCGTCCGCCTGCACGTCGAACACCCGCATGTGCGCCGGGTGGTGCTCGCCATGCGTGCGCCCGGTGTCCACGATGTAAAGCTGCCGTTCATCCAGCGAGAAGGCCAGCCCGTTCGGCTTGATGAAGTCGTCGGCGACGACCGTGAGGGCGCCGGTCTGCCCGTCAATGCGGTAAACGTAGGAAGCGCCGATCTCGCTCTCCGCCTTGTCGCCCTCATAGTCGCTGTCGATGCCGTAGGTGGGGTCGGTGAACCAGATGCTCCCGTCGGTCTTGACCACGACGTCATTGGGGCTGTTCAGCCGCTTGCCCTCGTAGCGGTCGGCAAGGGTGATGATCTTCCCGTCGTGCTCGGTCCGGCTGACCCGGCGATTGCCGTGTTCGCACGAAACCAGGCGGCCCTGCCGGTCCACCGTGTTGCCGTTGGAGTGGCCGGCGGGCTGGCGGAAGGTGGATACGTGCCCGTCCGACTCGTCGAAGCGCAGCATCCGGTTGCCCGGGATGTCCGACCAGACAAGGCTGCGGTGCGCGGGGAAGTAGGCCGGTCCCTCGGCCCAATGGCACCCGGTGTAGAGCTTCGTGACATGTGCGGTCGGGTTGAACAGGCGCGCGAACCGGGGGTCGAGCACTTCGTAGTCCGCTGCTGCCATGCCTGTCCTCCTGCAGTGCCGCCGGTGGTTGTGGTCCACCGATGCGGGTTGGCGCGCGGCAGGTTGGTCCCGTTGGCGGTGATTGTCAGCAGAAACCTGGCGTTCCCACGCGACTGGCGAGAGCGTGGTGCGGCCAGTCGGCAAAGCGCCAGGCAGTGGATATCCGCCCGGAACAGCGCCTGGCTGTTTACACCCCAAACCGGGCGTTGTCCCAGATCGGATATTCGCCGGATATGTCCCGCTGCGTCCCGACCCGGCACGGGGTCGCACCAAGCTGCCCTACGGCTGACCGGAAGCATCCCCTCCTGCTGCCCTGCCGGCGGCGGATAGGCCGGCGCGGCAGCTCGCAGTTTTCAAATCGTCCGCCCGCCATCCACCGGAAAATCCACCCCGGTGATGAACTCGGCCTCGTCCGACGCCAGGAACAGCGCCGCGTTGGCGATGTCCAAGGGGCGCGACAAGCGGCCAAGCGGTATGGTAGCGATGAACTTCGCCCGGTTCTCCGGCGTGTTCGGCACCCCCATGAAGTTTTCGAGCAGCCCGGTCTCGCCCATGACCGGCGAGATGCAGTTGACCCGGATACGCCAGGGCGCCAGCTCGACGCCGAGCGACTTCGACACCAGGTTCACTGCCCCCTTGGTGGCATTATACCACGTGAGGCCGGGCCGCGGCCGGATGCCGGCAGTGGAGCCGACGTTCAAGATCACCCCGCCGCCATTGTCCCGCATCACCGGCACGATCTCGCGCACGAACAGGTAGATCGACTTCACGTTCACCCGGAACATGCGGTCGAACTCGTCCTCGCCCACCTCCAGCAGCGGCTTGTTCTTGTGCGTGGTGCCGGCGTTGTTCACCAGGATGCCGGGCGTGCCCAGCCGCGCCGTGGTCTCCCTGACGACCCGCGCCACGTCCTCGGACGCGCCCACGTCGGCCTGCAAGGCGATCGCGTCCTTGCCTAATTCCTGCGCCACCTGCTCCGCCGCCTCGCCGCGCAGGTCAACGACGGCGACCCTGGCGCCTTCCTCGATGAAGCGCTTGGCGATGCCTTCCCCGAAGCCGCCACCCGCACCCGTCACGATTGCGACCTTGCCTGCGAGCCTCATTGCCGTCCCTCCCATCATACTCAGCCCCGCATGGGGGCGGGAGCATTTGCGTTTCGACCATGAAGGCCGGATCGGTCCGCGGCTTGAAGCGGGGCAGGCTGGCAACCAGCATCCTACCCTCAGGGCTCGAAGGCGGTGTGCGGACCGTTCTCAGTGTCGAAGAACCGTTCGGAAAAGCCATCGTAGCCGAAGCGCTCGCGCTCTACCAGGTTGATAGAATGACCATTCTCATGGAGTCCGTCCCGCCAGCAACCCGTTGCAGCGGAGCGTGGTCAGTCGTCTAGAAGGCCGTTTGCACGTCAGCGCTGACATCACGGCCAACATGCGCCCGCGAAGCCAAACGTGGCCTTTGTGCAACGTTGTTCCCGGTATCGTGTTGACCGGCACCATCGCAGATGTCGTCAACCTTGACTACTTTATGTTGCACTGCACAATAGAGGGGACCAAGCGGCGTTGCCGTGGTCGCCGCACATAGCGGGCTATCAGGGAGGGACTCCGATCAACACGACAGGAGTTTCACATGAGGATTTCATCGAATTTCGGCTCTGCCACCGCCCAAGTCGGCGGCCGCGCTTCCGTAGGGGCGATGCTGCAGCAACTCGGCATGCGTTGGCAGCGTGCCAGGGCGCAGAACCGGGAAATTAGCCGGATCACGCGAGAGCTGCAGAGCTACACTGACCGCCAGCTCGTCGATCTCGGCATGAGCCGCGCCGACATCCCCGACGTAGCTCGCGGCACGTTCCGCGTCGGCTGAGGCACTGCCAACTTGGCTGCTGGCTGGCTTGTGAGACCTAGTTAAGCCAGGCAGCCTCGTTCGGCCGTGACGCTACTACCGGTCGCCATAGGACTCACTCAGCCTGCGGACCAGCCACTAAAGGCCGCAGTAACCCAAGTGACTGGGAACCGGTGATGCCAGCCTGAACCGGCACAAAGCTGCATTTAATGCCCTATCATTCATGATTTGATAAGTTCAACTGCCGGCTTTGGCCCGAGCGTTGCAGTGCGTAAACACGTCACATCAGTGCTGACGCTGCACTAGTCGCCCTTGGTTACGGCACGGCAAGCCGAACGCCTGCCGCATCGTCAACATGGGTAGAAACATGGAACGGAAACTGCCAACGCCGACATCAGGGCAATAGGCCGCAACCCGTGCAGCAACACCCTCGCCGCGCTGACGACGGACTACTGCGGTTTCAGCTCCAGCTTCTGAACACGCCAGTTCAGCAGCTCCGCCACAAACAGCGTGTTTTCCGAGGGGCACGCAAGCTGGTGTATCCAGCCGAACTCCCCGGGCATCTTGCCCGACTTGCCGAGGTAGCCCAGCACCTTCCCATCCAGGCTCAGCTTGTAGATGCGCCCAGGGTAACCATCGGACACATACAGCACCTGGTTCGGCGACGGAGTGATGCATACCGTCCAGGGTGCGCCCGCGACGAACGTCTTCGCCGTGCCAACGGGCGGGTTCTGGTCCGGCATGTTGCCAAGCGCTGGCTTCGTGGCCGGGTCGAACGGCACGTCAATTGTGATCTGCCGCAGCACTTTGCCATCGGTATCAAAGACCTGCACCCGCCGGTTGCCGCGGTCGGCGACATAGATGCGGTCCTGCGCATCGACGGCGATGCTATGCGGCGTATTGAACTGGCCCGGCCCATCGCCAGGCGTGCCGAATGATCCAAGCCACTCGCCAGTCGCCGACACCTTGGCGATCCGGCTGTTGATGTAGCCATCGCTGATGTAGCCATTGCCCTTGCTGTCCCAGGCAATGTCGGTCACCTGCCGAAAATACCCGTCAATCGGCGGCTTCGGCGGTTTCGGATGCTCCAGCGGCTTCGTGTCCTCGTCCGAGGCTTCCTGCTTGCGTCCGAACACCATGGTCACCCGCCCCGCCGGGTTGAACCGAATGACCTGATCCGACCCCTTGTCGGCAGCCCAGACGTTGCCGTCCCGGTCAACCTTGACGTCGTGCGCAAAGGACCAGGCATAAAGGTTCGGACCGATCTCGCGGATGAACGCGCCGTCCGGACCAAACTCCAGCAGTTGCGCGGGGGCGGCGGCGTAGGCCGGGCCGCGCGTGTTGCCGCGGTTGAACACGAACACGTGGCCCTGAGCGTTCACGGCGATGCCTGACACCTCGCCCAGGAACATGGTGTCGGGCAGCTTCAGGAACTCGGCATTTGCGGTGTATGGGATCTGCGGCGGGGTGGTCTGCGCATAGGCCGCGCTGCCGAGCAGCAGCAGGGCGGAAAAGGCGGCGCGTATCATGGACGGACTCCCCAGATTTTGGCCTATGCTCGTCCAATCGTCGCGTGTGTCAATGGAGGGGCGGATGCGTGTGCTGATCGGGATGCTGGCTCTGCTTGGCGCCGCGCCGGCCTTGGCGGCGGGACCTGACCAGGCGGCACTGGATGACGCGGTGCAACTCGGCACTGTGGCGACGCTGGCGCCCTTGTGCGGGGTGCGAGACGAGCCGTGGGCGTTCGACCTGCGCCGGGCAGCAATTCTACGCTCGACCGGGACCAACCGGCCGGACGACGGCGCCCTGCGGACGGCGCCCGGCAGCACCTTGGTCCAGGGCGCGCTGGGCTACGCCGAACTCGAGGCAACGGAAAACTTTGCGGAGAAGACTCCCGAAGCGACCTGCGGCCCCCTGGCAGACAGCACGGAACTGCGGGATGCCGACGCGATCGTGCAGATGTTCCGTGCGATGAAGGCTTTAAGTCCGCCCGGCAGTTGATCACCGCCTTCAGCGGTTTCGGCAACCAATCTCGGTCTGGTTGGCGTAGCCTGGCTTGCAGTTGATTTCCGTCCCCAGCGGTTTCGGCGAACGGCTTTCTGGATGAAGGGCTGACGTGCCGGCCCACCTAAGCGGCACCCGGAACGGGCCAGCCCGTCATTGCGCCGATCCCCGTAACAACGCCCTTCGCCACCCCCATGCCGTCGTGCCATGCTCCCCGTCTGCACCTCGTGGGACGCCGACGCCATGCACCGACGCAACCTCGCTTCCACCGCAGCCCTCGGATTGGGCTGGGCAGCCATCCCCGTCAGCAGCCCGGTGCAGGCACAGGGCGCCCCGGCAGCCGGGCCCAAGACCCTGGGCGGCGCCATCACCGATGTGCCCGGCGTGGAGGTCGGCCACTTCACCGACAGCCGGCGGCCCACCGGCTGCACCGTGATCCTGACCAGGAACGGCGCCGTGGGCGGCGTGGACGTGCGCGGCGCCGCGCCGGGCACCCCGGAAACCGACCTGCTCGATCCCAGCAACCAGGTAGAGCAGGTCAATGCCATCCTGCTCTCCGGCGGCAGCGCCTTTGGCCTGGACGCCGCCGGCGGCGTGATGCGCTGGCTGGAGGAGCATGGCATCGGCTACCCCGCCGGTCCCGTCCGCGTGCCCATCGTGCCCGCCGCCATCCTATTCGACCTCGGCGTGGGCGATCCCAAGATACGGCCCGACGCCGCAGCAGGCTACGCGGCGTGCGAGGCCGCCCGTGCGGACACCCCGGCGGAGGGCTCGGTCGGCGCCGGGGCCGGCGCCACGGTCGGCAAGCTGTTCGGCATGGGACGCGCAATGAAGGGCGGGATCGGCACTGCCTCGGCCAGGATCGGCCGGGTCACGGTCGGCGCCATCGTGGCAGTGAACGCCGTGGGCGACGTGATTGACCCGGCATCGGGCCGGGTCGTCGCCGGCACCCGGACCGAGGACGGACGGCGCGGGCCAGGCGCCGTGGAGGCGATCCTCGCCGGCGACGTGCCGCCCGCGTTGCAGGCGGGCATGGCGACCACCATCGGCGTCGTGGCAACCGACGCCCAGCTTACCAAGGCGCAGGCGCGCAAACTGGCCGGCATGGCCCATGACGGCCTAGCGCGGACGATCGAACCGTCGCACACTCTGTGGGACGGGGACACCCTGTTCGCGCTGGCGACGGGCCGCAGCGGATTGCCCGGCAACATGATGGCACTCGGCGTGATGGCCGCCAGGGTCACGGCCTCCGCCGTGCTGCGTGCCGTGCTGGCGGCCAAGGGCATCAGCGGACCCGGCCTGCCAACCGTGCCGGGCGCGTCCGAGCTGGGGTAGCAGCCTCGCCGCCACGTCGTCGGCCACATCGTGCATGCAGCCGCCGGCACTCCCCCGCGTTGACGGAATGGTGCCTGCCCCCAGGTGGGCTGGCTGAGGTGGAGATGCATGGATCGTCCCAATGAGACCAGGACCGGACTCGCGATGCCGCACAAGCTGACCCCGGACCTTGGCGCACGTTTTGCGGGCATCGCGCTCGGGCATGTGCGGCGCGAGTATCCGAACAAGCCTGATCATACCCTGGCCGGGCCGGAGGACGCCCGAACGCCGTCCTCGCTGCACCCGGTCTTCTACGGTAGCTACGATTGGCATTCCTGCGTGCATGGCTATTGGCTGCTGGCGCGCCTGCTGCAGCTGTTCCCGGAAATGCCGCCGGCACCACGCATCCGCACGCTGTTCGACGAGCAGCTGGTGCCGGAGAAGGTGGCGGCCGAGTGCGAATACCTCGCCGCTCCCACGGCCCGCGGCTTCAAGCGGCCCTATGGCTGGGCCTGGCTGCTGAAGCTTGCGGACGAGCTGCGGCAGTTGCCGGACTCGCGGTGGGCCGGGGCGCTGGCGCCCTTGTCGGACGCGTTCGCCGGGCGTTTCCAGGCCTTCCTGCCGGACGCGACCTATCCGGTGCGGGTCGGCACCCACTTCAACACGGCGTTCGGGCTGCGCATGGCCGCCGACTATGCCGAGGGTAGGGGTGACGCCGCACTGCTGTCGCTGCTGGCACAGACCGCCGAGCGCTGGTACGGGGCCGACGTGGACTGCCCGGCCTGGGATGAGCCCGGCGGTGACGACTTCCAATCGCCCGCGCTGATCGAGGCCGAGTGCATGCGGCGCCTGCTCCCACCCGGGCGCTTCCTGCCGTGGTTCGAACGCTTCCTGCCGCGGCTCGCTAAGGAGCAGCCGGCGACACTGTTCCACCCGGCGGCCGTCACCGACCGCAGCGATGGCAAGATCGCCCACCTTGATGGCCTGAACCTCAGCCGCGCCTGGTGCTTCCGCACCCTGGCCGGCGCCCTTCCGGCAGGGGACGCCAGGGCGGGTGCCATGCGGGACGCGGCGGAGCGTCACCTGGACGCCAGCCTGCCGCACGTGGCCGGCGACTACATGGGGGAGCACTGGCTCGCCAGCTTCGCGTTGCTGGCTTTGGACGCATGAAGGGGAGGTTGTCCCACACGCCCGTGGCCTGCAGCCGTTGTCTCGCATGCGGGCTGCTGGCCCTGCTCCTGGCAGCGGCCTCCGTGCCGGCCGCGCGTGGCGATACCCGCGAGGTGCTGTCCGGCCTGGTCGGCCGCAGCAAGGCAGAGGTGATCCGGCGCCTCGGCCCGCCCTCTGATGCGGTTACGACCGTCGATGGCGAACGGCTGTTTTACGAAACGCTGGACGCCGGCCTGATCGGCGACCGGAGCGGGCAGGAAACACGCGCCAACGAGCCGAGCAGGCTCGGCCCATTTCCCCAGACCTACTCCTTCCACTGCAAGACGGAGGTGGTGATCCGGGACGGGCGAGTGCAGGCATTCAACCGCAGCGGCAACGACTGCCACTGACGGGCATCGGCGTCGGCATTCCGGTTTCCGCCGGCTGCCGCCCTGCCTGCCGCCAAACTCCTGGGATCGCATCCCACCTGTCCCGGAACCCCGCCCGCACCTGCGGACTCGGGTGCGCACTTGCCAGCACGCGCAGGCCGCCCAGCACGCCACGCGCCATGCCTGCCGTCCGCCCCACCAGCACCGCCGTGTCCAGCGCCGGCAGTAGCGGAAGCAGCCCGGCCAATGCGGCCAAACCCGCGACGCGCTCCACTCCTGTGACTGCCATGGTGCCGTTCCACCAGGGCACCAGGTTCCACAGCACCGTTTCGCTTCGCGGCAGCCCGGCCTGCGCCATGAAGGCGCGGATCGCCGCCGCCGTCGGCGTGTCGTTGTCGCGGCTGACGAAGCCGCCGGGATGGATACCCGGCCCCGGCTTCTCCAGCAGGAACAGCACGCGCGCCGCCGTGCCGCCGTCCAGCGGATCGAAGTCCGGCACCATCACGTCCGGACTTCGCAGCCCGGCGGCATAGGCGGCCAGCGGCGCGAGATGCGGCAGGGTCAGCAACGCCCGCCGCCGCTCCCGTTCCGCCGGATCGCTCAGGACGCCTCGTGTTGTGTCGGTCATGAATGCTATGACGCATCCTGCATCAGATGGACTGCGGCGTGGGCCGGGTCATGTCCGTCCTTGGTGGGGCGGGCTTTCTCAATGGCGCGGGCGGGGCGCGTGCCGTCATCCATGTCGGCCGAGTGTTCAACCATCCTGTGCCGCCGCTTCATCCCACCGCATATGCGTTCGAAACGAATGGTTGAAAGCGGCTCAGCGCACTGTCCCGATGCAGCACCCCCGCATCCCTGACTGTTTCTGACCTTTCACCACAGGCCCTGCGCCCCTCTGCATGGTAGCGCTTTCCCCGTGCCTGCCCTCACTAGGGCTACGGCGGGAGTGGACGGCATGAAGGTCTCGGTAGTCATCCCAGTATTCAACGAGGTCGAGGGCCTGCCCTCCCTGTATGCCACGCTCCGTGCCGCGCTCGACCTGCTGCCGCATCGGTCCGAGGTCGTGTTCGTCGATGATGGCTCCCGGGATGGCTCCGCCGACCTGCTGGAGGGTTTCGCGCTCACCGACCCACGCATCTGCGTCATCCGCCTGCGCCGCAACTACGGCCAAACCTCCGCGATGATGGCCGGTTTCCAGCAAGCGACTGGCGACGTCATCATTCCCATGGACGCCGACGGGCAGAACGACCCGGCCGACATCCCGCTGCTGCTAGCCAAGCTGGATGAAGGCTACGACGTGGTGTCCGGCTGGCGTCGTCAGCGGGAGGATAAGGCGCTGACGCGGCGCCTGCCGTCCGTCCTCGCCAACCGGCTGATTTCGGCCGTCATGGGCGTGCATCTGCATGACTATGGCTGCACCCTGAAGGCCTACCGGCGCGACGTGCTGGAGGGGGTGCGGCTGTATGGCGAAATGCACCGCTTCATCCCGATCTTCGCGTCGTGGGAGGGCGCGCGGGTGGCGGAGGTGCCGGTGCGGCACCATGCCCGGCGGTTTGGCTATTCCAAGTACGGCCTGGGCCGGGTCGTGCGGGTGCTGCTGGATTTGCTGACGCTGTTCTTCATCGGCCGGGCGCTGGACCGTCCGATGCAGTTCTTCGGCAAGGTCGGCCTCGGCGCCTTGGCGGCCTCCCTGCTGGCGATCGCTTGGGCGCTGATGCTGCGCCTCGGCGGCACGTCCCTGATCCAGACGCCGCTGCCGCTTCTGGCCGCAACGCTCGGCCTGTCCGGCGTGCTGTTCCTGCTGCTGGGCATCATGGCGGAAATCATGAGCCGCACCTACTTCGAGGCGCAGGGCAAGGCGCCCTACAAGATCCGGTCAGTCACGCATCACGAGGCCACGCCGCCGCGCCTAGTCGCCGTGAGCCGTTGGTAGATGTGCGGCATCGCCGGGTTCTCGGCCCCGGGCAGGGACGCCCGGCCGCAGCTGCAGGCCATGCTGGACGCGGTGGCGCACCGCGGCCCCGACGGGTCCGGGCTGTTCGTGGACGAGCGCGTGGCGCTCGGTCATTGCCGGCTGGCGGTCATTGACCCAGCCGGCGGCGCGCAGCCGCGGGTTGATGCAGAGTCCGGCGACGCGCTGACTTTCAACGGCGAGATCTACGGCCATCGCGTCCTGGCCGATGACCTCCTGCGGTCCGGCATCGCCCTGCGCGACCGGTGCGACACAGAGGTGCTGTTCCAGTTGATCCGCCGCGACGGCATCCGGGCTGCCGTCGAGCAGGCTGGCGGGATGTTTGCCTTCGCCTACCGCGACGGCCGCAGCGGCGACATCTACCTGGTCCGGGACCGCTACGGCGAGAAGCCGCTATATTATGGGGTCGCCAGGGGACAGTTGATATTTGGATCAGAGGCCGGCGCCATTTTGGCCCATCCCGCCTTCCAGGGCGCAGCGCCAGACCTTGCCGCTGCATACCAGCTCCTGCAGTTCGAGTATGTACCCGGCGAATTGTCCGGCTGGACCGGCATCCGCAAGCTGCGGCCCGGCACGATGCTGCACTTCACTAATGGACGGGCCAATCTGACGGAATACTGGCGGCCGCAGGTCGGGGGCAGCCCGGCTGTCGGCGACGGGGAAGCAGTGGAACGGCTTGACGCCCTGCTGCAAGATGCGGTCGCACGGCAATGCGTCGCCGACGTGCCGCTCGGCGTGTTCCTGTCGGGCGGGTTGGATTCCAGCCTGCTGACCGCGCTGGCGGCGCGCTGCAACCCGGGGATCACGGCGTTCACCGTCCAGGTAGGCGGGCGCGGTTATGATGAAGCACCCTATGCCGCCGCGGTCGCCCGCCACATCGGCGTGGCGCATGAGGTGGTGCGGCTGGAGGATGCGGATGTGCGGGATGCCGCTGCCGGGGTGGAGGCGTCCTTGTCCGAGCCGCTGGCCGACTCCTCCCTGCTGCCGGCCTGGCTGATGTGCCGGGCGGCGCGGACGCGGATGACGGTGGCGCTGGGTGGGGATGGCGCGGATGAGGTGTTCGCGGGCTACCCCAACTTCCCGGTGCAGCGCCTGGCCGGACTGATGCACTTGTTGCCGGCCGCTTCCGGCGCCGTACTGTCCGCTGCAATGGCACGGCTGCCGGCGAGTGCCGCATACATGTCGCTGCCGTTCCGGCTGGCGCAACTGTCCCAGGGCTTCGGCGAGGTCCCGGCGCGGCAGTCGGCCTATTGGATGGCGCCGTTTGGCCGGGCCGGCATGGCGCGGTTGTGGGCGGCGGACGTGGACCAGGATGCGTTGCGGAACCGTGCGTTCGCGACGCTCGGTCCACAACCCGGCGGCGGCGTGGACGGGCTGCTGCACAGCTTCCTGACGAGCTACTTGCCGGATGATATCCTGATGAAAACCGACCGTGCCGCGATGTTTCATGGGCTGGAAGTGCGGGCGCCGTTCCTGGACCGCGCCTTTGCCGAGTATGCCTGCGCCCTGCCCACCCGGCACAAGCTGCGCGGTGGCACGGCCAAGTGGGCGCTGAAGCAGGTGGCACGCCGCTACCTGCCGGACGCAATCGTGGATCGTCGCAAGCACGGCTTCGGCATCCCAATCGGTTCCCTGCTGCGTACTTCCCTGCAGGAGCGCCTGCGCGACACCGTCCTGTCCCGCAGCAACCCGGCCGCGGCATGGTTCCGGCGTCCGGAGCTGGAGCGCCTGTTGCAGATGCACCTGTCCGGCGCCCGGGACCACGGCAAGCCGCTGTGGGCGCTGCATGTGCTGTTCACCGTCGCAGGCAGGCGGCGCGAGGCTCCGGGCACCACGCAGGCCTTGACGGGTGCGGGCCGGTCCCTGGTGGAGTTGGGCACATG
>CAXTOB010000158.1:0-12328 GCA_964245505.1 uncultured Acetobacteraceae bacterium | reverse complement strand
GAGGGAGTCAGATGCACGCACCTGAGAAAAAGGTGTGCTTGCCCTACGCCCCCTGCCGCGCCGTCCGAGCCGCGGCAACCACGCAAAGGATCTCAAACAGCATCCCCGCCCCATGGAACGCCGTGAGCCCCCCGACGTCGAAGGGGGGCGAAACCTCCACCAGGTCGGCCCCGACCACGTCCAGGCCCATCAGCCCACGCACCATCCGCTGCGCCTCGATCATCGTGAGGCCGCCGGCCTCCGGCGTGCCGGTGCCAGGTGCCCAGACCGGGTCCAGGCTGTCGATGTCGAACGACAGATAGCAAGGGAGGTCCCCGACCACCCGCCGCGCCTCCTCCACCGCCCAGCGCCAGCCGCGGTCGTGCACTTCGTCCATCGGCATCACCCGCATGCCGCTGGATTCCGAGAACTGCCACAGGCTGCCGGGCACGGTGCTGGTGCCGCGCAGTCCGATCTGGATAACCCGGGCGGGGTCCAGCAACCCCTCCTCCACCGCCCGGCGGAACGGCGTGCCGTGCTGGTAGCGGCTGCCCATGTAGTCGTCGCCGGTATCACCGTGCGCGTCGATGTGGACCATGCCGATGGGTCCGTCCGCCGCCACCGCACGTAGGATCGGGAAGGCGATGGAGTGGTCGCCGCCGCAGGTCACTGGCGTCACCCCGGCCTCAACGACCCGGCGATAGAACGCCTCGATCTCTCCCAACGCGCCTTCCAGGGCATAGGGCTGCTCGATCCAGCAGTCGCCCAGGTCGCGGACGCGGTGGTCGGCGAAGGGGGTGGCGCCGGTTGCGGTGTTGACCGGGCGCAGCAGGCTGGACTGGTTGCGGACCTCGCGCGGGCCGTGCCGGGCGCCGGGGCGGTTGGTGACGCCGCCGTCGAACGGCACGCCGATCAGGCCGATATCGGCGTCGGCCAGCGCCTGCGCGACCGGCACGCGGAAGAAGGTCGGGATGCCCACGTAGCGCGGCTGCTGCTGCGGGTCGTCCATGGCGGGGTAGCGGGTGGCGGGCTTGATGGCGTTCATGGCGCGGACCCTAGCCGTCCGATAGCCCCGACGCGAGTGACCAGTGCAAGACGGGCCCGGGCGGCATCCCTGCCGAGGGCGATCAGGCCAGGAATGTCGCCGGGCCGGGCCAGGATGGCAAAGGCAACGCGCAGGGCGCCAATCCGGCCCTGGCCGTCCAGTGCGGCCAGGGCTGCCCGGGGCAGATCGCGCCCGGCCGGGTCGCACACGGCGCGCAGCACGGCGAAGGGTAGGCCGTGCCGGGCTGCAATCTGGGCGACCGCGACGCTTTCCAGGTCCACGGCGACCGCGCCGGTGCGGGCGTGCAGGCTAGCCTTGGCGCCTGTTGTGGCCAGGATGGCGCCATCACCGAACAGGGCGCCGGGGGTGGGGCCGCCGAGGCGGGCAATCAGGATGGGGTCGGCGTCCCATCGCCCGTCGTCGGCGAGGACGGTTGCCGGGACCAACAGGGCGCCAGGAAGCAGCGTGGGGTCAAGGCCGCCCGCCAGGCCAAAGCTGATGAGCGCGGACACGTGCGGCGCCAACGCGCTGGCGGCACTTCCCGCACCAGCGGCAGTGCCGCCGCCAACGCCGATCCGCCCGCCGAATGGACCAGCGATCTTCGCCTCGGCGGCGAGCCCCACGACGATGCCAACCGGCCTGCCTGCTCCCTCTCCCTCCGGGAGAGGGTCGGGGTGAGGGAAACCGCAAGAACCGGCTCTGATCCTCACTCCTGCTGTTCCCAAATGTTCATGAAACGTTTGAGCGGCTTTCCCTCACCCCAACCCTCTCCCGGAGGGAGAGGGAGACGGAAGCCTAACTTTCCCTGGCAACGACATAGGTCGCCAGCGCGCGCAGCCGGTCGGCGTGGTCTCCGAAGGCCGCCAGGTGGCTAACAGCCTGGGTTGCCAGCGCTTCCGCCTGGGCTCGCGCACGGTCCACGCCGAGCAGCGCCACCAGAGTCGCCTTGCCCGCAGCCTCGTCCTTGCCGGCGGTCTTGCCGATGCCCTCCGTGGTGCCCACCGCGTCCAGCACGTCGTCGGCAATCTGGAACGCGGCGCCGAGGTCGCGGCCGTATGCCGCAATGTGGGCCCGCAACGGCGGCGCAGCCCGGCCGAGGATCGCGCCAGCCTCCGCGCTATACTGGATCAGGCGGCCGGTCTTCAGGGCCTGCAGGCGCCCGACCTCAGCCGCCGTCAGCACCAGGCCCTCCGTTGCCATGTCTATCATCTGGCCGCCGGCCATGCCGCGCGCCCCGGCTGCCGTGCCCAGCGCCGCCACCAGCTCACACCGGGCCAGCGGGTCGGAGTGGGTGTCCGGATCGGCCAGCAGCTCAAAGGCCAATGCCTGCAGCGCATCGCCAGCCAGGATCGCCGTCGCCTCGTCGAACTTCTTGTGGGTGCTGGGCTGTCCTCGCCGCACGTCGTCGTCGTCCATCGCCGGCAGGTCGTCGTGCACGAGGCTGTAAGCGTGCAGCATCTCCACCGAGGCCGCCACCCGCGCCGCGCACGCCTCGGCGACGCCGAACAAGGACGACACCTCCATCACCAAGAAGCCGCGCAGCCGTTTGCCACCGCCCAGGGTCGCATAGCGCATCGCCTGGAGCAGCCGGGCCTCGTGACCCTCGGGCATCGGCAGCAGGTTGTCCAACGCCGCCTCCACCGTTGCGGCATGTCCGGCCAGGGCCGCGCGTATGTCGGCGCGTTCCAGGAGGGCGGGCATCAGCCCTCCGCCTTGAGGCCCAGGGTGTTGTCCGCACGCTCCACGATGACGCGCACGCGGTCGTCGGCCTCGCGCAGCTTGTCCTCGCAGTGCTTGCGCAGCAGGGCGCCGCGTTCATAGGCGGTGATGGCCTGCTCCAGCTTCAACTGGCCCTTTTCCAGGTCGCGCACGATGACCTCCAACTGGGCCAGCGCGTCCTCGAATGAGAGGCCGGTGATGTCGTCCGCCATTAGTGAAGTCCTGTTAAGGGGTGTGTTGGCCGTTTCTATTGCCGCATCAGCCGGCGGACGTGCAAGGCGGCCGACGCCGCGAGCGCCCGCAGGTCGTAGCCGCCCTCCAGGATGGACACGAGCCTGCCGCCGCAATGGGCGTCCGCCACGGCCAGGAGCTGGTCGGTCATCCAGCCGAAATCCTCGGTCTCCAGCAGCAGCTCGGCCAGCGGGTCGGCCCGGTGCGCGTCGAACCCGGCGGAGACGATCAGCAGCTCCGGCGCAAAGTCGCGCAGCGCCGGCAGACCCTCGCGCTCCCATGCCGCGCGGAAGCCCGGCCCGGCGGTACCCGGCGGCAACGGCAGGTTCAGCACGTTGCCGGCCACGCCGCGTTCGTCAGGGGCGCCGGTGCCGGGGTAGCAGGGCGACTGGTGGCTGCTGACATACATCAGGTCGGGGTCGCGCTCGAAGATGTCCTGGGTGCCGTTGCCGTGGTGCACGTCGAAGTCCACCACCGCAACCCGGCGCAAGCCCCAGCGGGCACGGGCGTGCAGGGCGGCGACGGCGGCGCCGTTGAACAGGCAGAACCCCATCGGCCGCGCCCGTTCGGCATGGTGGCCCGGCGGGCGCACGGCGACGAAGGCCGTGCCCGCCCAGCCCTCCATCACCGCGTCCACCGCGGCCACTGCGCCGCCTGCCGCGCGCAGGATGGCATCGTGGCTGCCATGGCTCATCAGCGTGTCCCCGTCAAGCTGCACGAAGTCGCCGACCGGGGGTTGGATGGCCAGGATGGCGCGGACGTATTCGGGGGGGTGCACGCGTTCCAGCTGCTCGACCGTCGCCTCCGGCGCGGATTCTCGCAGCAGGGGGACGAAGTCCGGGTGCTCCAGGGCCTGCAGGACGGCTCGCAGGCGGGCCGGGCATTCCGGGTGGCCCGGCCCGGTGTCGTGACCCAGCCCGGCGGGGTGGGTGAAGAGGGCGACGGTCATCACGCCGGGTCCTCTGCGCGCCTGCGGATAGTGAAGCCGAGCACGCCATCCTGCTCGTCCTGCTGCAGCAGGGCGTGGCCGGTTTCGCTGCAGAAGGCGGTGAAGTCGGCAACGGCGGCGCGGTCGGTCGCGAGCACGCGCAGCACGGCGCCGGGCGGCATCCCGCGCAGGGCACGGTTGGCGCGCAGGACCGGCAGGGGGCAGGTCATGCCCTTTACGTCCAGGGTGGTGTCGGGGGCGTCGGTCATGGCGGCAGTATCCCAGCAGGGATGGCGCTTGAGCAAGCCGTGGCGGCAGCGCATCCTGGCGGCGCGGTTTTTTGGCGGCCTTGCATCCGATAGGCTGCAAGGCCGCCTGTTGCGGGAGGGATCATGGGACGCCAGGCCGCCGATGCCCCTTTGCGGATGAGCCGCCCCGAGTTCAGGCGCTGGGCCGATGCGCAGCCGCGCGGCCGATATGAGCGCGTTGATGGCGTTGTCGTGGCAATGGCGGCAAAGCGTGTCGGCCATGTGCGCCTGAAGGTGAGGGTTTGGCGCGCCCTGGACCGGGCGGTGCGCGCTGCCGGGCTGCCGTGCGAAGCGATGGGGGACGGCATGGTAGTCGAAGTGGACGACGACTCGGATTACGAGCCTGATGCACTGATCAACGGCGGGCCGCGCCTGGGCGATGACGAGATCGCCGCGCCAAATCCGGTTGTGGTCGTGGAGGTGCTGTTCCCACCCACACGGACCGTGGATACCGGGCTCAAGCTGGCCGGCTACTTCGAGGTGCCGTCAGTCCGGCATTATCTGATTGCGCGCGCGGACCGCCGGGCGGTGGTGCACCACCAGCGCCGCGACGATGGTGGCATCGAAACGCGCCTCCTCACCGCCGGGTCCATCACGCTCGACCCGCCTGGGATCAGCTTCGCCCTTGAAGAGTTCTACGCGGACTGACAAGGAAGGTTAAAGGCTGACAGGACAGGACGGGATGAAACATCGGATCGGCGTTGACCTCGGCGGCACCAAGATCGAGGTTGCGTTGCTGGACCCCGTGGGCGACGTCGTAGTACGCCGCCGGGCCGACACGCCAGGGACCTATGACGGCATCATCACGACGATCGCCGCCATGGTGGAGGGGGCGGAGCGTGAGTTGGACGTGCTCGCCACGGTGGGCATCGGCATCCCTGGCGTCATCAGCCCGGTGACCGGACTCGTCAAGAACGCCAATACCCAAAGCCTGATCGGCCATCCGCTGGATCAGGACCTGGCGACGCTGCTGAACCGGCCCGTGCGGGTGGAGAACGACGCCAACTGCTTCGCGCTCAGCGAAGCGGCAGACGGCGCCGGGGCCGGGCATCACTGCGTGTTCGGGGTGATCCTGGGCACCGGCTGCGGCGGCGGTGTGGTGGTGGGCGGCCAGGTGCTGAGTGGGCGCAACCGGATTGCCGGCGAGTGGGGCCACATCTGCCTACCGCAGCCGCAGGCGGACGAGTATCCCCTGCCCCGCTGCTGGTGCGGCCAGCAGGGCTGCCTGGAACTTTACCTCGCTGGTCCCGGCCTGGCCCGGTCCGGCGACGCACCGAATGCCGCCGCTCTCTCCGCCCGTGCGGCTGCAGGGGACGCGACGGCGCAGGCGGCGCTGGACCGTCACGTGGACCGGCTGGCGCGGGGGCTTTCGGTGATCGTGAACGTGCTGGACCCGGACATCATCGTGCTGGGCGGCGGCCTGTCCAACATGGCGCACCTTTACGAGCAGGTGCAGCCGCTGGTGCGGGCCTATACCTTCAGCGACGTGTCGGACACTCCGGTCGTGAAGAACAAGCATGGCGACAGCAGCGGCGTGCGCGGGGCGGCTTGGCTTTGGCCAGTGGACGGATAGAAGGCCAGGCGCTGGCGGGGGGCATCGCGGGCGGACGAGGGCGGGGTGCCACTTGATGCCCAATCCTTCGGGGGAGACGCCCTGCATCACGGCTGATGCGCTACCATGGATGAAAATAGGTATTTTCATAGCAGGTCTCGGACGGCGCCACCCGCGGCGTCGGGGGTCCTACGGAGGAGGAGCTTCACCAGCATGGGCGGGAGGCGGTCCTTGTGGCTCACTCCGGCCCGGTCCCCTCGGGAAAGGAAGAAGGCTCCAGCAGCGGCCCGATCGGGTCCCACACGAAGGCCACCTGCGGCACCGCCGTCCCGGCTACGCGCACCTTGGACTCCATGACGGCCCGCCCGCCCATGCGCTGGTAGAACCAGCGGCTCGGGTTATCCCGCAGCACCCACAGGAACATGGACCGGCACCCGGCGCCGTTCAGGTGCGCGGCAGCAGCGCGCAGCAAGCCACGGCCCACACCCTGCTCGCGCCAGTCGTCCAGGACATACAGCGTCTCGACCTCGCCATCTCCTAAGCCAAGGGTGCGCGGCCGGCCCGCGGTGGCAAAGCCGACCACGGCCGGATCGGCGGCCACGAACACGCCGGGGCCGGCCAGAATTCGCGCATGATAGTAGGCGGCCTGGCGCATCCGGGACATGCCGGCCAGGAAGGCCTCCGGCAGAATGCCGGCGTAGGCGCCCTGCCAGGCCGCGACATGGACCGCGGCGATGCCCGCCGCGTCGTCCGGCCGCGCCGGACGCACCAGCATCAGGCCGTCCGCTCCAGCACGGCTCCAAAGAAGCCGTCGGTTCCATGCAGCAGCGGCGTCAGGGACAGATACGGGCCGGGACTGGGCGCCGGCGCGTCCAGCGTCCAGGCATCGGCCAGCGGCACCACGCGGAATCCGGACTGCCGGGCCAGGAAGGCGTCCACCTGCGCTTCGTTCTCCTCCAGTAGTAGGGAACACGTCGCATACACCAGCCGGCCGCCGACCCGCACCAGCCGGGCGGCAGCATCCAGGATGCCGGCCTGCTTGGGGCGCAGCTCGTCCAGGTCCAGCTCCCGCAGCCGCAGCCGAGCATCGGGGTTGCGGCGCCAGGTGCCGGTCCCGGTGCAGGGTGCGTCCACCAGCACGCGGTCGAAGGTGCCGGCCCGGCGCTTGGCCCACTTGTCGCCGGGTGCGACCAGGTGCCGCTCCGTGTTGCTGACCCCAGCGCGGCGCAGGCGGCGGGTGGCGCCCTCCAGCCGCGGCGCCGACACATCGCAGGCGACGAGCTGGCCGCGGTTGCGCATCAGCATCGCCAGGGCCAGCGTCTTGCCCCCTGCCCCGGCGCACCAGTCCACCACCCGCATCTCCGGCCCGGCGCCGACGAGGGCGGCGACGAGCTGGCTGCCCTCATCCTGGATTTCCACCAGCCCGGTCTGGAAAGCCGGGCCGCTGGTGACGGCCCGGCGGCCATCTATCCGCAGGCCCCAGGGAGAAAGCGGCGTCGGCGTAGCCTCCAGCCCCTCCGCCAGCAGGGCAGCGCGGGCATCGTCGCGGGTGCCGCGCAGCAGGTTCACGCGGAGGTCGAGCGGCGCCGGTTCAAGCGCCGCGTCCATCTCCGTCCGCAGGCGGTCGCCGAAACGGGCCTGCAGGTGGGGGAGCACCCAATCCGGCACCTCGGTTGCCACGGCCTCCGGCATGTCGGGATGCTGCAGGGTCCGGCCCTCCAGCGCGCGGACGGCGGCGGTTTCGGGCTGCAGCAGCGGCGCCGGGCCATACTGGCCGCCGGAGTAGCTTTGCGCGACGCCCTCGGCCGTCCAACCCTCCAGCAGCAGGGACGCCGCGACCAGCATCCTCGGCGTGGGCGCGGCGCCGGTGCGGTCCAGCCACCAGCCCAAACGCCGGCTTGACCGTAGTATGCGCCACGCCCGGTCCGACACCGCACGGCGGTCGCCGGAGCCGATGAAGCGCCGGGCACGGAAGTAGTCGTTGGCGACGGCGTCCGCGGGGCGGCGGGGATGCTCGTTGATTTCGGTCAGCAGCTCGATGGATGCGGCCAGGCGGGCGGCAGGCGTCACCCCAGCAGGGCCGGCAAGGCGGACAGGCCCGGCATCTCGGTGACAGCGGAACGGAGGCCATACTCGTCCGGCTGGGCCACCCGGTTGCACCAGAACACCTGGAATCCGGCGGTCGTGGCGGCTTGGGCGTCCCATGGATTGGATGATACGAACGCCATCTGGCCGGGGGGCAGGCTGAAATGGTCCTCGGCCAACTGATACACGCGGCGGTCCGGCTTGAAGGTCGCGGCATCCTCCACGGACAGCACGGCGTCCAGCAGGGGCGCCAGGCGGGCGGCGTCAACGGCCTCCTGCAGCATGCCGGGCTCGCCATTCGATAAGATGGCGGTCCGCAGCCCACGCTGCCGCAGGACGGACAGGGTTGGGGCGGAGTCGGAGTAGGCCGGCAATTGACGGTAGGCTGCCAGCAGGCATTGCAGCACCGCGGGGTCGGTGATGCGGTGCCGGGCGGCAACGAAGGCCAGGGCGTCCTGCGTGATTTGCCAGAAGTCGCGGCGGTGATGGCCGGTCAGGGTGTCCACCCAGGTGTATTCGGTCTGCTTGGTGCGCCACTCCGCGCTGATCCGCTCCCAATCCGGCGGCAAGCGGTCGGCATTGCGCTGCATGGCGCCGTGCACGTCGAGCAACGTGCCGTAAGCGTCGAACACCACGGCACGGATCATCGCTCCCTCTCCCTCCGGGAGAGGGAGCGATGATCCCTCACCCCGGCCCTCTCCCGGAGGGAGAGGGAGCATCAATGCGGCGCTCATCCGCCCTGCCGGTAGTTTGGGGCTTCGCGGGTGATCGCCACGTCGTGCACGTGGCTTTCCCGCAGGCCGGCGCCGGTGATGCGGCGGAACCTGGTATTGCGCTGAAGGTCTTCGATGTTGGCGCTGCCGGTGTAGCCCATCCCAGCGCGCAGGCCGCCGACCAACTGGTGCACAACCGCCGACACCGGCCCCTTGTAGCCCACTCGGCCCTCGATCCCCTCCGGCACCAGCTTGAGCGTGTCCTTGATCTCCTGCTGGAAGTAGCGGTCCGCCGACCCCCGAGCCATCGCGCCGATGCTGCCCATGCCGCGATATGACTTGAAGGACCGGCCCTCATACAGGAACACCTCGCCCGGCGCTTCTTCGGTGCCGGCCAGCAGGCTGCCGACCATCACGCAGTCGGCCCCGGCGCCGATGGCCTTCACCAAGTCGCCCGACGTGCGTATGCCGCCGTCGGCGATGGCGGGCACGCCGCGTTCCCGGCACGCCGCCGCGGTTTCCAGCACGGCGGTGAACTGCGGCACGCCGACGCCGGCGACGATGCGCGTCGTGCAGATGCTGCCGGGGCCGATGCCAATTTTGACGCTGTCGGCGCCAGCATCAATCAGCGCCAGCGCGCCCTCAGGCGTCGCCACGTTGCCGGCGATGATCTGCACGGCGTTGGACAGGCGCTTGATGCGCTCCACGCTCCCCAGCACGCCGGCGCTGTGGCCGTGGGCGGTGTCAACCACGATCACGTCCGCCTCGGCCGCGACCAGAGCCTCGGCACGGGCGAAGCCGTCCTCCCCGACGCCCGTCGCCGCCGCAACGCGCAGCCGGCCCAGCTCGTCCTTGTTGGCGAGGGGGTGGGTCTGCGCCTTCTCCATATCCTTCACAGTAATCAGGCCAATGCAGCGGTAGGCCTCGTCCACCACCAGCAGCTTCTCGATCCGGTGCCGATGCAGGAGGTGGCGCGCCTCCTTGTGGTCCACCTGGGCGGGGACGGTGATGAGGTTCTCGTGCGTCATCAGCTCATGCACGGGGGTGGACGGGTCGGTGGCGAAGCGGACGTCGCGGTTGGTGAGGATGCCGACCAGGCGTCCGGTGTCCCGCTCCACCACCGGAAAGCCGCTGATGTGGTGCTGGACCAGCATCGCCCGCGCCTCGGCGAGCGTCTGGTCCGGGTGTATGGTCAGCGGGTTCACCACCATCCCGCTTTCGAACTTCTTGACCCGGCGGACCTGGGCCGCCTGCTCGGCGATGTCCAGGTTCTTATGGATGACGCCGATGCCGCCCAACTGGGCCATCGCGATCGCCATCGCCCCCTCCGTCACCGTGTCCATCGCCGCGGCAATCAGGGGGATGTTCAGGCTGATGGTGCGGGTCAGGCGGGCCAGGGTGCTGACTGCGTTCGGCAGCACCTGCGAGTAGCCCGGCACGATCAACACGTCGTCGAAGGCTAGCGCCTCATCTATTCGATGGACATTTGCGGCGCTGGCAGAGCCGAGCGGCAGGTGGTCGGGGGCCATGGCGGGGACCTTTCATCCTCGGGCGGCCCGGCAACGGGTCCCCATCCTTGGCACGTCCACATAGGCTCCGGCCCGGACGGGCGCAAGCGCGGTCAGGTTACGGGTGCGATGCGCTGCGTTGCTCCCTATCCCTCCGGGAGAGGGTTAGGGTGAGGGAAGCCGCCAGGGCCTAGATCGGCCTGTTGAGCAGTGCGGGGATGAGGTTGCGGCGCTGCTGGGCCTTTCCCTCACCCCGGCCCTCTCCCGGAGGGAGAGGGAGAAGATGCTACGGTGTGCTGCCCTTGAACCCGGTGGCGACTACATAAAGCTCGCTCGATCCCTTGCGGCTGGCCGGCGGCTTCGCATGCCGCACGGCCGCGAAGTGCCGCTTCATCTGCTCCAGCATCGATTTTTCGGACCCGCCCTGGAACACCTTCGCCACGAAGGCGCCACCGGGCGTCAGCACCTGCATTGCGAAGTGCAGCGCCAACTCCGCCAGCCCCATGATCCGCAGGTGGTCCGTCGCGTTGTGCCCGGTGGTATTCGGCGCCATGTCGGACAGCACCAGGTCTGCCGGACCGCCGAGCAGCTCGCGGAGTTGGTCCGGCATGGTGTCATCCATGAAGTCACCAACCAGGATCGTAGCACCCGGCACAGGATCCATCGGCAGCAGGTCCACGCCGACCACGCGTGCCGCCCCACGCCTCACCGCCACCTGCGCCCATCCGCCGGGTGCTGCGCCCAGGTCCACGATGCGGGCGCCCTTGCCGATCAGGTGGTAGCGGTCGTCCATCTCCAGCAGCTTGAAGGCGGCGCGGGACCGCCAGCCCTGCTCCTTGGCGGCGCGGACGTAGGGGTCGTTCAGTTGCCTGGCCAGCCACTTCTGCGACGCGGTGGTGCGTCCGGTCGCGGTCTTGAGCGACACCGACAGGCCGCGGGACGGGATTGCGGCCTTGAATTTCTTGCTGTGCTTGGCGGCGGGATCATCGGTCATGCGGGCAGGGTGGTAGGCGCAACTGGGCGCGATTGCGACTCCCACCGGTGCGGCTGGCGCGCGGACTGGCGGCGCATCAGCCGCAGCAGCATTCCTTCCCGCAGCCCACGGTCGGCGACGATGACGGGTCCAAGCGGCCACAAGCGCCGGATCGCCTCGAAGATGGCACAGCCCGGCAGCACGTAGTCGGCGCGTTCCGCCCCGACGCAGGGATGCGCCGAAAGGCCGGCGCGGCCCAGGCCCAGCACGATGGCCAGTGCCCGGTCGGCATCGGCCGGGGACAGGGTGGTGCCGTCGATCAGCGGCCGGCGATAACGGTCCAGACCCAGAGCGACGCCCGCCAGAGTGGTCACGGTGCCGCTGGTGCCCAGCATGCGCACGCCGCCGCCCCGGGCCTCATGCCCGATGCAGTGCGTCCGCTCGAACGGCAGCAGCCGGGCGGCGACGGCGCCCACCATCGCGTCGTACCCATCGGATGTGAAGGCGTCGGCGCCGAACTGCTCGGACAGGGTGACAACCCCCACCGATAAGGAGGCATAGCCGATCAGCTCCGGCGGGGTGTCGGCGGTGCTGGACAGGCGGACCCAGGCCAGCTCGGTCGAGCCGCCGCCGATGTCGAACAATAGCGCCCGGCGGCCGGCGCCACGCAGCAGGGGGCCGCAGCTTTCCAATGCCAGCTCCGCTTCTTCGCGGGTGGTGATGACATCGAAGCGAAGGCCGGTCTCGGCCTGGACGCGGGCGAGGAACTGCGGGCTGTTGGCGGCGCGGCGGCAGGCCTCCGTGGCGATGGCGCGGACGGCGCGGACCGGGCGCCGGGCCAGACGGGCGGCGCAGCCGTGCAACGCGTCCATAGCCCGGTCCATCGCCAAGGGGCTGAGCTGGCCGGAGCTTTGCAGCCCTTCGCCCAGGCGTACGATGCGGCTGAAGCTGTCCAGGACGCGGAAGCCCTCGTGGGTCGGAGCGCCGACCAGGAGACGGCAGTTGTTGGTCCCGAGGTCGAGCGCAGCGAACACGGGGCTGTCGCCGCGATGGGCACGGACAGGGTGGGTTGCGGCGGCCTCGGCCATGCTTGCGCCTTTCAGGCGTTAACATGGGACCAAATTGGCTGGTGTGCGAGAGTCCAGTTGCACGGAAGCGTCATATTCGTCTGGGATGGTTGCTCCAGGCGGGGCCGCATGGTATCGCCCCACAAACTGACGGACGCGCGCTGTTGGGGGATAGTTTAGCGGTAGAACTTCCGACTCTGACTCGGAAAGCCTTGGTTCG
>CAXTOB010000157.1:3993-12419 GCA_964245505.1 uncultured Acetobacteraceae bacterium | reverse complement strand
CCGGAGACCGGCGAGGACCCTTATGCCTCCCTGCTCGCCGTGCCGGTCCGCCGGGCCGGGCGCGTGCTGGGCGTGCTGGCGGTGCAGAACCGCGCGCCCCGCCGCTACGCCGACGACGAGGTGGAGCTGCTGGAAACCATCGCCATGCTGCTGGCCGAGGGCCTGGCCGCCGCCGGCGCCACCGATGGGGCGGAGCAGGGGCTCGGCGCCACCTTGCCCCGGCGCTTCCCCGCCGCACCCTTGGCGCCCGGCATCGCCATCGGCCCCGTCGTCGTGCACGGCATGGGCGCCCCGCTGCGCCGCACGGTCGCCACGGACCCTGCCGCAGAGATCGTCCGCCTAAACCAGGCCGTCGCCGCGATGCGCCAAAGCCTCGACGACCTGATCCAAACCAGCCTCCCCCCGGGCGATGCCCCGCGTGAGGTCCTGGAAGCCACCCGCCTGGTCTCCGCCGAGGGCGGCTGGATGCGCCGCGTGCGGGAAGCCGTGACCAGCGGCCTAGCTGCCGAGGCCGCCGTCCACCGCGTGAGGGGTGAACTGCGGGAGCGCATGCGGCGGATCGCCGACCCCTAGCTCCGCGAACGCCTGGCGGACATGGAGGACCTGGCCGGCCGCCTGCTGGCCGCGCTCGACGGCGGCAGCGAGATCCCCGCCATCCCAAAGGGCGCCATCCTGGTCGCCCGCCGCCTCGGCCCGGCGCAACTGCTGGAGTGGCACGCCCGCGGCATCGGCGGCGTCGCCATCGAGGAGGGCAGCAGCGCCGGCCATGCTGCCATCCTGGCCCGCGCCCTGGGTATTCCCGCCGTCGGCAGCGTGCGCGGCCTGCTGGACGCCACCCAGCCCGGCGACGACCTGATCCTGGATGCAGAGGAGGGACAGGCGCTGCTGCGTCCCGGGGCCGAGATCCGCCAGGCCTATGCCCGCGCCCTGGACACCCGCATCCAATTGGAGGCCGGCTTTGCCGCCCAGCGTCACCGCCCCGCGCAGACCCTGGACGGCGTTCCGCTGCGCCTGATGCTGAATGTCGGCCTGGCCCGCGAGGTCGAGCAGCTCGACTCCACCGGCGCCGCGGGGATCGGCCTGTTCCGGACGGAGATCGCCATGCTCGCCCGCGGCGCCGTGACCGAGGTCCCGGAGCAGGCGGCCATGTATGCCCGCGTGCTGGACGCCGCCGGCGACCGCCCCGTGCGCTTCCGCACGCTGGACCTCGGCGGCGACAAGCTGCTGCCCGACGCGCCGCAGCAGCAGGAGGAGAACCCGGCGATGGGCTGGCGCAGCCTCCGCGTCGGCCTCGACCGCCCGGCGCTGATGCGCCGGCAGCTCCGCGCCCTGCTGCTGGCCGCAGCCGGGCGGCCACTATCGGTGATGTTCCCGATGGTAGCGACCGTCGCCGAGTTCCAAGCCGCCCGCGCCCTGTTGCTGGCGGAGGCCGACCGCGTCCGCCCGGCGCCGGAGCGGCTGCAGATCGGCAGCATGATCGAGGTGCCCGCCCTGTTATGGCAGTTGCCGGCGCTGGTGGCGGCGGCGGACTTCCTGTCCATCGGCTCCAACGATTTGATGCAGTTCCTGTTCGCCGCCGACCGCGGCACCCCCGGCCTGTCCGGCCGTTATGACCTGCTGTCTCCGCCGGTGCTGGATGCGCTGGAGGCAATCCAGGCGGCCGCCGGGCCGGCCGGGGTGGAAGTGTCCGTTTGCGGGGAACATGCGGCGCGTCCGCTGGAGGCGATGGTGCTGTCGGCTTTGGGCATCACGACGCTGTCCATGCCTGCTGCCGGGCTGCTGCGGCTGAAGGCGTTCATGGCCAGCGTGGACCTTGGCGAGCTGCGTGCCGTCCTGGCCGCCGTGCGACGGAACGCAGCGGGCCAGGCCAGCCTACGCGGCCCGTTGCAGTCCTGGGCGCGGGAGCATGGGCTGGCCGTCTAGGGCTGCGTTGTTCGCCGGAGCGGTGCCTGCGGCCCCGCAGTTTGGACCTGTCATCGTGAGGCGCATAACGCCGTGGCACTCCAGGAATGGACAGCGCGGACCTTCTCAACCCTAAGCGGCACGCGGTGACGGGTGTCTGCGGGTGGGAGTGAACGGGCAGTGATGCCGGGGACAGGCGGGCACAGCCGTCGCTGACGTAGGACCAGGCTCGGGTCGTGCCGGGCGTTGCAGCCAAGACCCGTCCCAAGTGGGAAACGAGGCATCCGCGTCGTATCCCGTGGCGTTCCCTACCGGTCCGGTTTATCAATTGTTGTGCCGGCCCGTCCTCCTGGCGGGGCGCGACTCGTTGGATGGTCCCTTGCAGCACGACCGGCACGCCAGGTTCCAAGAGCCGACCACCATGATTTCTCCCGCCGATGGCGAGGGTAGCTCAGTGTTGGGCGCCGCCCGCGTTGGTGCGGAGCTGCGAGCCGCCCGCAACCGCCTGGGTTGGGCGCTGCCGGACGTGGCCGCCACTCTCCGTATCCGTTTGCCTTACCTGCAAGCCATCGAGGATGGCCGCGTTGCCGATCTGCCCGGCAACACTTACGCCGTCGGCTTCCTCCGCACTTATGCATCAGCCCTCGGCCTGGATGCCGCCGAGGCCGCTCGCCGCTTCCGGGCCGAGGTGCAGGAGGTTAACCGCAAGCCCGAGCTGGAATTTCCCGCCCCGGTGCCGCAGCGCGGCGTGCCGGTCGGCGCCGTGGTTCTGCTGGGACTGCTGTTGACCGCCGGGGCCTATGTCACATGGTATCGCATGTCGGGCGACACCCGCACTACGGCGCAGGTCGTGCCCGCCGTCCCGGACCGCCTGGCGCCCCTGGCAGCCCGCGCCGTGCCGCCCAGCAACCCATCGCCCCAAGTCGCCTCCATCCTGCCGCCGCCACCCGCCTTGGCACCGGCTCCGGCCGGCCGGCCGGCGAGTCCTGCGGCCGTGGCTCCTGCGGTTCCCGTCGCCGATCCGCCTGCCCCACCGCCTACGCCTATGCCTGCCGCCGCAACCCTGCCGGTCGCAGCAGTCCCAGCCGCCACGCCGGATGTGCCGCACCTGTTGATTCGCGCGACGTCCGACGCCTGGATCCAGGTGCGCGAGCGTCAGGGGCCAATCCTACTCAGCCGCTTGATGCGGGGCGGCGAATCCTGGCCGGTGCCGCGTGGCGCCAAGCTGGTGATGACGACCGGCAACGCCGGCGGAACCGAGTTGGTGGTGGACGGCGTCGCCGCCCCCGCCCTGGGGCCGCCGGGCGCTCTCCGCCGCGACGTGCCGCTGGATGCCGACGGCGCCATTGCGCCCCGCGCCGCGCCGCAGTAGCCCCCGCCTCGCAGTCGCCCACGTTACGGCCTATATATCGCGCGCCGACCACAGGCGCCGGGGAGCAGCCATGAGTTACCGTCCGTATCAACAGATCACCCGCCGGAAGTCCCGCCAGATCATGGTCGGCCCGGTCCCGGTCGGCGGCGATGCGCCGATCACCGTGCAGACGATGACCAACACCCTGACCACCGACGTGGCCGGTACCGTCGCCCAGATACGCCGCTCGGAGGAGGCTGGCGTGGACATCGTCCGTGTGTCCTGCCCGGACCAGGAGAGTGCACTGGCGCTCAAGGACATCGTCGCCCAGGTCAACGTACCGGTCGTGGCCGACATCCACTTCCACTACAAGCGCGCGATCGAGGCGGCGCAGTCCGGTGCGGCCTGCCTGCGTATCAACCCCGGCAACATCGGCAGCGCCGAGCGGGTGCGGGAAGTGGTCAAGGCTGCGCGGGAGCATGGCTGCTCCATGCGGATCGGCGTCAACGCCGGGTCGCTGGAGCGGCATCTGCTGGAGAAGTACGGCGAGCCGAACCCGGAGGCGCTCGTCGAGTCCGCGCTGGAGCACGCCAAGATCTTGCAGGATCATGACTTCCACGAATTCAAGATCAGCGTGAAGGCGTCTGATGTGTTCATGGCCGTTGCCGCCTACCAGCAGCTTGCCGACGTGTGCGACCATCCCCTGCACATCGGCATCACCGAGGCCGGCACCAAGCGCGCCGGCACGGTGAAGTCGTCTATCGGGCTTGGAAGCCTGCTCTGGGCCGGCGTCGGCGACACCCTGCGCGTCAGCCTGTCCGCCGAGCCGGAGGAGGAGGTCCATGTCGGCTGGGACATCCTGAAGTCGCTCGGCCTGCGCCACCGCGGCGTCAAGATCATCTCGTGCCCGTCGTGCGCCCGGCAGGGCTTCAACGTCATCCAGACCGTAGCGACGCTGGAGGAGCGGCTGGCGCACATCAAAACGCCGATCACCCTGTCCATCATCGGCTGCGTGGTGAACGGACCCGGCGAGGCGCTGATGACCGACATCGGCGTGACTGGCGGCGGCAATGGCCGCCACATGGTCTATGCCGCCGGCCGCACCGACCATACCATCGAGGGTGGAGACATGGTGGAGCACATCATCGAGCAGGTCGAGCGCAAGGCCGCCGAACTGGCTGCTGCGGAGCCGGCCCCGGCGATGGCGCACGGCACCAAGGTGGCGGCGGAGTAGCGGCAACCAGCGTTCGACTAGCGCGCTGCTGGGGGTTAGCGGGCGGCGTAGGGCGGAAAAGCTAGGCGCCTGCTGCCGGTGGCGGGTGGCGTGAACTGGCGGATCGCGCTCCGCTGATCCGTCTTACTTGGAAACGGCCAACCAATTTTCAGACCGCTCCTGTGATGCGCTATCAGCGCGCATGAGACTTCGCCGCGTCGCTGCGCGCCATTGCAACGGGTGTAGCAACGCGGCATTCCAGACGCCGCCAGACGTGCCGCACCTGTTGCTGCCCTGCCAGTCCGCGGATTGCCTGGCCGCAGACAGTGCCCAATGACGAACCAGAATAGACTCAGGAACAAACTTGGCCGACCTTCAACCCGTTCGCGGCACCCGTGACCTCCTCGGCGACGACCAGCGCCGCCACGCCCACGTTACCGACACGGCCCGCCGCCTGGCCGGGCTGTATGGCTTCGACGAATGGGCCACGCCCATCTTCGAGGAAACCCGCGTCTTCGCCCGCACCCTCGGCGACACCTCGGATGTCGTTACCAAGGAGATGTATACCTTCGAGGACCGCGGCGGCGACAGCGTCACCCTGCGGCCCGAGGGCACGGCCGGCGTGTGCCGCGCCCTGGTCAGCAACGGCCTGACGCAGTCGCTGCCGCAGAAGGTGTTTTATGCCGGGCCGATGTTCCGCTACGAACGGCCGCAGAAGGGACGCTACCGCCAGTTCCACCAGATCGGCGCCGAGTTGATCGGCCCGGCGGAACCGTTGGCCGATGCCGAGGTGATCGCGCTCGGCTGGCACATCCTGCAGGACCTGGGTGTCGCCGACGGCACGGTGCTGGAGCTGAATACTCTGGGTGACGCCGATAGCCGCCGTGCCTATCGCGAGGCGCTGGTGGCGCATTTCAGCCGGCACCGCGATGCGCTGTCCCCGGAAAGCCTGGACCGGCTGGAGCGCAACCCGCTCCGCATCCTCGACAGCAAGGAGGCTGCCGACCGCGCCTTGGTGGCGGATGCTCCGACCATACAGGCGGTGCTGACGCCGGAGGCTGCGGCGTTCTACGAAGCTTTGCAGGGGCACCTGAGCCGGTTCAGCGTGCCGTTTCGCGAGAACCCGCGCATTGTCCGTGGCCTGGATTACTACAACCACACTGCGTTCGAGTTCGTGACGGACCGGCTGGGCGCGCAGGGCACCGTCATGGCGGGTGGGCGGTATGACGGCTTGGTCGCGCAGATGGGCGGTCCGGCCGTCCCCGCCGTGGGCTGGGCCGCCGGCATCGAGCGCCTGGCCATGCTGATGCCGACGGCGCCCGACGTGCAGAAAACTGTGGTGGTAATTCCGCTGGGCGAGGCGCAGGAGGCGGCGGCGGTGGACGCGCTGCAGACGCTGCGCCGGGCCGGGGTCCGGGCCGAGATGAGCTATAAGGGCAACATGAAGCGCCGGATGGAGCGCGCCAACCGCATCGGCGCCCGTGCCGCCGTCATCATCGGCGACGCCGAGTTGGCCCGCGGCGTGGCGCAGGTGAAGGACCTGGCGACCGGCGCGCAAACCGAGGTCGCCCTGGCGGACCTAGCTGGGCGGCTCGCATGAGCGGCAACCTGGACTACAAGCTCGACCGCATCGTCAGCCGTGCCGCGGAGTTGACGGCGCAGCTTGGCGAGGGGCTTGGCGGCGATGCGTTCTCGCGCGCCAGCAGGGAATTGTCCGAGCTGACCCCCATCGTCGAGCGCATTGATGAGCTGCGTGCTGCCGAGCGCGCTCATGCCGATGCGGAGGCGATGCTCTCGGACCCCGAGATGAAGGACCTAGCCGAGGCTGAACTCTATGAGCTGAAGGACCGCCTGCCCGCCCTGCGCCACGAGATCCGTCTGTCCCTGCTGCCCAAGGACGAGGCCGACGCTCGCAGTGCCATCCTAGAAATCCGCCCTGCGGCAGGCGGCGACGAGGCCGGGCTGTTCGCCGCCGAGCTGTTCCAGATGTATCAGAAGTATGCGGAATCGCACGGCTGGAAGGTCGAGGTGCTGGAATATGCCGACACCGGCCTGGGCGGCATCAAGGAAGGCGTGGCGGAGATCACCGGACGCAATGTGTTTGCCCGCTTGAAGTATGAGTCCGGCGTCCACCGCGTCCAGCGCGTTCCCGCGACGGAAAGCCAGGGCCGCATCCATACCTCGACGGTGACGGTTGCCGTGCTGCCGGAGGCGGAGGAGGTGGACGTGGAGGTCAACGAGACCGACCTGCGCATAGACGTTTACCGGGCGTCGGGCGCCGGCGGGCAGCACGTCAACAAGACGGAGTCCGCGGTGCGCATCACCCACATCCCCACCGGCGTCGTGGTGGCGATGCAGGAGGAGCGCAGCCAGCACAAGAACCGCGCCAAGGCGATGAAGATCCTGCGCGCCAGGCTGTATGAGGCCCAGCGCAGCAGCCTGGCCGAGACTCGCGCCGCTGACCGCAAGGGCCAGGTCGGCACCGGCGACCGCAGCGAGCGCATCCGCACCTACAACTTCCCGCAGGGCCGGGTCTCGGACCATCGGGTGAACCTGACGGTGCATAAGATAGAGCAGGTGATGCAGGGCGACCTGGACGACATCGTGGACCGGCTGACGGCGGAGGACCAGGCGGCTCGGTTGGCGGCGCAGGAGTAGGGGAGCCGGCTAGATTCCGATTTGCCGCCATTCACCCGCATTTAGGGCGGGAAACCGTAGCGCCTCCCGCCGGATCGCTGTGGGTCGGCGGATGGCGCTGCGCTTATCCGCCCTACGCTACCCCGACCGCCTGCCGAACACGGTCCGAAACGCACGGCTTGGCTACATGGCCGCACCAGCCGCGCCGCCGCAGTAGCGCCGCACCGCCCCGGCAATCGCTCCTGTCATCCGGTCCAGCGTGGCGGACTGCTGGACGGCAACTTCTTCCTCGCGATTCACGATCACCGCGGCCTCCAGCAGCACTGCCGGCATGGCTGCAGTCCGCAGCACTCCCAGCCCGTCGTATCGCAAGATGCCGAGCGCCGCATCCACCAGCGGCCGTCCCTCGCCCGGGATCGGCTCGGAGTGATATAGGGACGGGGAAAAACCGGCAGCGCGCATTTGGCTGCCCAGCAGCGTCGCCATGCGCAGGCTGTCGGCCCGGCGCGGGTTGGCGTCCGATATGAACACCGCGTAGCCGTGGAACCTGTCGCTATATTGCCGTGCCTGACCGCCCGCCATCCAGGTGGACAGATACTGCTGCTGTACGGAGTCGTGATGCAGCGACAGGAACAGCGACGCCCCCGCAGCCTGCGCCAGCCGGGGCCGGTTCAGCAGCGGCATTGGCCCGCCATCCTCGCCAATCAGCACGGTGGCGATGCCGCCGCGGCGCAGGGCATCGGACACCGCCAGGGCCAGGCGCTGGTTGTAAGCGAACTCCGTCACCCCAGTTGCGCTGGTCGCGCCGGGTTGGGACAGGGTGTGGCCGACATCGAGCGCGACCTTGAACGGAGCGCCGCATCCGGCGCCAGGCCGCTCCGCCGCACGGGGGGCGATGGGGAGCAGGACCGCCGCGCCGGCCAGCAGGACGGGCCAGACCCAGGTTCGAACGGTCATCGGCATCCCTATCGGTTGCGCCGCTATTACCCGGCCAGGCTTTCCAGGGCATGAAGACCCTCGGCATTGCCGAGCACCGCCGCCGCCTCGGCCCGGGACAGCGAAGCTGCCGCCTGCACCACCGTATCGGCATCGGCCACCTTCGCCAGCCCGGTAGCCAGCGCCGTATCAACCGCACCCTCGCCGCGGCGGCGCGGCGGCGGCAGCATGTCGCGGTGCCGGGCCAGCAGGGCGGGGTCGCGCAGCAGGCGCGGGATGGCAGGCTCCGCGGGGCACCGCAGCTCGTGCGACAGGGCGGCGGCGCGCAGCAGGACGGCAGGCGCCTGCCGCTCCTCCAAAGTGCCCAAGAGGCCCAGCCGCCGTAGC
>CAXTOB010000157.1:0-3944 GCA_964245505.1 uncultured Acetobacteraceae bacterium | reverse complement strand
GGATTGCCAGGCCCAGGCCCAGCAGCACCGGCAGCATCCACAGGAACAGCGCCTCCGACACCGTCCAGACCGCCCCGGCCAGCAGCAGCCCAAACAGCGTCAGCCGCCAGTATCCCGCCACGACCTGCCGCAGCGGCACCCGCCCGTCATCGCGCCGCTGCGGATTCCAGCCACCGTCGCGGCCCAGCAGGATGCCGGCGACCGCACCGGTATGGATCAGCATGGCCACCGGCGCGATCAGCCCGCCCAGCAAGGTTTCCACCAGCACGCCTAGCCCGGTCCGCACTCCACCGCCGCAGCCACGCCGCAGCGCGCCGTCCCGCAGCAGGGCGAGGTAGGCCAGCAGCTTCGGCGCCAGCAGCACCGCCATCGTGCCGGTGAACACCTGCGCCGCCAGCACCGGATCAACCTGCGGCCAGGACGGGAACAGCGCCCGGCCTTCCCCGAAGTATTCCGGCCGCACGAACCGCGATTGCAGGGAAATCAGCACGCCCGCCAGCAGGAACAGCAGCCAAAGCGGTGAGGTGATGTAGCTGCCGATCCCCATCAGCAGATGCAGCCGGCTGACCGGGTGCAGTCCCCGCGCCGGCAGCACCTTGGCGTGCTGCAGGTTGCCCTGGCACCATCGCCGGTCCCGCACCGCGACGTCGGTCAGGGATGGCGGCCCTTCCTCGTAGCTGCCGCCCAGGCCCGGCGCCATATGCACCGCCCAGCCGGCCCGGCGAATCAGCGCGGCCTCGACGAAGTCGTGGCTCAGGATATGGCCGCCGAATGGGGTACGGCCCGGCAGGGTCGGCAGCCCCGCCGCGGCGGCGAAGGCGGCGGTACGCATGGCGGCGTTGTGGCCCCAGTAGTTGCCCTCCGACCCGTGCCACCAGGCGATCCCCTGCGCGATCAGCGGGCCATATACCCGCCCAGCAAATTGCTGCATCCGCGCGAATAGCGTGGTGGCGCCGACGATCACCGGCAGCGTCTGCAGGATGCCGACACCGGGGTTGCGCTCCATGGCACAGGCCAGGCGCACCAGGGTTTCGCCCTCCATCACGCTGTCCGCGTCCAGCACCAGCATGACGGGATAGGCCGCGCCCCAGCGGCGGACCCAGTCGGCGATGTTGCCGGCCTTGCGCTCGGAGTTCTTCGGCCGGCGGCGGTAGAAGATGCGCCCGGCCGCGCCGGTGCGCTCCCGCAATGCCAGGAACGCCGCCTCCTCCGCGATCCAAACGTCGGGATCGGTGGTATCGCTCAGGATGAACAGGTCGAAGGCGCCGGCATGGCCGGTGGCGGCCAGGGATTCGTAGGTCGCCTGCAGGCCGGCCATCACGCGCGCTGGGTCCTCGTTGTAGGTCGGCATCAGCAGAGCGGTGCGCAGGCTGGGGACCGGCAGAGGGCCGTCCAGTCCCAGCTCCAACCCGCCGCCGCGCAGCGTGGACCACAGCCCGCCGAGCGCACTGGTGAAGGCCAGCGCGATCCAGGCGAACAGCACGACAAACAGCGCCAGCACCGTCCAGCCCAGCACCGTCGCAGCGCCGCCGAGCACCCAGTACATCTCATAAGAAGCATAAACCGTCAGGAGCACGGCGCCGCCAATGACGAAAACCCGGCGTCCCACGATCCCCGCCGGACGCGTCGCCGGACGCGGCGCATGGCCCGGCGCGGTGTGCAGGTCCTGCACCGGCATCGCCAGCGGCGCCTCGTCCGGCAGGGCGCGAAACACCGGCAGCAGCACGTCCATCAGGCGGTCCAGCGATACAGCCAGGTTTCCGACAGCGGCCCGGCCTCGCCCAGCAGGACGCAGCGCAGCTCGGACAGCTTGGCGCCGTCCGGCTGCAGCTCGAAGCTGACGCGCCAGCCGCCGGTCTCGCTGTTGGGCACGCTGAAGACGCCGCCGACCTTGCCCGCGCTTGCCGAGATGTCCGGATGCACCTTGGCGTCGGCAGCCAGGCCCTTCACCGGATCGCCCACGATGTCCAGCACGAACACCCGCCCGCCCGGCACGGCGCCGCTGCGGGTGGCGGCGATCCGCGCCAGCTTGCCGGCCACCGGCGTGTCCCAGACCCAATGCATCCGGTAGGTGGCGCTATACTCGCCACCCTTGCGCAGCGGCTCCTTCGGACGCCAGAAGGCGACGATGTTGTCGTTGGTCTCGTTGGCGGTCGGGATTTCCACCAGGTTGACGGCGCCCGCGCCCCAATCGCCGATCGGCTCGATCCACAAGCCCGGCCTGCGGCCATACTGCGCTTCCAGGTCCTGGTAGTCGGCGAAGGCCCGGGCGCGCTGCATCAGGCCGAAGCCGCGCGGGTTGCTGTCGCCAAACGCGCTGACCTGCAAATCGACGGGATTGGCCAGCGGGCGCCACAGCGCCTCATCCCGTCCGGTCCACATCTGCAGGGCGTCGTTGTCGTGCACGGCCGGGCGCCAGTCGTCGCGCGGGCGATCCGCCGGGCCGAACAGATACATGCTGGTCAGCGGCGCCAGGCCCGGTTCGGTGATGTCGGTGCGCGGATACAGCACGCTTTCGACGTCGAACACGGTGGTTTCGCCGGGGCGTATGGTGAAGCGGTAGGCGCCGGTGGTGCTGGCGGTGTCCAGCAGCGCATGCACCACCATGGACCCGGCACCCTCGCCCGGACGCTCCAGCCAGAACGAGCGGAAGCGCGCGAACTCCTCGCCGCGCGGGTTGCCGGTGCCGATGGCGAGGCCGCGGGCGGACAGGCCATACACCTGATCCCTAGCGACGGCGCGGAAGTAGCTGGCGCCCAGGAACACCACGGCCTCGGTGAACACGTCGGGACGGTTCAGCCGGGCGTGGATGCGGAAGCCGGCGAAGCCCAGGTCCGGCAGGCGCATCGCCGGGTCCGGCCAGTCGAACAGGTCGGGCGAGTAGGGGACGCGGGCGGCCTGGCCGGCCGAGACCTCGAACACCTCGACCGCCGGGCGATACAGGAAGCCGCGCGGGAAGAACTGCACCTGGAACGGAGCGCCGTCCCGCCATAGGGCGCGGTCGGGCTTGTAGGTGATGGCGCGGTATTGCTCGTAGGTCAGATGGTCCACCGGGCCGGGCAGGCCGGTATCGGGAGCGGCGAAGGGCTGCTTGCTCAACGCCTGCGCCAGGCGGCGTACGGTGGCGCCGTCGAACGGCGTCGGGCCTGCCGGGTCGCCGGCGGCGCCGAGCAGGACGCCCGCGACCAGGCCTGCACCGGATTGGATGAGGTGGCGTCGGTGCAAAGGAGGAATCCAGGTCTGTGTTGCAATCAATGATAACAGTGAATGCAGAACATGGCACGACTGGAGCCGGCCAGACGGCGACGCCTGGCCGGCACTTGGGTCAAGCCATGCCTGGATCAGGCGAAGAAGCTGCTGTCCACCTTCGTCACCCCGATCAATTGCAGCTTGGTGCTGTCCGATAGGGTCAGCACCGTTTGCCCGCCGCCGTTCGCTTGGCTCGCCACCGCGCTTGCCACTGCGTTCGTGCCGTAGCCGGACAAGCTGATCTTGTCGGTGCCCGGCACGAAGTTATACAGCGAGAAGTTGCGCGCCGCCCCTTGCGCCACACTGAATGTTACGTTGCCGCCGAGCACCAGGTCCGCGCCGCCTGTCCCTGCCGTGATCGTGCTCGTGCCGAAGGCGAACACCGCGTCGTGCCCCGATCCCAGTTGCACCGTGCTGGCGCCCGTGCCCGTGCCGACCAGATCGTTGCCTGAACCGAGCAGGATGCTGGACTGCGTGCCCGTGCCTCCGCCGAAGAACACGTCGTTGCCGCTCGCCTGGCTGCCGTCCAGCACCGTGGTGCCAGCGCCCGCTATGAGGAAGTTGCCGCCCGAACCGGTCGAGAACAACTGCCCGCCCTTGCTGGCCACAACGACGCTCGACCCAGCGCCCCCCGCCCGCAGCACGTCAGAGCCCGAGTTGCCCCACAACTGGCCGCCCGCTGCGCCGGTTTGCCC
>CAXTOB010000156.1:0-12444 GCA_964245505.1 uncultured Acetobacteraceae bacterium | reverse complement strand
CTGGCTGATGTGCAGGTAGCTCATCACGTAGCTGTAGAGCAGGCTCATGCCGATGATGAGCAGCAGCATCCCACTCTCGCCCAAGGTGCCGGCGAAGATCGGCTTGAGGTCCCCCAGGTGATACGCTTGATACACTACGGCGATCAGCGCCAGCGCCAGCACGGCGCCCAGCCCGGCGGTTTCGCTCGGTGTGGCGATGCCGCCATACAGCGCCACCATCACGCCGGTCAGCAGCACCAAGAAAGGCAGCACACGCGGCAGTGACGCCAGCTTGTCCTTCATGGTGTAGGTGTCCTGGCGCAGTATCTCGCTCCGCACGGCGCCGGCGGCGGCGGCCACGGTGGCGCGGCCGAACTCTTGCTTCCACCGCACTACGGCATAGGTCGAGAACATTCCCAGAAGCAGTATGCCGGGGCCGATCCCAGCCAGGAACAGACGGCCCAGCGACTGCTCCGCCGCCACCGCATATAGGATCAGCACGATGGACGGCGGCAGCAGGATGCCCAAGGTGCCCCCCGCCGCCACCAGCCCGGCCGCGAAGCCCGGCGAGTAGCCACGACGCCGCATCTCGGGGATGCCGCTGCTGCCGATGGCGCTGCACGTCGCCGGGCTGCTGCCGGCCATCGCAGCGAACAACCCGCAGGCCAGGACGACTGCGACGCCCAGCCCGCCGGGTACCCGGTGCATCCAGGTGTGCAGCGTGTCGTACAGGTCCTTGCCCGCCCGCGACTTGCCAATGGCCGCACCCTTCAGGATGAACAGCGGGATGGTCAGCAGGGTGATGCTGGCCAGCTCCTCGTAAACATTCTGCGCCACCGTATCGAGCGACGCGCCCGGCATGAACAGCATCATGAACACCACGGCGACACCGCCGAGCGCAAAGGCGATGGGCATGCCCGAAAACAGGGCAGCCAGCGTCGCGCCCCCATACATCAGGCCGATCTGCAGGGTATCCATCAGTCTCTCTTAATGCGGGGACGGCGCAAGGTGCGCGGGTCGGCTATCCAGATGGCGACTGCCAAAAACCTGCAGCAGCAGTTGCACCGCCAGAAGCACCATGCCGACGGACATGCAGCCATAAGGTATCCACAACGGCGGCCCCCAGGCGGACGGCGTCGTTTGCCCGTCCTCCAACGCTTCCATCAGCAAGGTGATGCTCTTCCAGGCGAAGAACGCCACGAACAGGAAGCTGAGCGCGTCCGCTAGGATGCCGCGCACCCGGTCTACCGCCGGGGGCAGCACGTGGGACAGGGCATCGATCGCCACGTGCCCGCGCCGGGCCTGGATCCAGGCGGCCGAGGCGAAGGTGGCGCCGATCAGCAGGAAGGTGCTCAGCTCATCCTGCCAGTCGCTGGGGATGCTGAAGAAGTATCGGCCCGCGACCTCCCATGTCAGCACCAGCCCGGCTGCGGCGATGGCGATGGCCGAAAGCAGGGCCATCACGACGTTGATCCCGTCCAACCCGGCCTGCACCATGCCCAGCACGCCCCGGCGAGGAACATCCGTCTCTGGGATCGCGCCCGAGGCCGCGTCGATGCCGTGCGTGCTCATGCAGCTATGCGACCGCCTGAGCCAGCTTCAGGAGCCCGGCGCAAGACGCGTTGCGGTCGGCGAAGTCCTTCCAGGCCGTGCCCTGGGCCAAGTCTTTCCACTTGCCAATGGCCGATGCGTCCATGTCCCGCGCCGTCACGCCCGCCTTGGCGAAAACGCGCGCCAACTCGTCGTCGTCGGCGCGAGCGGCTTGAAGGGCGAAGGCCTCCATCTCCGTACCCACGTCGGTGATGGCCTTCTGCTGATCAGCCGGCAGTGAGTCGAACACCTGCTTGGACATCAGCAGCGGCTCGAACATGAACCAGAAGCTGCCGGTGCGGCCGGTGGTGACAGCCTTGGCGATCTCCTCCAGGCGGAAGCTGATGATGCTGGTGCTGCTGGTCACGGCTGCATCTAGCGACCCCGTCTGCATCGCGGCATAGATCTCGTTGCTGGGAACCGAGCTGATGATGCCGCCGGCAGCCTTCAGCATCAGGTCCATCTCACGGGAGCCGCCGCGAATCTTCTGACCCTTCACGTCGTCCGGCTGCACGACCGGCGTGACGCGGGATGCGGTACCGCCGGCCTGCCAGACCCAGGTAATGATCTTCACGCCGCGCTTTTCCAGCAGGTTCGCAAGCTCCTGGCCGATGGGCTGGGTCTTCCAGGCCATGCCCTGCTCATACGTCGTGACCAGGCAGGGCATCAGGCCGATGTTGACCTCGGGTACTTCCCCGCCCGCATAGGCCAAGGGATAGACCGTCATGTCCAGCGCACCCCGCCGCAGCGCCGAGAACTGCGCCACCGTCTTCATCAGCGACGAGCCGGGGTAGATCTCGAATGCCAGCTCGCCATTGGTGCGCTGCTGCACCTCGGCGGCAAAGCGGCGGGCAAGGCGGTCGCGGAAGTCACCCTGCTCCAGCGTCCCGCCGGGGAACTGATGACTGATCTTTAGGGTGCGCGTGGCTGCGTGGGCGCCTGTAGCACGGAGCAGCGCCGGGGCGGCGAGCAGGGAGCCAAGTGCGGTACGGCGGGTGATGGGCATGGATGTTCCTCCTGCGATCCGCGCTCTGACGGTTACCGGACGGATACGCCCGGCAGTGGGTGGGCGCAAGCCGTTGGTAGCTGGCGGAATCCTGAACCGGGGTCACCCCGCGCGTTGGCTGCACACAACATAGCGAGTTGACGGATGCTTTCAGGCCGCAGTCTGCAAAAGCCCGGTCCACCGCAGTTGCTTTGACAGCAGCGTCGCTCGACCGTATCAGGCTGGCGCTCTCTCTACCCGCCGAGGATTGAACGTCTGGCTCTCCCTCACGGCTTTGCGTGTGTGACCGACGCCAGAGACACCGCCGCCGCGCAGTCGGCCAACACGTCCTGCCGGCTGACGCCCAGCCCCGTGCGGTATTCGGCAGCATCGGCCAGCCCGATTTCGCCGAGCCCGCTTCGGCTCACCGCATGACACCGCTGGAGCACTGGACACCATTGGCCAACTCCGCACCATGAGCGCCCGCGAATATCCCGCCCGGCCCTTGGTCGGCCTCGGCGTTGTCATGCTGCGGCCTGGCCCCGCGGTTCTGCTGGTACGCCGCGGCAAGCCCCCCAACATGGGCGCTTGGAGCATTCCTGGGGGCGCCCAGAAACTTGGCGAGACGGCCGAGGCAGGCGCCCGGCGGGAACTTCTGGAAGAGGCAGGGCTGGAAGCCGGGCCGCTGCACCTGCTGACTCACGTGGACAGCATCACCCGGGACGCCGAGGGCGCCGTGCAATTCCACTACACCATACTGGATTTCGCCGCCCGCTGGACCGACGGCGAGCCGCGGCCCGGCGGTGACGTCACGGATGCCATTTTCGCCCCGCTGGACAGCCTCGCAGCATTTGGACTGTGGAGCGAGGGGCACCGCGTCATACGTCTGGCACGCAGCCTGCTGGGCTTATAGCTGCTTCGGACGCACTGCCGATGCTGCCCGCGACGCGCCGTAGGCCCAGGGCAACAGCGTGGGCAGCGTCCCCCCCAGTGCCGCGTGCCAGGGCGAGGCCATTCAGGTGAACCTGGATCGCCAACGGATGCCAAACGCCGGATGCGCGTAGGCGGTCAATCAGCTCGCACAGGCTGTAAGCAACGTCGCCCACCGCATTCAGCCCGAATAGACCGGCGGTGCCGAACACCGCATTTGCCAAGACATACAGCTCGTCCAATGCCGCCCTATTCGGCCCCTGCACCAGGGGTTGGCCGAGGGCGGCCATGCGGGCGATCATGTTGTCTATGCTGGCGATGGCCTTTGGCTGCATGTTGCGCAACCTCGCATGGGCCGCGGCGGAGGCCTCGGCCGCAGTCATGCCGCCGGGCTTGTGCACCAGCAGGGATAGTCGGGATACGGTCATCGAGCGCCTACCGGGTTCAGCAACGCATCAATCTCCGCTTGGGACATGTTGCTCTCGCTCGCCTCCCCGACCTCCAGAGGCAGGTCGTCGGAGCGCCGGCCGGCCGTGCCGGATGGCGGGCCAAGCTTCTGGAACCGCCGGTCGGGCCCGGCATAGGACGGCACGGAAATGAAGGGCCGCTGGTCGCGCGCCAACCATCCCACCCGCTCGAACAGCACGTGCGGCTGCACCGGCTTCGCCAGCACGACGCTGGCGCCGCAGTCCCGTGCGCGCAACACGTTGCTCCGCTGGGTATGGCCGGTCTGCAGCAGCAGTGGCACGGCCCGCATCGCTTCCGGTGCATCCCGGCGCACCCAGCCAATCATCTCATACTCGTCCGTGCCGCCGGGAAGCGAGCCGACAACAACCAGGTCCGCCCCGTCCCGCATCAGCCCCTCCTGCGCTTCCGCAGCGGCTCGATACCGCGCCAGGCGCCGTACCCCGAGGCCGCTCAGCATCTCGCATGTCACTTCAAGCTCCAGCCCGTTGGCCTCGATGACTGCGACCTGCAAGCTGCCAAGGTGAAGCCGGACGTCCAGCCCGGCATCAGCCATCGCCAAATAGCTCAATGTCTCCCAAAGCATCTGGGGCAGGCGCCGACTGACCGCGCAAACGCCGTTGGAGGCAGCCGAGCGGCACCGTGTCCAACACCGCCGTCACCTGTCCGTCCCATCCCGGACCCAATCCGCACAGCACTGCGGACAACGCGAACAGGTGCTGTGTCATGCTGTCCAGCACCTGCAGATCGGCAGCATCTGCCTGCCCCGGCGCCAGCGTGTCCTGCAAGCCCTCCACGATCCGGCCCAACGTGGCGAGTTCGGCGCCGGCAGCCTCCAGCACTTCATGCAGGTCCGGCGCCATCAGAACAACTCTACCGCGCCTGTATCCGGCAGCGGCGGCGCATTGCGCTCGGCTGCGAACACGTTGGCGTCCATGCCGATGGCCTGCTGACGCGCCCGTCCGTTGACGGGCCAGAACTGCACGCGCCGCCCAGCCGTCCCGCCCAGGCTGCCGGGGCCGAGCAGGATACGTTCCCGCTGCACGAACCGCGTGGCGAACTCCGCATTCTTGGCACCCACGTCGGTCAGGCCCTGCACCATCCGGGCGCCGCCAAATAGCTTAGCCTGCAGCCGTTCCCGCCGCGCACCCCGTTGCAGCAGGGCGTTCACCAGCAACTCCATCGCGTGGACGCCGTACTGCATCCCTTGCCCCTCCCCGTCAACGCCGGGCAGCAGGAAGTGATTCATGCCGCCGACGCCGGCCATCGGGTCGCAAAGGCAAGCAGCGACGCAGGACCCCAAGATGGTCGTTAGGCACAGCTCGGCGTCCTCCGTCACATGCTGCTCACCCTGCACGATGTTGACCCGCCGTTCCGGAAGGTTCGGAGTCCGAGTCCTGCCGGCAAGGAGGGTGCCGCTCATTTCAGCGATCCGAACACCGCCGTCACCTTCTCGAGCAGGTTGGCGATGGTGAACGGCTTCACCAGGAAGTTGTTGACGCCATACTGGACCGCACGCTGCACCAGGTCCTTGTCGCCACGACCAGTCAGCATGATGAATGCGGTTTTGGAAATCGGCGGATGGACGCGCACGGCGCGCAGCAACGCCAGCCCGTCCAGATTGGGCATGTTGAAGTCGCTGATGATCAGGCTGATCGGCTGGCCAGAGCCCGGCTGCACCAGCATCCGCAGCGCCGCTTCTCCGTCCGGCGCCTCATCGAAATCGCGAAAGCCGAGCTGCTGCAGGCCATCGCGGACCAGCAGCCTCATGCTGAGCTGGTCGTCAACAATCATCACCTTCATCGTGGCGGGGGCGGGCATCAGGCTGGAATCCTTTCATCGGCACGGCACAACGCCAGCAAAGCGCTGGCCATCGCATCCAGGGAGACTTGCCGCTCGACGGCATCGAGTTCGGCGGCGACTCGCGGCATCCCATAAACAACGCTGCTCGCCTCATCCTGCCCTAGGGTCCGGGCGCCGGCCTGGCGCATCGCCAGCAGGCCCTGCGCGCCGTCGCGCCCCATGCCCGTCAGGATGACGCCAACCCCATACGCCCCGGCGGCCTGCGCCACGGACGCGAACAGCGGGTCCACCGCGGGACGGTGGCCGTTCACCAGGTCCCCGGTACGCAGCCGGCAGCGCAAAGGACCGCTTCCCTCGCCGCCGCTGACCGTCAGGTGCGCCGCACCTCCGGGCGCCAGATAGACATGGCCGGGCAACAAGGGGACGCCGTCCTCCGCCTCCGCCACGCGGGCGGCGCCAGAACGGTCCAGACGCCGGGCCAGGCTGCCGGTGAAGGCGGCCGGCATGTGCTGCGTGATGACGACCGGGGGCGAGTTCGCGGGCAGGTGCGGCACGATGGCCAGCAGCGCCTCGACCCCGCCTGTGGACGCGCCGATTGCTACCAGGCGACCATGTCCCCGCAATTCCGTCCGCGTCGGCATCCGCGGCGCGGCCGGGCTGCGTGGCCGTGCGCCGGCGGCGGCGCGTACCGTCGCGGCCAGCGCCGGGCCATGCAGGCTGCCCTTGTCCACGCACTCGAACGCACCGAGTTCAAGTGCGCGCAAGCTGGAATCCGCGCCGCGGCTGGTCAGCGTGGATACCATCACGACCGGCATCGGCCGCAGCCGCATCAACTTTTCCAGGAAGTTAAGCCCGTCCATCCCCGGCATTTCGATGTCGAGGGTCATGACGTCTGGGTTCAGCGCCTTGACCGCCGCCCGAGCCTCGTGCGGGTCGGCCGCCTCTCCGACCACCAGCAGGTGGGGATCGGCGCGCAGGGAGTGGCGGATCATGGCGCGCATGGTGGCGCTGTCATCCACCACCAGGACGCGTACCGGTTGCCCGGTAGTCCCGTGTCCGGTCATCACTGGGCCACCTTTCGGTAAATCGTTGTGCCAGCCGGCACGAAGCCCGCGGCCGCCGAGCCGGACAGGCGCTCGCTGTGGCCGATGTAAAGGTGCGCGCCCGGCGCCAGCAGCGGCGCGAAGCGGGACCAGACCAGGGCCTGGGTTTCGGCGTCGAAGTAGATCGCCACGTTGCGGCACATGATGGCGTCGAAGCTGCTGCGCATCGGCCAGGTGCCGATCAGGTTGAGTTCGCGGAACTGCACCAGCCGCCGCAGCTCAGGCCCAGCCTCCAACCCATCCGCGGCCGGCCGGAACCAGCGCGAACGCAGCGGCGCCGGCACCGGGGCCAGCGTCTCCGCGTCGTAGTGGCCGGCCCGGCCTGCCGCGACCATGTCGGTATCGATGTCGGTCGCCAGAATCCGCACGTCCAGGTCGGCCGCATTGGGCAGCAGGTCGAGGATCGTCAGCCCAAGCGAATAGGGCTCCTGCCCGTTGGAGCAGGCTGCCGACCACAGCCGCACTCGTCCGCCCGCCTTGGCAGCCGCAAGCAGCGGCGGCAGCACGGTCGTACGCAGGTGCTCGAAGTGGTGCGGCTCGCGGAAAAAGCGTGTGACGTTGGTGGTGAGCGCCCGCATCATGTTCTGGCGCTCCTCGGCCCCGTCGGCGCCCTGCAGCAGCGCGACGTAGTCGCTGAAGCCGGGCAGGCCCAGGGCGCGCAGGCGCTTGGCCAAACGGGAATACACCAGCGTCGTCTTGCCGTCCGGCAGCGTTATGCCAGCGTCCTGTCGCAGCATGTCGGCGATGGCGCGGAAGTCACGCTCGGTCAGTGTGAACTCCCCTGTCGGCTGATGGGCGCCGGCCATGGCGTGAGCCGCCGTCATGCTGCAAGGTCCTGACGCGGCAGGATGCGGTCCAGCGACACCAGGCTGACCATGCGGCCCTCGATGGCCAGCAAGCCCTGGACGAAGTTCCGCACCAGCTCGGACGCGACATCCGGCGGCGGCTGCAGCGTGCCGTCCTCCACCGTGAGGATGTCGGACACCGCATCCACCTGCAGGCCCACGATCTGGGTGCTGGCGCCGTTGGCGATCTGGGCCACGATGATGACCTGGCGCTCCGGCGCTTCCCGCGGCATGAAGCCCAGCCGGGCGGCCAAATCCACGATCGGCAGCACCGCGCCACGCAGGTTGATGACGCCGCGCATCCAGTCCGGGGAGCGCGGCAGCACGGTCGCCTGGGTCCAGCCGCGGATTTCCCGCACGGCCATGATGTCCACGCAGAATTCCTGTGCGCCGATGCGGAACGCGATCAGCTCCCGCTTGCGGGCGTGGGCGGTCTTGGCGTCAAGCGTCACGGTGTCAAGCATAGACCGCTCCTGCGGTTGCGGGGTGAGGGACAGGGCCGGCGGCCACAGCGTCCACGTCCAGGATCAGCGCGACGCGGCCATCGCCCAGGATGGTTGCCGCCGCCACGCCGGGCACCGGGCGGTAGTTGGCTTCAAGGCTTTTGATGACGACCTGGCGCTGGCCGAGGATGGCATCCACCAGCAGCGCAGCACGGCGCCCGCCCTCCCCTTCGACCAGCAGCGCCACCGCCCCTAGATCTTCCAAGGGCGCGGCGCGGAAGCCCAGGGCCACCGCCACATCCACCAGTGGCACCCAGGTGCCGCGGATGGCGACGACGCGTGCCGCGTCCGTCGGCTCGTCGCCGAAGCCGTGCACGTCGCCGCGCTTCGGCTGCAGGGTTTCGATGATGGCGGTCAACGGCACGATCATCGTGTGCCCGGCCACCAGCACCACCATGCCGTCCAGCACCGCCAACGTCAGCGGCAGGCTGAGCGTGAAGCACGATCCTTGGCCCGGCTTGGACGCGATGCTGATGCGCCCGCCCAACCCCAGCACCTGCCGGCGCACAACGTCCATGCCGACGCCGCGGCCGGAGATGTCCGATATGGTTTCCGCCGTGGAGAAGCCCGGCAAGAAGATAAGGTTGTCCACCTCGTCATCCGACAAGGTCGCATCGGCGGCGATCAGGCCCTTGGCGATCGCGCTGGCGCGGACGCGAGCACGGTTGATGCCGGCGCCGTCGTCCGACACCTCGATCACGATGCGTCCGCCGCGGTGCATCGCCGCCAAGCGGACCACGCCTTCCGCCGGCTTCCCCGCCGCCACACGGACGTCCGGGCGTTCCACCCCATGGTCGATGGCGTTGCGGAGCATGTGGGTCAGCGGGTCCGCCAGGTGCTCGATGACGGTGCGGTCCACCTCCGTCCCTTCACCCTCCGTCACCAGCCGGACCTGCTTGCCGGTCATGGACGCGACCTCCCGCGTCAGACGGGGCATGCGCTGAAACACCGACTTTACGGGCTGGGCGCGTATGGCCATCACCGCTTCCTGGATGCCGCGGGTCAGTGCGCCCAGGTCGTCTAGGCCAGTCGAAACGCCGCTGGAGCGGGGCACGCCCAGCTCGCCCACACGTTGGGCCAACATGGCCTGGTTGATGACCAACTCACCCACCAGGTCAATCAGGCGGTCCACACGTTCCAGGTCCACACGAATGGTGGGCTTGGCCACCGGTCCGGCTTCGGCAGCCTTGAGGCCAGTAGGGTGCGGATCGGCGGCAGCGGGAGCGGCGGCGACTGCGGCGGATGGCGGTGCAGCACGCGCAGCAGGCGCGGACGGCGCAGGCGGCGCGGATGACGCAGGTGGCGGGACCGTCGGGCCAGCCATCTCCTGCGCATCGGCCTGGATGCGGCGGAGCAATTCCAGCACGTCCGGCTCTGCCGCAGCGGGCGTCTGGGCAGGCGTTTGCAGGGATGCCGGGGCCGGCGCGTCTGCGCGCTGCACCAGCAGGTCGCAGTCGCCCTCCACGAACTCGAAAACCTCACGTATGGCGGCCTCGGGCTCGGCAGTATACAGGTCAACGGTCCAGGCGAGGTAAGCGCCTTCTGGGTCCAGCGACGCCAGCGGCGGCAAAGAGTCGGTGTCGAGCTGGACCTCCATCGCTCCCAAGCGGCCGAGTTCCCGCAGCAGCAGCGATACATCGTTCGCCTTGGCATACAGCGCGGCGTGGGGGCGGAGGCGGATCTGCCACATGGTTTCCGCCGGGGTATCGGCTTGGAATGGCACCACCGTGAAGCCGAAGTCGGCGAAGTCGTCGCCGCCATCGGCTGCATCCGCATCGGCTGCCGCGGCGCCGTTGCCGTCCAGGGCGGCAAGCTCGGCCGCGACCGCGTCCACACGGGCCGGGGTGCCTTCCGTTCCGGACTGGGCCGCGCGCACCAGGTCCTGCAGGCAGTCCGCCGCACGCAGCAGCACGCGCAGCACCGGCGGCTCCGGCGCAAGCTGGTCCGAGCGCACGCGGTCCAGCGTGGATTCGAACACGTGGGCGAAGCGCACCAGGGGGGTGAGCCCAAAGGCGCCTGCGCCGCCCTTCATGGAGTGAACCGCACGGAACACAGCGTTCACTGTGTCGGGGCCGCCCGTGCCGGACTCCATCGCCATCAGGCCGGACTCAAGGTCGGCCAGGCCCTCCTCGCATTCCTGGAAGAAGGTTTGCCGGATGGCATCCATCGGGTCGAGATCGTGGGTCGCCATGGCTCAGGCCGCCACGCGACGGAGGGCATCGACCAGCTTCACTGGGTCGAACGGCTTGACGATCCAGCCGGTGGCGCCGGCGCTGCGGGCACGCGCCTTCTTGTCGCCATCGCTTTCGGTCGTCAGAACCAGGATCGGGGTGGCACGGTGGCGTCCCTGGCGCCGCACCTCCTCGATGAAGCCGAAGCCGTCCATGCGCGGCATGTTGATGTCGGTGACGATGATGTCGGGCTGCTCCCCTTCGAGAACCGCAAGCCCATCCAGCCCGTCCACCGCCTGGATCACGCGGTATCCCGCCCTGTCCAGCGCCAGGCGCAGCATGTCCCGCATCGTACGGCTGTCATCCACCGTAAGTACCAACTTGGTCATGGCGCGTCCTCCCTACACAATAATTCATTGGCGCCGAGCAGCGCCGCCCCGGCCTGCAGCTCCTGCGACGCCGCCAGCAGTCGGAAGGTTCGTCCATCCGCCGCCCAGGTGCGCTGCGCCGACAGCAGCACCTGCAGGCATTGCCCGCCGAGGTGCCGCACGGCAGAGCCGTTCAGAGAGACGTCGCCCCCACGATGCGCGAGAAGCGACGCCGCCAAATCCGGCGCGGCGCGCAGGTCCAGCGCGGGCGGCAGATCCAGCGCAGGGGGCGAACCCACCGTAGGCGTCGGGTCCAAGGGGAATGGCCGAGATATGTCGGGCGTGTCGTCCAAGGCCGGTGATCCCATCCGTTGTGCAATGAGACCAAGTTACGGCACGACATTGAACATAGGGTTAAGCCAACGCACGGTCCGCACCTGCGGCCCGGCGAAGGCCCCTCCAGGTTTTCCGCCACCCGGCCGCGCCGCAGCAGAGCACCCGGACCCTGCGTCGTCCCTTCCAAACCGCGGCCCGGCTGCCTGGACGATGGGCGGATCCGGCCAGGCAGCGGGGACCGGACAGCCGCACACGGCTACGTGCAGCGCCCCGGGATCGCCATCACGCCCCTGAACTCCTCGCGTTCACACGTCCCTGAGGCAGTCGGGAGAGGCTGTTGACTTGGATGAACCTTTCGTAGGATCGGCAGCGAGGAACCGTCCGAAAACGCTCGAAAGGAGCATCTGCATGAGCAGCACGACCCTGCCGCAACCGCGTCGCCGTGGCCTGCAATCCCTGGCGCCGACGTTCGTGGGGCTGTTCGAGCGCTACATGCCCGATCCCTTCGTGCTGGCTATCGGCCTCACGGTGCTGACGGCGGCCATGGCGCTGGGGATCGCGCCGAAGGGAACGCCGGCCATGATCGTGACGTCCTGGTATAACGGGATCTTCGCCATCTTGGCCTTCGCATTCCAGATGATCCTGATCCTGGCGACCGGCCATGCCCTGGCCCATGCTCCGGCCGTGGCAGGCGGGCTGCGCCGGCTGGTGTCGCTCGCCCGCACGCCCAACCAGGCCGTCGCGCTGACGTTCCTGGTCGCGGCGGCGGCATCCCTGCTGAACTGGGGCTTCGGCCTAGTCGTCGGCGCCATCCTGGCGCGCGAAGCCGCACGCCAGGTGCGGGTGGACTTCGGCTGGCTGGTGGCGGCGGCTTATTCCGGCTTCGTCGTCTGGGCCAGCGGGCTGTCCAGCTCCATCGCGCTGACCCAGGCGACGCACGGCAACGCGCTGAACATCGTGGAAAAGCTGACCGGCACCATGCTGCCCCTCGGCAGCACCGTGTTCGCCACCTTCAACTGGCTGCCAACCCTGCTGATCGTGCTGCTGCTGCCCCTCGTGTTCATCGCCATACGCCCGGCGGACGCGGACGTGGTGGCATTCGTGCCCGAGGCGGAGGCGCCGCTCCCGCCGCCGGACACCTCCATGGCGCCGGCCCGGCGGATGGACCGCTCGCCGGTCGGCGGGCTGCTGATGGTGGCGCTGGGGCTGGCGGCGGCCGGGGTGCTGTGGGCGCAGGGGCTGTTCGCGCTGGACGTGAACATGATCATCCTGGTGTTCCTGCTGGGCGGGCTGGCGCTGCACGGGTCGCCGACCGCCTATGGCGTGGCGATGCGCAACGCCGCCAAGCAGACCGGCGGCATGATGC
>CAXTOB010000155.1:0-12481 GCA_964245505.1 uncultured Acetobacteraceae bacterium | reverse complement strand
ACCCCAGCCCTCTCCCGGAGGGAGAGGGAGCAGAACCACCCCCGCCCGCCGGCGCGATCCGCGCCAGTGCCGCCGCCAGCCGCGCCGCCTCCGCCTGGTGCGCGGCCAGGCGCCCGCGGTTTTCCTCCACCACCTCCGGCTTGGCCCGGCTAACGAAATCAGCGTTATCCAGCTTCCGGACCACCTTGTCCGCCTCGGCCAGCGACTTCTGCCGTTCCCGCCCCAGCCGCGTCCGCTCCGCGTCCAAATCGATAATCCCAGCCAGCGGCAGCACAACCGTCGCCTCGTCCACCACGATCTGCGCACTGTCCGGCGGCATCGGCCCATCCAGCGCCTTGATCTCCGAGGCACGGGCCATCCGCTGGATACTTCCCGACCAAGTAGCCGCATTCGCCAGGGTTGCAGCAGTCGCGTCGCGTAGCAGGATCGGCGTGAGCTTGCTCGGCGCGATGTCCATCTCGGACCGGACCGTGCGAACCTCGGAGACCAGCCGCACCAGCCACTCCAGCTCCTGCCGCGCGGTAGCCGGATCGGCAACCGCGGCCGGCGCCGGCCAAGGCGCGCGGATCAGGCTGCACGCGGCCCCGTAGCCCAAGCTGTCCCAAAGATGCTCGGTGACAAACGGCATCGCCGGATGCAGCAAACGTAGGATGACGCCCAGCACATGCGCTGCTGCCGCCCGGACCTCGGCGGCGTCCGCGTCAGCGGGTCCGTTCAGGACGGGCTTGGCGAACTCCAGGAACCAGTCGCAGAAGGTATGCCAGGTGAAGCGATATGCCGCCCCGGCGTAGTCGTCGAACCGGTACGCATCCAGCGCCGCAGTCGCCTCGGCCACTGCGGCGTTGCAGGCGTCCAGCAGCCAGCGGGTCAACGGCAGCCGCGCACCGGCCGGGTCGAAGCCCGGCACCGGGGCCACCCCGTTCATCTCGCAAAACCGCGCCGCGTTCCAAAGCTTGGTAACGAAGCTGCGGCGGTTCTCCACGGCCGCCGCGCCGAGCTTGATGTCACGGCCCGGCCCGGCCAGCGCGCAAACCGTAAATCGCAGCGCGTCGGTGCCGTAAGCCTCGATCAGCTCCAGCGGGTCAATGACATTGCCCTTGGACTTCGACATCTTTTGCCCGCGCTCATCCCGCACGAGGCCGTGAATGTAAACCGTGCGGAACGGCACATCGCGCATGAAGTGATGTCCCATCATCATCATCCGGGCGACCCAGAAAAAGATGATGTCAAATCCCGTAACCAGCACATGGCCGGGGTAATAACGCTCAAGCTCCGGCGTTTGCTGCGGCCAGCCCAGGGTCGAGAACGGCCACAGCGCCGAGCTGAACCAGGTGTCCAGCACGTCCTCGTCCCGGGTCAACGCCTCATCCCGCCCGTAATGAGCGTGGGCAGCCGCCAACGCTTCCGCCTCCGTACGCTCCACGAACACCGTGCCGTCGCCGCCGAACCAGGCCGGGATGCGATGACCCCACCAAAGCTGACGACTGATGCACCAAGGCTGGATGTCGCGCATCCAGGCGAAGAAGGTGTTCTCCCACTGCCTCGGCACGAAAACGGTTGCCCCGCTCTCGACGGCGGCAATCGCAGGCCTGGCCAACTCGCCAGCGTTGCAGTACCACTGCGTCGTCAGCAGCGGCTCGATCGGCACGCCGGAGCGGTCTCCATGCGGGACCTGGTGCGTATGCGGCTCCGTCCGCTCCAGCACGTCCAGCCGCTCCAGCTCGGCGACGATGGCCTTACGAGCGGCAAAACGGTCCTGCCCCTCCAGCTCGCGCACGAAGTCCATACCCTCTCGTAAGTCCAGCTCCGCCACCGTCACCCGGCCCAGCTTATCCAGCACCGACGGCATCGGCAGCTCATGCCGCCGTCCCACCTCGAAGTCATTGAAATCATGCGCCGGTGTGATCTTCACGGCCCCAGTGCCCTTCTCCGGGTCCGAGTAGGTATCCGCCACGATGGGGATGCACCGCCCCGTCAGCGGCACGATCGCATACCGGCCCACCAGGTCGCGATACCGGTCGTCATCCGGATGCACGGCCACCGCCGTGTCGCCCAGCATGGTCTCCGGCCGGGTCGTGGCAACGGTGATGGACCGGTCCGGCTGCCCCTCGATGGCATAGCGTATGTGCCACAGGCTGCCCTTAACCTCCCGCGCCTCGACCTCCAGGTCGGAGATGGCGGACTGGAACTGCGGGTCCCAGTTCACCAGCCGGCGGTCCCGGTAGATCAGACCCTGCTTATACAGGGTGACGAACACCTCCCGAACCGCGTCCGACAGCCCCTCGTCCATCGTAAACCGCTCCCGCTCCCAGTCGAGCGAGGCACCGAGGCGGCGAAGCTGCCCGGTGATCGCACCTCCGGACTCCGCCTTCCACTCCCAGACGCGGCCGGTAAAGCCTTCGCGTCCAATCTCCTGCCGGGTCTGATTGCTCTCCCTCGCCAGCAAGCGTTCCACCACCATCTGGGTCGCGATACCCGCATGGTCCGTGCCCGGCTGCCACAGCGCATCCCTGCCCTGCATCCGGCGCCAACGGATCAGCGTATCCTGCAGCGTCATCGTCAGCGCATGGCCCATATGCAGGCTGCCGGTGACGTTCGGCGGCGGGATCATGATGGTGTAGGGCGCGGCGCTGGACGCCGGGTCGGCATGGAATGCCCCGGCGGCCTCCCACCCGGCATAAAGGCCCGGTTCGACGTCGGCGGGCACGAAGGTCTTGGACAACATCGGGGGGTTCTAGACCGGGCCGGGGCTGGGGTGAAGCCGCCTTGGCCCACCGCCGCACTCTCAAACGTCGTCCCGGCATCTCCTGCCCAGCCAGCAGCGCGCCAACCCGGTCAAATGCGACACAAGCCCGCTCAGCAGGACAGCGCGTGCACCACGGCAACTTCGTCCGAATACAGCCGGCACCAGTGCGGCATCAGGTCCAGCAGTTGAACCGCAGGACTGCCCGGAGGCAACAGGGTCCAGCGAACGCCGTAAGTGCGGAACAAATCCTCCAGAACCACCCGGTTCGGCGACGTGGCGGCGTCATAGGCCCGCATGAACGCCGGGCCATACAGGTCGGCCCGCCCGTCAATGAACGGCCGGATGCCGGCATAGATCAGGTAGCCGCCAAAAGAGTATTCGTTGAACACCGGCTGAGCCGCCAGGGCCGGCGGCACATGCACCACCGCCGCCGCCGGAACCGGATTCTTCCCACCGGGCGCAACCGGCAGCAGCAGGCGCAGGACCACCAGCCCGCCTGCCGCACCCAGCCCCAACGCCGCCCAACGCGCGCCGCCACGGTCCTGCCGGAGCGCAGGCAGGGCAGCAGCGATTGGGCCGGCTAGCAGCAGCGGCAGGATCACGCCCACCAACGCCTGGTGCCGCGTGTGCGTGAGCCCCAGGTGCAGCAGCCCCAACAGGATCAGCAACCGCACCGGCGGCAGCCTGGCCCCGCGGGTCAGCGCAACATACAATCCAACCGCCAGCACGAGTTCCAAGGGTTGCAAGGTGCTGAAGTCGGTCGGCCGCCATTCCACGATCATGCTGAGTTCGGATAGGCCGACGAGCTGGAACGGGAACAGCAGCCCGGCCAGCCCGTGCGGCGTCACCGCCGCTGCCGCCACCGCGCTCAGCAGGAACCCGCCCCATCGCACTACGGTATGACGCCAATCCCCCGGGACGTCGAGCAGCGCCTCCAACGCCAGCGGCAGCACGAGCATCAGCCCAAGCATGTATCCGCCATGCAGGTTCGCCCAGATGCACATCACAGGCAGCAGCCAGAACGACGGCGCCCCTCCCCTCGCACGCGCGATAAACAGCCCGGCCACCCATGTCTCGAAGAATGGCAGCGCCAGGATATGCGGCCGGGCCAGCATGCCTGGCGCAACACAGGACGCCGCCAGGAGGCAAAGCAGCAGGACCACCGAAACCGGCAGCCAGCGGCCGAGGTGCCGCGCAAGCTGGAAAAAAGCCGCGCCAACCGCCAGTGCCGTCAGCGTGATAACCCCGCCCCACCCCGCGGCACGAAAGGCGAGCGCGAACGCAACCTCCGCCAGCCACTCATGCGCGACCCAGGGGGCGCCGGCCCGGGTGTAGGAGAACGGGTCGGTATGCGGCACCGCACCGTGGGCGATCATCCACTTGCCCGCCTTGATGTGCCAAAACGTGTCGGCGTCGTTCAGCACGCCCGGCACGAACAGCGCCACCGCGAACATAGCCAGGCCCAGGAGGACCGGCGTAGCCGTGACCATGGCGAAGCGCCCGCCGGGGACAGCAGCCTCGGGCGCCAGGACTGCTCCGGACACCAGTATTATCCGATTGACGCCGGATACGCCCCGGCCAGCACCGCCAACGACGGCCCGCAGGTCCAGGCCATCAACCCGTCCCCATCGCTACTGCGACACCGCCCGGCCCACCAGCACCGGCGTAAAGAACGCGCTCACCAACCCGAACAGCTTGTTGATCTGGTCCGTGCGCGCCGAGGCGACCAGCAGCACATCTTGGTCCCGCATCGCCACCTTGGTCGTCAGGAAGTAGTTGGTGGGGTTCAGCATGTCCACGCGATACATTACCGGCGTGCCAGCCGGCTGCACTTCCAGCCCCAGGCGACGGGCCACCGCCGGCGACTCGTAGCGGACCAGGAAGACCGCGTTGGCGTCGGCGCGCCCGTTGTCCGGGCCTCCGGTGCGGGCGATTCCCTCGGCTAGCGAGACGTTGGCGGTGTTCAGCGGTATCTGCTCCACCTTCTGGCTGGCGCCGAAGGCGGTGAAGCTGCGAGGCTTGTAAATAAGCTGCACCCGATCCCCAGGAATCAGGGTGATGTCCTGCCGCGGCTGCTGCGTCAGGGCTTGCAGCAGGATCCGCGACGTCGTGTTGCCCCGCGTCACCTGAACGAACGTGTCGTAGTCCGTCCGCTTCGGCCCACCCGCAATGGCGATGACATCCAGCAGCCGCTCATGCCCCAGAGTCAGCGGCACCCGGCCCGGCTTCTCAACGTCGCCAGAGACATACACGTTGCTGCTCAGGTTGCTGGCGAGCGACACGACCACCTGCGGGTCCGTGCTCTTGCTCTTCAGCCCGTCCTCGATCACCCGCGCCAGCTCGGACGGCGTGCGCCCGGCGGCGCGTATGCGCCCGACATACGGGAAGTTGATCGTCCCGCCCGCCTCAACCTGCAGGCCCGGAATTGTGTGGCGGGCCGCGCCGGGGGTGAGCGGATTGACCGAGCCCCCGGCTGATTCGGTGCTGGGCTCCGACCCGGTCGCCGCGCCGAACAGGCTCGTGCCCACCTCAAACACCGAGATGCTCAGCACATCGCCGACACCGATGGCGTCCGCCCGGCGCGACCGGCCCAGCGCGCCCAATTCGCGCAAGTCCTCGGCTGGCGCCAGGTTGAGGGCCGCCACCGTTTCCGGCGCCAGATCCACGATGCGGAAGCCGATGCTGTTGGCGGCGGATTGCTGGGCCTTGAAGACCTGCCGTTCCTCGGGCGTGCTGGTCGGCAGGGCGCTGCAAGCCTGGACGACACCGCACACCAGAAATGCCGCAGCCCGGCGCCGCGAGGACCGGCAGGCACGGGGAGCTTCAACGAGTTGGGATGACCGATGAGACGGGTCACCGGGCGCATTGGCCGGAACCTGGGAGCCGGGCGCCAAAGGCCGGGAATCGCGGGAATATGTCACGCCGGTGCTTGTAATCCGGCTTACCCGGCGCGAACAGGGCAGACACGTAGCACAGTGCATCGGATCATCTTGCCGTGTGCATCCTGCAACGCTTGGCCATCCCCGGCGAAGCTCAGGTTGATTTTGCTGCACTGCTCCCCGTATAGATTAGGTATGGATGGAATAAACGCGCAGGTCTCCCACGCCGAGCCGCAGCTCCGGCGCTTTCCGCCGCGCCGGGCGCCTCCGCCACGGCCCAGCCTCTGGTCACGAGTTCGCCGCCGTCTGCCGTTATTCCTGTTCGTAGTGGCGCCAACGATCGGCGCAGGCGTTTATGAATTCGGGTTTGCAGCCAGTCAGTATGTGTCCGAGGCGAAGTTTGTCGTCCGCGGCGCAGCTTCGCAGTCTTCCAACCCGCTCAGCAGCCTGCTGCAAGGCACAGGCATGAGCCGGGCGCAAGATGATACCTTCGCCGTCCAGGACTACATGCTGTCCCGTGACGCCCTGGAGGAGCTTGGGCGCACCGTCAACATACGTGAGCTGTTCGCCCGCCCGGAGGCCGACCCGCTCTCCGCCTTCCCACTGCCGTTCCTCGGTGCGACGAATGAGCACCTGTTCAAGCATTACCTACGGCATGTGGACGTGTCGCTGGACAGCACCACCGGCGTTACCTCGCTGACGGTGAAGGCGTTCCGGGCCGACGACGCTGCAGACATCGCCCGTGCCCTGCTGGCTGGTGGCGAGCAGCTGGTCAACCGCATGAATGACCGCCAGCGCGAGACTACGATGAAGGAGGCCCGGCATGAGGTGGAAGATGCCGAGGCCCGCATGCAGCAGGTAGCGACCGACCTCGCCGCCTTCCGCAACCGCGAGTCGGTGCTGGACCCAAACAAGCAGTCGGCGGCGCCGCTGGCCGCCATCCAGGACATGACGAACCGGGTAACGGCCTCGAAGACCCAGCTTGGGACCTTGATGCAGAAGGCTCCGCAAAGCCCGCTGATCCCGGACATCCAGAACCGCATCGACGTTATGCAGAAGCAGATCGACACGGCACGGGCGCGGATCACTGGGTCGGACAAGAGCATGGTCCCGCAGATGACCGAGTTCGACCTGCTGACCCTGCAGCGCGATTTCGCTGAGCGGCAGCTTTCCTCCGCCGTCGCCTTCCTGGATACGGCGCGGATGAATGCCGAACGGCAGCAGTTGTACTTGGATGAGATCGTGAAGCCGAATGAGGCCGACTACGCGGCCTATCCCAAGCGCTTCGCCGACGTCGCCATCGTGTTCGCCACCTTGTTCGGCCTCTACATCATCGGCACTCTTCTCGCCGCCGGCGCCCGCGAACATCGGACGATGTAGCCCTGCCGCCGGCGCCGTCGTAGGCGCCGGCCCGCAACTGACATGCCATGATCCACTGCATCGATATTGTGAAAGAGTATCACGTCGCCGGACGCGGCGTCCGGCGCGTTCTTGATTGCGTGAATCTAGACGTTGCACCCGGTCAGAAGATTGCCGTGCTGGGTCGCAACGGCGCCGGCAAGTCCACATTAATCAAGATAATTGGCGGCGTTGAGCTGGCGACGGCCGGCAAGGTCGAGCGCACCATGTCCGTGTCTTGGCCGCTTGCCTTCGGTGGCGCCTTCCAGGGCAGCCTGACTGGTCTGGACAACCTGAAGTTCATCACCCGCATCTATGGCCTGGACTATCAGGACACCCGGGACTTCGTGGATGACTTCTCCGAGTTGGGCAATCAACTGACCGAGCCGGTGAAGACCTACTCTTCTGGAATGCGCGCTCGGTTGGCGTTCGCGCTGACGATCGCCATCGAGTTCGAGTGCTACCTGATTGACGAGGTCATCATGGTAGGCGACCAGCGGTTCTTCCGCCGCTGCCAGGAAGAGCTGTTCGAGAAACGGGCGGACCGCGCCCTGGTGATCGTGTCGCACGACATGAGCTTCATCCGCGACGTCTGCGACACCGCCGCGATCATCCACAACAGCCAGTTGGAAATGTGCGACAGCGTTGACGAAGCGGTAAGCATCTATAACAGCCTGTAGGGCGGAAAAGCTTAGCGCATCCTGCCGCCACGCAGCGCCAAGCTCCGTCACAAGGCCTCACGCTTCTTCGCCCAGCAATACTGCGGGCGGTCCATATGTCATACGAACTGCCAAGAGTCCTGACCGCCGACGAGGGCATCATCATTGCGAGCCGCACTTGCGGCGGCAATTGAGGACCGCACACACAGCCCTCGCCACCTTTGATCGCCGCGCCAGGGCCGGCTCGCAACGACCCGAGCCAGTTGGGCTCGACAAGTCAGAACCCGTGGCGGCCAGTATTACCTGTCCCGCGTCGGCGCCACGATCGGTACCCCTGCAGGACCCGCCAGGACCGAGGCATACAGTCCGCGCAGCCGCACCTGATACTCAGGCATGGCAAACCGCGCCGCCTGCTCTAACCCAGCCTTCGACAAGCGACCCCGCAGCGCCGGGTCGCCATCCAGCGTCCGCATCGCCCCGGCGATGGCGCCGGTGTCATACGGGTTCACCAGCAGCGCGGCCTCGCCGGCAACCTCCGGCAGGCTGCTTTCCGTGCTGGTGATGACTGGGGTGCCAAGCTGCATCGCCTCCAGCACCGGCAGGCCAAACCCTTCATACAGCGATGGGAACACCACCGCACGCGCGCCGCGCACCAGCCCGGTCAGCCAGGACCGGGGCATATACTCGAACTGCCGCACCCGCCCGGAGGCGACGAATCCGGAGTCCCCGCCCTTCGCGCCGTTTGCCCCCTGCACCAGCCGCATCTCGCCTTCCGACTTCCAGGCGCGTCCGCCGACCACGGCCAGCGGTGTCTGGATGCCGGACGCCAGGTAAGCCTCCAGCAGCCGTCCAACATTCTTCTTCGGCTCCAGCGCGCCAAAGAACAGGAAGTAGCCGTCCCGCTGCAGCCCGAACAGGCCCGCCAGCCACTCCCCCAGCCCGGCGTCGTCCACCGGCGGCACGGCCGGCACGGCGGATTGGTAGGTGTTGGTCACGCGGTCACCCGGCGCCCCGAACAGGTCCATGATGTCCTGCCGCGACGCCTCCGACACCGTGCACACATGGTCGCCCCAGCGCAGGCAGCCGCGGATCAGCCGGAGATAGGCCCGCTTGTTGTCCAGCGTCGTGTAGGGCATTCGCAGCGGCACCAAGTCGTGCAGCGTATAAACATTGCGTGCGCCCTGCAGCAGCACCGGCAGCGGATAGGTCCAGTGCATGATAGCCGGCGGGTCGGGGATGCTGATGGGCATAAAGCGGCCCCAACGCTTGAAGTGCCGCTCCGCCCTGCCCCACAGGTCCCAGACGTTGAGGATACGGTCATAGGCCGGCATCCTGCTGCGGAAGCCCTCGGACAGTACGCGGCCGGTGACGGGAACCTGGATGGCTGCGCTGGCCTGCAGGTCACCCACGGCTTCACGCGCCCAGCGCGGGGTCATGATCACCGGCGGCCTGCGTCCGCCTTCCTGATCCAGGCTGTCGAAAAAGATCACCTCGCGCAGCAGTTCCGGGGTACGCGGACCGATCGGCAGGCCATACACGACATCCACCGGATGCCCCATCCCCGCCAGCGCCTGCGTCAGCACCCGGCCATAGGTGGCGACGCCGGTGCCCCTGGGCATCGCCAAATTGAAGCCATCAACGCCGATGCGGACGGGCGCGGCGCCCGCCTGGCCCGCTTGTGTGATTGCTGCCTGACCCTGATCCATGGACGGGGCTTGTCACAGATCGCGCCGGGGGGGAAGCAGCGCCTCCGCCTCGGCCCACAGGCGGCGCACCAGGTCGCCAGCAGGTTCCGGGCGGGCCAGCGCGGCGGCCTGACCCGCCCAAGCCTGCATCCGCCCGGCGTCGCCAGCAGCGCGCGCCGCAGCCCGCATCGGCGCCGTCAGGCCGCGCTGGACCGGATAGGGCGCAACCGCCGCCGCCGCAGCCGCGTCCGTGTAGGCGGATGCGACGGCACGCCCCAGTCGGCCGCTGAAGGCGCGGGTGGATACCGTCTCTTCTGGCTCCAAGTCGTGCAGTGCGTCGGCCCAAGCAGCGGGAATGCCAGCCTCGGGACAGCGCAGCAGCGCGGTGCCGACCTGCACGGCGCTGGCGCCCAGCAGCAGCGCACACGCCACGTCCATCGCCGATCCCGCCGGTGGCGATGACCGGCACCCGCAGCCGGTCCGCCATGCGCGGGATCAGCGCCATCAGCCCGGCGCCCTGGCGTTCCGCTGCCGCTGCATCAAAGGCGCCGCAGTGCCCACCGGCCTCGATCCCCTGCGCCACCACCGCGTCTGCCCCGGCAGCCTCCGCCGTCAGCGCCTCGGCCAAGGTAGTGGCGCAGGCGAACCAGGCGATCCCCCGGCCACGCAAAGCCTCCAAGAAGGCCGGCGGAAACAGGCCCATGATGCTGGACACGACCGCCGGACCCGCCTGCAGCAGCGCGGCACATTGCGCGTCGAAGTCCTGGACCGGGGCATCCGCGGCCTCCAACGGCACGGACGGCCCCCAGTCGCCGAGGAAGCTGCGGACGCTGGCCTCCAGCGCCGGGTCGCGCCGAGGCGGCGGGCCAGGGATCCAAAGGTTGATCTGAAACGCCCCGTTGCTGCGGCTGCGGAACCCGGCGGCCCAGTCCCTGATCCCGGCGGCGTCGCTCAGCAGAGCGCCCATTGCGCCCAAGCCACCGGCATCGGCCACTGCGGCGGCCAGGTCCACCGGGCAGGCGCCCGCCATCGGCGCGGACAGGATCGGCACTCGCAGGCCGAAACGGCGGCAAAAGGCTTCGGCGCGGTCGCGTGGAGTCGGCATCGCAGGAACCTTTCGGTCTGACCGTGCTGACATGCCGCAGGTGCAGGGCCGGAGGCAAACCCTTTGAAGCGCTACACAGGTTCGCGGTGGAACAGGGTGCCGCCCCTCATGGAAAACTCCTTGCGGGCGCCGCTCGGGTCGGACACAACGCAGCGACGGCCTAAATAGGCCTGAAAGAGATCGAGCACGGGATACCCGGGAAGCAGGCATTCTAAGCATGGAGCGCATCGTGAGAGACAACGATGCGGCTGATTAAACTGCTGTGTTATAGGCGGCCAGGCTACTTCATGCTGGAACATGCTCAAGACGTGAGGTGCCCGGCGGAATGGCACAGGCCCGCGTACGCCGTCGCAGGCCCGCGCCACATTTATCGCGCAGGACTGGCGATTATAATGATAAGCAGCAGGTTGGAATGAGCAGCTCCGCACCCGTGACAATCAGCGTCCTTTTGCCGGCTTACAACGCCGAGCGTTACATCCTTCAAAGTGTCCAGAGCGTACTGGGACAGACCTTTGAGGATTTCGAGCTGGTGGTAGTGGATGACTGCTCCACCGATGGGACAAGCACACTTCTGGCCTCGATCACAGACCCGCGGCTGCGCGTGATACGCAATCCCGTCAACCTGGGTGTTGTCGGCACCCTGAACCGCGCCATGAGCGCGGCCCGCGGCCGCCTCATCGCGAGGACAGATGCGGATGACTTCTGCCTTCCCACACGGTTTGCCCGGCAAAAGGCGTTCCTGGACCAACATCCGGACGTGCTGCTGGTCGGCGCGCGGATGTTCAACCTTGAGGACGGGAAGGTCACGCAGAACCCCCGGGTGGCTAACACCGATCCACAGGTCCTGCGATGGCAGCAGCACATTACCAACCGCGTGGGACATCCATCCATGATGTTCCGTGCCGAGGTAGTCAGCCACCTTGGGACATACCTGCGCGAGGAACTCAAATATGCAGAGGATTTCGACTTCACCCACCGGGTCCTTAGAATAGGCAATGTTGCAGTTTTGCCGGATCAATTGATGATTTACCGGCTGCATGGCACCAACTTGACGCGCCGTCACCGAGCCGAGATGATCACAAAGGTCGTCGCGGTCCTTGCAGAAGCCTATGCCGGACTGCTCTTCCCCGATAGCAGTGCGGCAGCGGCCCTGGTCGGCAGTCATCTTGTCTCCGGCATTCCGGTGAATAATCGGGCTGAACTCGAGCAAGTCGGCGAGGTGCTTGATCAGTTGCTGCAGGCTTTCACAGCTGCGAACCCGCTCGACTCCACGCAGGTTGCACAGGCCGTCGAGCACGCAGCAGTCGCGTGGTGGGGGGCAGTGCAGAGTGCGCTTAGGAACGGCATTATGGTGCCAGCCGGGTTCGGCCCCAAACGCTTCCAGCTTGCAGGACAAGCCCGCCCACCGCTGCATCGCCTTGCTCGATCCGCCGTGGTCGGACTGATGGACGGGGATCACAAGATTGCAAACTGGCGCGACGCAAGGGCGTCCAGACATGCAGTCCGATGGGACGACAGCCCGGTCCACGTGCAGAGTACAAGGCTGGAACCTGCTGCGATCCAATCCGACGACCCGCCCTGTCTATACGTCGTGGTTGACACCGAAGCCGAGTTCGACTGGTCCAAAGACTTCGACAGGTCGCTGACCGCGGTGACCGCCATGGCGTTCCAGCAGCGGGCACAGGCGATCTTTGACCGTTACGGTATCCGTCCGATCTATGTCGTTGATTACGCTGTTGCGTCGCAGCCGGATGGCTATGAGCCGCTGCGCGCCATTCTGGCGCGCCATGCCTGTGCGATCGGCGCGCACCTACATCCCTGGATCAACCCGCCTTTCGAGGAGATCGTATCCCAGCGTAACTCGTTTGCCGGTAATCTGCCGCGGGATCTTGAGAGAAGAAAGCTCCGGGTACTGTGCGAGGCAATTAGAAATAGCTTCGGAGTATCGCCGCTTTTCTTCAAGGCCGGCCGTTACGGGTTGGGATCGCACACTTTAGAAACGCTTAGGG
>CAXTOB010000154.1:0-12526 GCA_964245505.1 uncultured Acetobacteraceae bacterium | reverse complement strand
TCAACGCCATTCCAACCCAGTCCTGACCTTGCCGCCGTGGCACTGTAGCATGATGTATCCGCACCTTCGCTGATGCGAGGCTCTGCTGCGAGTGAACGAGCCTGCAGCATAGGAAATCACCCCAGCAGCCACGCGCCCCCGGGATAGACACGGCCACAACATGCCGCTCTCCTTCCGGCGGGGCGGCACGGCACGGCAGGCGCGGCCTCCTCGACTGCTTGGCAAGCTCATTGACATAACGCCATGATAGGATACGGGGTCAGGCACGCTTACCGATTTAAAGATTTGTCATGAACACCCGCTTAACGGAACGATGCGCCAGCGGCCCCGTGCGCAAAGGCTGGTTCCGCCATTGCAGCCAGGCTGGCTCAGCCGCATCCTGCCTGGTCACCCCGGAGCTGCGCCATGTCCTTGTTCGATAACCTGCAACCCGAATCCCTTGATCCGATTATGGCGGGCTTCCAGGAGTTTGGCACGGACCCACGCCCGGACAAGATCAACCTGGGCATCGGAATGTACTACGACGAGGACGGCCGCATCCCGATCCTGCAGGCCGTCAGCTCAGCCGAAGCCATGCTGTCCAGCCACATCACCTCATGGGGCTACCTGCAGCCGGACGGATTGCCCGCCCTCTGTGACGCCGCCAAGCGCCTAGTCTTCGGCGACCCCCTGCTGGCCGACTCGACCGACCGGATCGTCACCGTGCAGAGCCTAGGCGGAACCGGCGCCCTCAAGCTGGGCGCCGACGTGATTCGCCGCCTGGCGCCCGCCAGCACCGTCATGCTCAGCCGCCCGACCTGGGGCAACCATCCCAGCATCTTCGCCGGCGCCGGCCTGCACGTGGCCGAGTATCCCTACTTCGACCCGGCCACCGGCGGCGTGGACTGGCCGGCCATGCGGGACGCCGTCGCCGCCATGGCGCCGGGCACTGTCCTTCTGCTGCACGCCTGCTGCCACAACCCAACCGGCGCCGACCTGCGCCCAGAAGACTGGCAGGAGCTTGCTGGGCTCATCCAGGACCGGCGCCTTGTGCCATTCCTGGACATGGCCTACGCCGGATTCGCCGAAGGGCTGGAAGCGGATTGCCAGCCGGCACGCCTCCTGGCCGGGCTCGGCGTGCCGGTATTCGTCGCGACCTCCTTCTCCAAGTCCTTCGCCCTCTACGGGGAGCGGGTCGGCGCATTGTCGGTCGTCGCCGCCAGCGCTGCCCAAGCAAGGCTGGTCGGGGACCAACTGAAGGTCGCCATACGCACCAACTACTCCACCCCGCCCAGCCATGGCGCGCTGCTGGTGTCCACCATCCTGGGCGACGCCACGCTGCGGGCCGGCTGGGAGGCGGAGCTGGACGGCATGCGCGACCGGATCAAGCAGATGCGGCAGGGCCTGGTCGCACGCCTGGCCGGCAACAACGCCCGGGATTTCAGCCGATTCCTGCATCAGCGCGGGCTGTTCTCCTACTCTGGCCTGGATGCCGCGAGCATGGACCGGCTAAAGACCGAGTTCGGCATCTACGGCGTCAGCGACGGCCGCTTCTGCATGGCCGCGCTGACGGAGCGGACGCTGGACCGGGTGGCAGACGGCATCCGCGCCGTGACGTAGCCCCCCGCTGCGCAGTGCGCCAGCCTGTGGATGGGCACCCCCCAGGGCGTGCTCCCCGGCATATCAAAAGCCAAGCACGTCTGGCTGAAGCCCGGCATCAGAATCGCCCGCAGCGTGGAACAACTAAGCAAACCTCTGGAGGTTTGCGCACAGATGAAGACCTAAGCAGGCTTATGTGGCCTGGCACGGCCGCAGGCCATCTGTGTGACAGGCCGCATAAGCCTGCTTAGGCGAATTGAGGTTCGATCTCGTCTGATGCGGCGCCTCTGACCGGGCACTGAGGCGAACCCGGCATACGTGAGCTGTCAAAACGGTGTATGGCGATAAAGCTACCTTCATCGCACATTAAGGCAAACGCGCGGCGCCCCGCCGTGTCCAACTGCCAGACGGAGCGCCCCGATGAGCCAGGCCCTGACCGCCCCACCCCTGCAGCGCACCGTATTTCCAGTCCTGCTGGCAGTCAGCTTTTGCCACCTGCTCAACGACCTGATCCAGTCGCTGCTGCCGGCCATCTACCCAATCCTGAAAGCACAGTACGCCCTCAGCTTCGCCCAGATCGGCTACATCACCCTGGCGTTCCAGTTGACGGCATCGCTGCTGCAGCCCGTGGTGGGCCTCTATACCGACCGCCGCCCGGTGCCGTTCTCCCTGCCGGTCGGCATGGGCTGCACCCTGCTCGGCCTCCTGCTGCTGTCATCCGCTGGCAGCTTCGCCCTGCTGCTGCTGGCAGCGTCGATGGTCGGGTTGGGCTCCTCGGTCTTCCATCCAGAGTCTGCCCGAGTGGCCCGTGCGGCATCCGGCGGCCGTTACGGCCTGGCCCAGTCGGTGTTCCAGGTCGGCGGCAACGCCGGCTCTGCCCTGGGACCCTTGGCGGCTGCCTTTGTGGTGCTGCGCTTCGGCCAGGGCAGCATCGCCTGGTTCTCCGCCGTGGCGCTGCTGGCAATGGCGGTGCTATGGGGCGTCAGCCGCTGGTACTCGGCCCGCGGCCGGACGCTGAACACCGTCGCCGTGCGGCACAACGGGCTGTCGCGCGCCCGGGTCGCCCTGTCTATCGCCGTGCTGGTCGCCCTGCTGTTCAGCAAGTTCTTCTACGTCGCCAGCCTGAACACCTACTACACCTTCTATCTGATCGAGACCTTCGGCGTATCGGTCCAGGCGTCGCAGTTGCTGCTGTTCCTGTTCCTAGGCGCCTTTGCGGTAGGTGTCCTGATAGGCGGCCCAATCGGTGACCGGATCGGGCGCAAGCGGGTAATCTGGTTCTCGATCCTCGGCGTGCTGCCGTTCACCCTGGCCCTGCCCTATGCGAACCTGGTTGGGACCGCGGTGCTGACCGTCATCATCGGACTGGTGCTGGCCTCCGCCTCGTCCGCGATCATCGTCTATGCCCAGGAACTGATCCCCGGCAACGTCGGCCTGGTCAACGGCCTGTTCTTCGGTCTTGCCTTCGGTTTGGGCGGGCTCGGCGCCGCCGCGTTGGGCGAACTGATAGACCTCACCAGCATCACGACGGTGTATCGCCTCTGCGCCTACCTGCCGGCGCTCGGCCTGCTTGCGGTGCTGCTGCCGGACATGCGGCGACGTGCTTGACCCGGCGAAATTGGCCTGATTCGCCAGAGGTCAAGTTCAAACAAACCTGATCCTACTGCCCGGAAAACCCCCCGTAGAGCCTGCGTTGCTGCCGGACACCAAAGGGGAGTGAACCATGAGCAACGTCACCGAATATTATCTGACCGGCCTGCGCAACCAGCATGCCGTAGAAGGCCAAGCCGTCGAGACCATCGAGGCCCAGCTCAGCCGCATGGAGGCCTACCCGGAACTCCACGCCCGCATGAAGCAGGAGCTGGACCGCTCCAAGACCCAGGCCACCCGGCTCGAGGACCTGCTGTCCAAGCACGGCACATCCGCCTCCACCGCCAAGGAGACCGTGACCAACATCGTCGGCAAGGTGTCCGGCGTAATCCATATGACGTCGGACGATGAAGTCGTCAAAAACATGCTCGCAGCCGTCGGCTTCAAGGCCTACGAGATCGCCTCCTACAAGGCGCTGATAGCAACGGCCGAGTTCGCCGGCATGGCCGACGACGCAGCGGTGCTGAAACAGTCGCAGACCGAGGAGATGGAGATGGGCGACTGGCTCGGTGAACACCTCCCCGGGGTCATGCAGCAGTATCTCGGCTCGATGAAGGCATCGTAATCCGCAACGACTGACGGCAAGGTGCACAGCCTGCACCTTGCCGCATCTAGGAATGTTGGAGCATTCCGTCCAATGTTGACCCGGCTGGCGCAATGACGTGACCTCCGGCGCCCATGTCGGTGTAAAAAAGGAATGGACGGGATGAACGAGACGAACTGGCTTTGGATCGGCACGGTCGGCATGTTGGTCGGCTCCGTAGTGCTGTTTGCCGCGGGCGGGCGGCGGACCCAGGATGAGGAGGGGCACAGCATGCTCCATGGCTTCGTGCCGCTATTCGCCGCGATCTCCTACTTCGCATTGGCGGTCCACCAGGGTGAGGCAGCGCTGTCCAGCGGCCGCATCTTCCTGTTCGCCCGCTATATCGATTGGTCCGTGACCACTCCGGCGCTGTTGCTGGGCCTGTCGATGACTGCGCTGCACGGCGCGCGGCGCCGAGTCGGCCTGGTTGCGGGGCTGCTCACATCCGACGTGGTGATGATCGTGACCGGTCTGTTCTTCGGCGCATCGCAGGTGCCGCTCATTAAGTGGGTTTGGTATGCCGCAAGCTGCGTCGCCTTCCTTGCGGTGCTATGGGTGCTGTTCGGCCCCCTGATGGAGGAGGCGCGGGCTCGCGACCAAGTCCGGCGCGACACCTACGTCCGCAACGCAATCCTGTTGACGGTCTTGTGGCTGATCTATCCCCTCCTGGTGCTGGCGGGTCCGGATGGGCTCGGCCTGCTTCCGCCGACGCCGGCGACGGCTGGCATTACCGTCCTCGATCTCGTCGCCAAGGTTGTTTACGGCATCATCGCAATGTTCGGCAGCCGGGCAGTCGCATCGGCCGATCTGATCCGGGGCGAAGTCGCCGCAGCAGAAATCGTGACGCACGCCATACCAAGCGGCGCACTGCGCCCGGCACGCCGTTAATACGCCTAAACTTCTAAGGCCGGCTCGGACACAGCGGCTGTCAGGGCCGGCCCCGCGTCACAAGGACATCGTGGAACAAGCCTTGGACTGCACGCTCGCACTGGCCGCGGTCCATGAGTCCATTTGATGGCTCACAAGCCAGAGTTGCAAACCGTTATAACCAAACCCAAGTCAAGATTGTACGTTAACATACGTATCCCGACGTGATTAGGAATGTATCCATGTCAACAACCAAGGTCTTGGTCGCTGCGGCGATCACGCTTGCCGGCCTGACTGTTGCGCCGGTGGTGAAGGCAGCGACACCCCCGGTCGTATTGGCGCAAACCGATCCTGGCCCGATTACCCGCCGGCCAGAAGAGCGACAGGCCGACCCTATGCTCGCCTATGACATAGACAAGGATGGCACCCTCGACCTGGCCGAAGTGAAAAGCGCAGCCGCCGCCCACTTCGACGAGCTGAACCGGGATCAGGATGACACTCTGGACGCGCATGAAGCTGCGCCAGTCCTCACCCGTCAGCAGTTCCGGCAGGCCGACACGGATAAGGACGGCAGCGTCAGCAAGGCCGAATACCTGGCTTATGTCGAACAGGCGTTCCGCCGTGCTAACCGGGACAACGACGGAACGCTGGACCGGAAGGAGCTTGCCAGCCCGGCCGGGAAAGCCCTTCTGCGCCTACTGCGGTAGCCCCAAGCCGATGCGGACCGTTGCGGCCATCGCCTTTGCCTTGTTTGCCAGCGCAGCCCAGGCGCAGGTCGGTCCGCTCGGGCCTCCAGGCCTACCTGCCAGCCGTTTTCCCGTGCCAGCCCGCCCGGTTGCGCCTATCATCTCCGACCGTTGGGCCAACGAGGATCAACGGGAACGCGCCGGGGAGTCCACGCGGGTCATGGACTTCCTCCATATCCAGCCTGGCATGGCGGTGGCCGACATCGGCGCGGGCAACGGCTACTACGTGGAGCACCTGTCACACCGGGTCGGCCCAACAGGCCGCGTGCTGGCAGAGGATGTTGTTCCGGAATACCTTGCAACGCTGCAACGGCGCGTCACCCAGTCAGGCCTGCAGAACGTTGCAATTGGCCTGGGCGACGCGCACGACCCCCGGCTGCCGCCGGCGTCGGTGGACCTGGCTCTCCTGGTCCACATGTATCACGAGATAAAGCAGCCGTTCGGCCTCATGGTGAACCTGCTGCCGGCGTTGCGCCCCGGCGCTCGCGTGGCCATCCTCGACACCACACGCGTCACCCAGGAACACGGCACTCCGCCAGCCCTGCTGGACTGTGAGTTGAATGCTGTCGGCTATCGCCGCATCGACACGCTGCCGATGGAGAACGGGTCAGAGTACCTGGCTGTGTTCGAACCGCCGGCCTATCCGCCCATGCCAGAGACGGTACGGCCATGTACCCCGTAATGATGGCTAGAGTGATAATCTCAATGGAACCAAGCAGGCCCTGACGCCTTGTCACCCGGCACGCCGCCATTCCGCGGCGTGCCCCAACAGGAGCGGAAAATGCCGCAGTTCGACGCGACCATCAAGCACATCGCCGACGGCGTAAAGGGCTTCACCGTCGCCGCCGCGACCAAGAACATCGAGGGCTGGGAAGCAACTCTTGAGAAGGTGGACAGCCCCGCCGCCAAGACCATCGTCAAGGACCTGGAGTCCCTTAAGAAGCACCTGCACGCCGACCCGCTGAATGGCGAAGCCATCCGCAAGCTCGTCGCCAAGCTGGGTAAGGAAACCGTCGCAATCGCCAAAAAGACCGAAGGCAAGGGCGCCGAGAAGATCCAAGCACTAGGCGACGCCCTGTCTCACGCCGCCGAGCAGCACGAACAAACCAAACCCTAGCAAGCCCAACCTGCTACTCCCTCTCCCTCCGGGAGAGGGCCGGGGCGAGGGAAGCGACAAGCGCCTCCCTCACCCCAAACAGCAACTACAGGAACCGAAGGGAATTTCAGCGTCACCGCAAAAAACTCCCCTCGCCCCGTTCTCTTACACCGAAAGAAAAGCCTTAGTAATCCATGTCGCCCATGCCGCCGCCGCCAGCCGGCATCGAAGGCACCCGCTTCTCCGGCCGCTCGGCGACCATCGCCTCAGTCGTAATCAGCAGCCCCGCCACCGAAGCCGCATTCTGCAGCGCAACCCGCACCACCTTGGTAGGATCGATGATCCCCGCCGCGATGAGGTCGCAGTAAGTGCCGGACTGCGCGTCAAACCCGAACCCATACTCGGAATTCTCCAGCACCTTGCCGCCAATCACCGCACCGTCCTCGCCAGCATTGGCCGCGATCTGCCGCAACGGCGCTTGAACCGCCTTACGGACGATCTCGATGCCGAACTTCTGGTCCTCGTTGTCGGCATTAAGCTGCGCCAGAATAAGCGAAGCACGGGCCAGCGCAACGCCGCCACCCGGGACGATGCCCTCCTCAACGGCCGCACGCGTCGCATGCAGCGCGTCGTCAACCCGGTCCTTGCGCTCCTTCACCTCGACCTCGGTGCTGCCGCCGACGCGGATAACGGCAACGCCGCCCGCCAGCTTCGCCAGCCGCTCCTGCAGCTTCTCCTTGTCATAGTCGCTCGTCGTCTCTTCGATCTGCGCCCGGATCTGCTCAACGCGGCCCTTGATGTTCTCGGACCCGCCGATGCCCTCGATGACCGTGGTGTTTTCCTTCTCGATCAACACCCGCTTGGCCTGTCCAAGCATCTCCAGCGTGACCGACTCCAGCTTGATCCCGAGGTCCTCACTGATGACCTGCCCGCCCGTAAGCACGGCAATGTCCTCCAGCATCGCCTTACGACGATCCCCGAAGCCCGGTGCCTTCACGGCCGCAACCTTCAACCCGCCGCGCAGCTTATTGACGACCAGCGTGGCCAACGCCTCGCCCTCAATGTCCTCGGCAATAATCAGTAGCGGACGAGCGGACTGCACAACCGCTTCCAGCAGCGGCAGCAGCACCTGCAGGCCCGACAGCTTCTTCTCGTGGATCAGGATGTAAGGGTTCTCAAGGTCAACCGTCATCTTCTCCGCATTGGTGATGAAGTACGGGCTGAGATAGCCACGGTCGAACTGCATCCCCTCCACGACCTCAAGCTCGGTCTCCATGCCCTTGGCTTCCTCGACGGTGATGACACCCTCGTTGCCAACCTTCTGCATGGCCTCGGCGATCATCCGGCCGATCTCGGCCTCGCCGTTCGCGGAGATCGTCCCAACCTGCGCCGTCTCGGCCTCGGTGGTAATCTTCTTCGTGCGCAGCGCCAGCTCAGCCACCAGGGCCGCAACCGCCTTGTCCACGCCGCGCTTCAGGTCCATCGGCGCCATCCCAGCGGCAACAGCCTTGCCGCCCTCACGCACGATTGCCTGCGCCAGCACGATCGCCGACGTGGTGCCGTCACCGGCGAGATCGTTGGTCTTCGAGGCCACTTCACGCACCATCTGCGCGCCCATGTTCTCGAACTTCTCCGAAAGCTCGATCTCCTTGGCGACCGTCACGCCGTCCTTGGTGATCCGCGGAGCGCCGTAGCTCTTGTCTATGACCACATTGCGGCCCTTCGGCCCAAGCGTCACCTTCACCGCGTCGGCGAGAATGTCCACGCCGCGCAACATGCGGCTCCGTGCGTCGTCGCCGAAGCGAACGTCTTTAGCTGCCATGTTCTAATTCCTTGTTGTACGTCTTTGGCTTACGCGGCCTTGGCGACGGGCTCGGCGCCCTCGATGACGCCCATCAGGTCGCTTTCCTTCATGATGAGCAGCTCCTCGCCGTCCAGCTTGACCTCAGTGCCGCTCCACTTGCCAAACAGCACGCGGTCGCCGGCCTTGACGTCCAGCGCAACGATCGCGCCCTGCTCATTGCGGGCGCCTGGCCCGGCGGCGATCACTTCGCCCTCCATCGGCTTCTCCTTGACCGTGTCGGGAATGATGATCCCACCAGCGGACTTCTCAGCAGGCGTGATGCGGCGCACCACGACCCGATCATGCAGGGGACGGAATTTCATGGGAGTAGCTCCAACTGGGGCGGTAACAAACTGGCTGTTGCAGCCAGACGCCGGCCCCTGGACGACGTCTTAGCACTCTTCTCGACAGAGTGCTAACAATGTTCGCCGCCGTACCGCATATTGTTCAAGATGTTCAGGGTTCGTTTCAGAATACCTTGCGTTGAGTTGGCTGGCGGACCCGTCCGAGCACCAAACCCGAGAGGGCCTGCCACCCACGAACTCCGCCCAACGCCCTCATAGGGTTTGCCGACCGTCCTCATCGGGTCCGCCCAGCGCCTTGGTCGTGCCTGCCCAATGCCTTCATTGAACCCGCCAAGTGCCTTTGTTGGGCAAACGGAGCGCAAGAAAGGCACGCCAGACCTCCAGCGCAAGAGCATTCTCAAACGGGCGCTCAACCCAGTGGTCACGGACATGGACCATGAACATCGGAGCGTCGCCAGACTGCCCCTGTCGCTGCTTGGCAGACAGGTGCACGAGCGGACGCTGCCCGAGAAGGCCCTATTCACCGATGACGCCGGGCTCCTCCAATCTCCACCCTGCAGCCGGGTTGCAGCCCCCTGTAAACCCGCCGCTCTGCGCCTCACGCACAAGCAGCGGTTGTCAGACACGCCGCGATGCCCGGCAACCAGAATCTCAGAACATTTCCACGACGATTTCGATAAAGCTGCGCAGCTTGAGAGATGGATGCCGGTTCGGCATCGTCGGCAGATGCAGCGGCAAGGACGGGGCGGCGTGGTCTGCCAGCAGGCGGACCAAACTCCCGGATGCGATATCGTCGGCAACCACGATTTCGGGCTGCAGGATGATGCCCAGATCCTCCAGCGCCGCGGCGCGAAGGGCCTGTCCATTGTTGACCCGCAAGGTTCCGCCAACCTCGATCGCGGCGTCGCCCTCCGGACCGGAAAACCGCCAAGTCCGCGGCTCACCGGCAGAGGTGAAATCAAGACAGTTATGCTTCGCAGCTCGGCCGGCTACGACCAGCACGGCCTCCTCGGCAACCCGTTCAGGCTGAGCGCCATCCTCGGTCGCGAACCCCGCTCGATGCATGAGTTCTTCGCCGATCTGTTGGCCGGAACGCCAACCACCATCGCCTGAGTGCCCGCTTGAGGATGCGCCGTGCCGACTCAGCAGGCACAGGTTCCGGGCACTGACTCAGTTGGCTCGCGGCATCTCATCCAGGTTGATCTGTAGCCATTGACCACCAGCCCCGATGGTCTGCCCGGGAAGGTCGGTGCGGCTGCCCGCTTCCCAGGCGTTCCGCTCCTGTTAATATTTATCGGTCATGGTTCCGCCATGACCGATATCACGACCTGCCTGATCGAGGGCCTCGGACACCAGCGCGCCGGCCGTGTTGACCGCGCGGAAGCAATCTACCGCGGTGTGCTGCAGCATGAACCGAACCAGCCAAACGCCTTATACCTATACGGCTTGCTGAAACTGCGGGACGGACGTGCTGCCGAGGCAGCCGACCTCCTGCATGCAGCCGCTCACCACCGGAACGACCCAGAGGTGCGGCTCCATCTGGCCCGCGCCCACATCGCCGCTGACAATCCCGCTGCAGCATTGGTTGCGGTAGATCAGGCGCTCGCCGCCGGTGCGCCCCGGGCGGAAGCACTTTACCTCTGCGGAACCGCCCAGAACGCGCTGCGCCGATCACTGGACGCAGTTGAGTCATTATCGGAATCGATCCGAATCGATCCATGCCACGCCGCGGCCCAACTCAATCTCGGCAATGCCAAGGCCGATCTAGACCGGTGGAATGACGCCGAACAAGACATCCGTGCCGCGATCGCGACCGACCCGGCGCTAATCGATGCACATACCAGCCTCGGCTTTGTTTTAACGGCGCAAGGCAGGCTCGCCGAAGCAATGGCCGCCTGCCGGAACGCGATCACGCTCAACCCGCTTTCCGCCGAAGCGCATTGGAACCTTGCCACGGCCTTGCTGCTCGATGGCGATTACGAGCGCGGCTTCAACGAATACGAGTGGCACCGAAAGCACCGCCTCTTCCAATCCTACTGGCGCGACCTACCGGGCCAAGCCTGGAATGGAGAGTCTTTGGATGGGCAAACCCTGCTGGTTCACGCAGGGCAAGGCATGGGCGACACGATCCAGTTGGCCCGCTACATGCCCGACCTTGCAGCCCGGGGCGCCCGCGTCATTCTTGCTTGCAGCCGCCCGTTGATCCCGCTTCTACGCCATCAGGCCGGCATCGACTCGGTCGTACCGCGTGACGAGCCCCTCCCCCATTACGATGTCTGGGTGGACCAGATGAGCCTGCTGCGTCTCCTCGGCGTAAGACCAGACAATATCCCCGGCGCCAATGGCTACCTTATGCCCAACCCCGAGTTGAAAGCTGAGTGGACCAGCCGTCTGCAAGATCGCAAGGTCGGTTTCGCCTGGGCCGGCAATCCGCAGCACACCAATGACTGCCGCCGCTCTCTCCCACGTGAGGTCGCCGAACAGATCGCTCATCCCAGCATGGTCAGCCTTCAGGTCGGCGCCCGCGCCGATGAGGCCTACTCCCTCGATGTTCTCGACGCCTCAGGCGCTCTGGTCGATTACAATCAAACCGCAGCACTGATCGCCTCGCTCGATCTGGTCATCAGCGTGGACACCTCCGTCGCCCACCTTGCCGGCGCCCTTGGAATACCAACGCTGCTGCTCTTACCTGCCACGCCCGACTGGCGCTGGATTGCCGGCCGACCAGACACGCCCTGGTACCAATCCGTCACCCTCGTCCGGCAACGCCGGACCGGCGATTGGACGGACGTTGTGGAATCCGTCCGCAAGCTGAGCGCGAAACGGGCGGCTTAATCCCACTTATACCAAACGCCGTTCGCTGTGACCGTTTTCGTCATTGCGAGGAGCGCAGCGACGCGGCAATCCAGAGCGGCAAGCACAATGCTCGCGGCCCTGAATTGCCGCGCCGCAAGCGCGGCTCGCAATGACGGCTCGCCGACGTCTGGGCCAGTGCGAAGGGCCGTTGGTATTAGTTTTACACCGAAGTGACGACCCGCCGTGGATGAAAGATGCCCCATGCTGGGAGGCGGATCACGACCTTCGCAACGCTTTCTATTTAGGGCACGTTCGGATCAAACGGCTTCGTTTGACCGAACAAATGCTCGCAAAAACCATAGCTGGAGCAGGCTTTGTGCTTCTATCCGCACCAAACCCACACTAAGGCACTGTCAGCACTGTTGTGAGGCGTCCAGATCCTGCCGAGTGTGGATCAGGACAGGCGGCCTGCGTCTATCAAATCAGCAATGACGACCTACTAGGCCGTCTTGGCAGACTCATGGACGATCCGGTTCAGATCCGCCAAAACGTCTCGGCCAATCGTGATCCGTCCGGCAAGTGCGATGCCGCGCACCACCAAGAGCTATGGTCTCGATCCAACACCGCCGCTGCCACCAAGCCGGACGCCGTCATCAACCGCAACCGCGTTATTCGCCCCGCCAAACCGGCGTCCGCTTGGTCAGGAACGCATCCATACCCTCCCGGAAATCCGCGCTCATGTAGCACATCAGGATCAAGTCCTTGTCCTCAGTCCCGCCAGCACTGTCGCGCAGCCGGCGCAAAGCCTCCTTGGTGGCCTGCAGCGTCAGCGGCGCATGCGACGCCACCAGCATCGCGAGCGCCGTGGCACGCTCCGCCAATGCCTCGGGGTCTGGCAGAACCTCACTGACCAATCCAATCGCCAAAGCCTCCGGTGCCTCAATCAGCCGCGCGGTGAACACCAAATCCTTAACCCGCGCCGGCCCAATCAATGCCGACAATCGAGCATAATTATTCATACTCAAGCAGTTACCAAGCGTCCTTGCCACAGGAAACCCAAAC
>CAXTOB010000153.1:12149-12550 GCA_964245505.1 uncultured Acetobacteraceae bacterium | reverse complement strand
GGCGTCGTGCCGGGCTGGGTGCATCACCACCTCACCGCCAGTGGCCCGGAGGCGGCGCTGGCGGCCTTCGTGGCGGCCGCGCGCGGCCCCGGCACGGTGCCGTGGCGGCATGATCCCGCCAAAGTCGAGGAGGACGCGCTCAACCTCCTCCTGGCGCAGTTGCCCGCCGAACGGAGGCTGTCCGCCGCGGGCTGCCGCATTCTGGCCCGGCAGGTTCTCATGGCCGTGGAGGTCCGCCGTGCACAGGCGGCGGCACGGGCTGGGCAGGACAGGACCTGCCCGCTCGACCTGCACGCCCTCCTGCCGGTGCCGGATGTGCTGCTGGGGCGCGGGCCGGACGACCCCGAGGTGCTAAGCTGGATGCGGACGCACTGGGGCGTCAACGCTCTGCTGCGCCATCC
>CAXTOB010000153.1:0-12139 GCA_964245505.1 uncultured Acetobacteraceae bacterium | reverse complement strand
AGGATGGGGCGTGGAGGGATGGAGCTTCTTCACGGGTGGCGAAACGCCGCACGCTGCCGTGGCCGAGTTCCGCAGGCGCTGGCCCGCGCTGCGGTTCGACCTGGCGCCACGGGACGAAGGCTGATCCATGGTTCAAGCGCCGGCCACGACAAGCCTGCACGGGGACGGCGCTGCCTCCGGCACGGGACGCGTCCTTCGAGACGAAGAGGGGACGGATACGGGGGATGGCGGTGCCGACGGGGGCACGCCTCGCCTTGACCTGGACGGGTTCAGCGGACCGCTCGACCTCTTGCTGGCCCTTGCACGGGCGCAGCGCATCGACCTGCACCGCATCGCATTGCCGGATCTGCTAGGCCAGCTTGCCCCGGCGCTGCGACAGGCCGCGCCCTTGGCCGAGCGCGGCGGCTGGCTGGTCATGGCCGCCTGGGTCGTGCTGCTGCGCTCCCGCCTGCTGCTGCACGACAGGCCGACGGCGGAGGCCAAGGTGCCGCCCCGGGCAGACCGGCACGCCCGCCGCTTGCGCGCGCAACTGCTCGGGCTGCAGCAGGTGCAGGCCGTGGCTGCCTGGCTGGACCGCTGGCCGCAGCTCGGGCGCGACGTGTTCGGGCGCGGAGACCAGGGCATGGGACCATACGCTGGCGACCCAGGGTGCGCGGTGGACGTGGCCGGGTTCCTGTGGGCCACCCTGGACCTGCTCGACGGCCAGGGCGCCCGAACGGAGGAGGCGGCCTATGCGCCGCAGCGGCCGGTGCTGCACAGCATCGGGGATGCACGCGCGCGCATCCTCCGGCTGCTCGGGACCAGCCCACAACCGCTGCCGCTCGCCCGGCTGCTGCCGGAGGCAGGTTCAGGCGAAGGCACTGCGCCAGCCCGCGCCGGCGCGCCACCCCCGCCAGGCGACGCGCTGCTGCGGCGCTCGGGTTGGGCCAGCGCCTTCGCGGCCAGCCTCGAACTCGCCAAACAAGGGCAGGTCACGCTCACGCAAGACGAGGTCTTCGCACCCATCCTGGTGCGCGCGGGGCCGGAACCGGGGACGGCCAGCCTCCGTTCAGGCCGCCCCGAGCGTCAGCGGGCCATCTCTGCTCCGCAGTGCTGATCAGCGCTCCATTGCATGACGGTGGAATGCAACAGCGTCGCCTTCCCGCGTGGCACGCGGCGGATCGCCCGATGCTCGACCTCGGCGCCGGCGACATCTAGGAGGATGCTCTGCAGGTCCGGAAGGAGCCACTCGAATGCCGCCGCTTGGCAGGACTCCCGCACACTGAACGTCCAGCGCGCGCCCTGCCAGGCCGCACCCACCTCGGCCCACGTCTAGGGATCGAACCAGAGTCTTGGGCAGGTCAACCCGCCAGCTGCCAAGCTGACCGTGCTGAGCAAGCTGCCCACCTTGGACGAGGACGCAACGCAAACACTTTAGCCGATATCGCGGCTCGGCTTCGCCGATTGTGCTCAGCAGTGTTGACGGCCAAGAATTGTCTCATAGAGTGGACAGATATGTGACTAGCCGAAGGACAAATATGTGACTGCCGTGGTCGAGTCGGTGAAAGCGCGCCGTATCTACCTCATGCTCCGCGAGCGGATCGCATTGGGCGAGTTCACTGCCGGACAGCGTCTGCCGAGCGAGCCTGTGCTTGCGGCCGGGCAGGGCGTGTCGCGCGTAACGGTGCGACGCGCACTGGATCAGCTTGCCGAGGAGGGGCTGGTCGTGCGCCGGGTTGGCGCCGGCACCTTCGTCACCGACGGAATGCTTAGCCCGGTGGTCGCGGCCGACCTGGCCGACGTATTTGCCCATTTGAAGTCGATGGGGCAGCAGACCGAGGTGCGGCTGCTGTCGTTCTCCTATGGCGTCCCGCCCGAGATGATCGGCCAGGCGCTCGGGCTCGGCGTGGGGGCGCGCACGCAGCGTTCAGTGCGCGTGCGGCTGATCAATGGGGCGCCGTTCTCGCACCTGACGACGCATGTGCCGGAGCGGATCGGCCTGACCTACGACGAGGCCGAACTGGCGGCGACCGCCCTGCTGAGCCTGCTGGAGCGGTCGGGCATCGTGGCCGATCGGGCAAGCCAGGCGATTTCGGCGACCTTAGCCGGGCCGGACGTGGCGGAGGCGCTGCAGCTCGAGGTCGGCGCGCCGCTCCTTTCGCTCACCCGCGTGGTGCACGATGCCAACGGGGCGGGCGTCGAGCATCTGCAGGCGCTATATCGGCCGGACCGCTTCGCCTTCCACCTCGATCTCAGCCGCACCGGCACCGGCGACCGCCGGCGCTGGGACCTGCGTCCACCCCCTTCAACAAGGAGTCGCGCCGTATGACCGCCGTTTCCCGTCGCACGTTGCTGGCCGGCTCCGCCGCGGCCTTGGCCGCCCCCACCACCCTGCGGGCCCAGCCCGCCGCGATCAAGCTCGGCGTCCTGCAGCCGGTCACCGGCGCCCTGGCGCAAGACGGCGATCTCGGCCGGCTCGGCGCGCAGATCGCCATCGACGAGATCAACGCAGCAGGCGGCATCGCCGGCATGGTCGGCGCCAAGCTCGACATGGTGTTCGGCGACGCCCGCTCGCTGCCCGACGTCGGCGTGCAAGAAATCGAGCGCATGCAGGCGGACGGCGTCTGCGCCGTGGTCGGCGGGTTCGCCAGCCCGATCTGCCTGGCGGCGAGCCAAGCGGCAGCGCGCTACGACCTGCCGTACGTCGTCGATGTCGGCGTGGCCGACAGCATCGTCAGCCGCGGCCTGACCAACACTTTCCGGTTCGCGCCCGGCTTCGGCAAGGTGTCGTCGGTCGCGATCGATAACTTGGTCGCCATCAACGACGCCGCCAGCAAGCCAGCCAAGACCGTCGTGCTCGTCCATGAGGACGGGCTCTTCGGCAGCGGCCTGGCCAAGCTGATGGCCACCGAACTCCCCAAGCGCGGCTTCGAGATCCTCGACACCATCGCCCACCCAACGCCCGCGCGCGACATGAGCAACATCGCGCTGCGCATCCGCTCGCTCGCGCCGGACCTGATCCTGCCGTCGGACTACTACAGCGAATTCGTGCTGCTGGCCCGCACGCTGCAGCAGCAGCGTATCCGTCCCAAGGGCATCTACGGCGTCCTGAACGGCGCCGCGTCGAACTACCGCTTCGTCAAGGAATTCCCCTCGGTGGCCGAGGGCTTGCTCGACTGCAATCACTGGGCCGATCCGCGCAATTCGAAGACCGTCGCGCTGCGGCAGAAGGTCGAAGGCATGGGCAAGGTCTTCAGCTACAACGTAATGCTGAACTACTCCTGCGTGCTGCTGGTCGCCGATGCCCTCAACCGCGCCGGTTCAGCCGACCGCGCCAAGCTGACCGAGGCGCTCGCCAGTTCGGCCTTCATCGGCCACATCATGCCGTACGGCCCGACGCATTTCGTCAACGGACAGAACCAGGGTGCCACCCCGGTCAACACCCAAGTCCAAGGCGGCGACATCAAGGTGATCTTCCCCCCCGCCTTCTCCGACGCCAAGCCGCAGTTCCCGGTCACCTGACCCGGCCGCATGTATCCGCCCGCCATCATCGCCGAAGCCACCGCGAACGGCCTGCTCACCGGCGCGGTCTATGCGCTCGTGGCGCTCGGGCTGACGCTCGTTTACGGGGTGCTCCACATCATCAACTTCGCCCACGGCGCGCTGCTGACCCTCGCGATGTTCGCGGTATGGGGACTGGCGGCCGGGTTCGGTCTCGACCCGTATCTCGCCATCGTGCCGCTGGTGCCGCTGTTCTTCGCCCTCGGCTACGTGCTGCAGCGCTTCGTGATCGGCCCGGCCAGCCACGGCCGAGACGGCAACGTGCTGCTGGTGACGCTGGGCCTGGCGATCCTGATCCAGAACGCGCTGCTCGCGGCCTTCTCCGCCGATCCGCGCTCGCTCGACAATGCGGCCGCGTTCGACGTGGTAGCGCTCGGCCCGATGCTGCTGTCCAAGCCGCGGCTGATCGGATGCGCCGCCGCGGGGATCGTCGGCCTGCTGTTCTGGCTGCTGCTGACGCGGACTGACACCGGGCGCGCCATCCGTGCGGTCGCGCGGGAGGATCTCGGCGCGCGGCTGGTTGGCATCGACGTGCGGCACATCTTCGGCGTCACGTTCGGGCTCGGCTGCGCCAGCCTGGCGGTGGCGGCCGGGCTGCTGATGCCAAGCACGACGGTGACGCCGCTCTCGGGCGAGGCGTTCGTGCTGGTGGCGTTCACCAGCGTCGTGCTCGGCGGCATGGGATCGGTGCCCGGCGCCATGCTGGGCGGTCTGCTGATTGGCGTCGTGGAGAGCTTAAGCGGCCTGTTCCTCGGCGACAGCTTAGGCCAGACCGGCATCTTCGTGATCTTCATCCTCGTGCTGCTGCTCAGGCCGGCCGGACTATTCGGCGCCCCGGCGTGAGGATCGGGGCGATCGCGATCGTGCTGGCGGCGCTGGCCTGCGTGCCGCTGCTGACCGCGTTCAACACGGTGATCAACTTCTTCGTCGGCACGCTGATCATCGCGCTGGCGGCACAGGGCTGGAACATCCTCGCCGGGCTTGGCGGGCAGCTCTCATTCGGCCATGCCGCGTTCTACGGCACCGGCGCCTATCTGTCCGCGGTGCTGCAGCTCCGTTATGGCCTCAATGCGTGGGTGGCCGCGGGCTGTGGCATCATCGCCGGCGCGGGCGTCGGGGCGGCGATCGGCGCGTTGGTGTTCCGTGCCGGGCTGCGCGGGTCCTACTTCGCGCTGGTGACGTTGGCCTTTGCCGAAGTGTTCCGCATCCTCGCCAACGCGCTGCCGGTGACGGGGGCCGCCGCCGGACTGCTGCTGCGGCTCGACCCGAGGCCCGGCAACATGCAGTTCGCCAGCCGGTCCAGCTTCTTCTATCTCGCGCTGGCCTGTGTGGCGGCGGTGCTGCTGCTCACGCTGTGGATCACCCGTTCGCGGTTCGGCGCCCAGCTCGCGGCAGTGCGCGAGAACGAGGAGGCCGCGCGGGCGCTCGGGATCGACACCTTTGCCGTCAAGCTGCGGGCGATGACGATCTCGGCGGCGATCGCGGCCGCGGCCGGAGGGCTCTACCTACAATATTACCTCTATATCGACGCGAACCTGGCCTACGGCACCGGCGTCTCCGTGGCGGCGCTGCTGGCGCCCGTGGTCGGCGGCGTCGGCACGGTGCTTGGCCCGCTGGTCGGTGCCATAGCACTACATGCACTGGGCGAGGTCACTCGCCTGATGGCGGGCTCGGTCGCCGGGATCGACCAGGTGCTGTTCGGCGCGTTGCTGGTGGCGGCCATCGCGTTCCTGCCGGGCGGCCTGGCCGGGTCGCGCAGGGCGGTGCGTTGATGTTGGTCGTGGACGCCGTCAGCAAGCGGTTTGGCGGCCTGCTCGCGGTGGCCGATGCGTCGCTCACCGTGCCACGCGGCAGCATCACCGGGCTGATCGGCCCCAATGGCGCCGGCAAGACCACGCTGTTCACGGTGATCGCCGGCTTCACCGCACCGAGCACCGGGCGCGTCCTGTTCGACGACGTTGATGTCACCCATGAGCCCGCACACCGGCGCGCCCGGCGCGGCATCGTCCGTACGTTTCAGATCGTGCAGCCCTTCGCCGGGCTGTCAGTGCGCGAGAACATCGCGGTCGGAACGCATCTGCGCCATGCCGGGCGGGCCGCGGCGCTCGAGCGGGCCAGCGCTGTCGGCACACGCGTGGGTTTGGGGGCGGAGCTGGACAAATCCGCCGCGTCCCTGACGATTGCCGGCCGCAAGCGCCTCGAACTGGCGCGGGCGCTCGCGACGGAGCCGCTGCTGCTGCTGCTCGATGAGGTACTGGCCGGGCTCAACCCGACCGAGATCGAGGCCATGCTGCCAATCCTGCGCGATATCTGTGCGGGCGGGGTCACCATCCTGATGATCGAGCATGTCATGCAGGCGGTGATGCAGCTTTGCAGCCAGGTGCATGTGCTGGCGCAGGGCCGCATGATCGCCGCCGGGCCGCCGCGCGAGGTTTGTGCCGACCCCGCCGTGATCGAGGCCTACCTCGGCGCCGGCGCCGCCGCCCGGATGGCCGCCCATGCCCCGATCGCCACCCATGCCCCGGGGTTCCCCCCATCGCCGGGGGTCCCCCATGAGTGACGCGCTGCTCCGCGTGGCGAGCCTGCGCGCAGGCTACGGCGCGGTGGAGGTCCTGCGCGGGATCGACCTCGTCGTCGAGCCCGGCGAGATCGTGGCCGTTCTCGGCTCCAACGGCGTCGGCAAGACCACGTTGAACAAGACCCTATCCGGCATCGTGGCCGCGCGAGGCGGCGAGATCCACTTCGGCGGCGTGCGGATCGACCGTGCCGCGCCCGCCGCCATCGTCGCCGCCGGCCTGATCCACGTGCCGGAGGGCCGTCGCGTGTTCGCCGACATGTCGGTGCGCGACAACCTTGCTTTGGGCAGCTACCGCCGGGCCCGAGGCCACCGCACCGCGAACCTGGACCGGGTTATGCAGACGTTCCCGCGCCTGCGGGAGCGTGCCGCGCAGGCGGCCGGCACGCTGTCCGGCGGGGAGCAGCAGATGCTGGCGATCGGCCGCGGCATGATGGCCGAGCCGCGCCTGCTGATCCTCGACGAACCCTCGCTCGGCCTTTCCCCGCTGCTGGTCGAGGAGATGTTCGCGCTGATCGCCCGGCTGCGCGCCGACGGGCTGGCGATCCTCCTCGTCGAGCAGAACGTGGTGCAGTCGCTGGACCTCGCCGACCGCGCCTACGTGCTGGAGAACGGCGTTTCCGTCCTATCTGGCCCGGCGGCCACGTTGCGTGCCGACCCCGATCTCAGACGCACCTACCTCGGATTGTGAGCATGGCCAACACGTTACGCACCCACCTGCAGGCGGGCCTGGTGATCGCCCCCGGCGTCTATGACGCGCTGACCGCCGCGATCGCAGCCGAAGCCGGCTTCCCAGCGCTGTATGTTTCTGGCGCCGCGATCGCCTACACGCGGCTGGGCCGGCCCGATCTCGGTTTGGTGTCGATGAGCGAGGTGGCCGAGACCGTCGCCCTGCTGCGCGACCGTGTGCCGACGCCGCTGATCGTGGACGCCGATAACGGCTACGGCAACGCGCTGAATGTGCAGCGCACGGTCCGGGTGTTCGAGCGCGCCGGCGCTTCGGCGATCCAGCTCGAGGACCAGACCATGCCGAAACGCTGCGGCCATCTGCGCGATAAGGCACTGGTCTCCACCGGCGACATGGTCGGCAAGCTGCACGCAGCCCTCGACGCCCGCGCGAGCGACGAGACGCTCATCATCGCCCGCACCGATGCGGTCGCCGTAGAGGGCCTAGACCGCGCAATCGAACGGGCACGGCGCTACGCCGAGGCCGGGGCCGACATCCTATTCGTCGAAGCACCGCAGAGCCGCGATCAGCTCGAGGCCGTCACCGCCGGGCTGCAGGGACTATGCCCGCTGATGGCCAACATCGTCGATGGCGGCGACACGCCGCCCTTGCCTCGTGCCGAGCTGGCGCGCCTGGGCTTCCGGCTGGTCATCTTCCCCGGCGGCATCGTGCGCGCCCTGGCCCGCACCGCGCAGGACTACTACCGGTCGTTGGCGGAGCACGGCAGCAACCTGCCGTTTGCCGGCCGCATGTTCGACTTCACCGGACTCAACGCCCTGATCGGCACGCCTGAAATGCTCGCGCTCGGCAGCGCGTATGCCGATCCCGAGGCCGCGGCATGATCGACCCGGTCACGCTCGCCATCCTCGACGGCCGCCTCACCCAGATCGCCGACGAAATGGACGCGACGCTGTATCGCGCCGCGTTCAACCCGATCATCGCCGAGGCGAAGGACGCCTGCCACGGCCTCTATCATCCCGAAACCGGCGACACGCTGGTGCAGGGCGCCTCGGGCCTGCCCATCTTCGTCGGCGCCATGGCGTTCGCGGTCAAGGCCGTGATTGATAAGGTCGCGCGGGACGGTGGCCTGCAGCCGGGCGACACGTTCCTGTTCAACGATCCCTACGTCGGCGGCACCCATCTGAACGATTTCCGCCTGGTCCGGCCGATCTTCCGCGGCGAGTTGCTGTTCTGCTGGCTGGCCTCGGCCGGGCATTGGCTCGACATCGGCGGCAACGTGCCCGGCGGCTACAACCCGCGCGCGACCGAAAGCTTCCAGGAGGGCATGCGCCTGCCGCCGGTCAAGCTGCTCCAGGCCGGCCGGCTAAACCAGGACATCGTCGATATCCTTGCCGCCAACTCCCGCGTACCGACCTCGAACTGGGGCGACCTCAACGGCCAGCTCGGCGCACTCGACCTCGGTGAACGCCGGCTGCACGGCCTGCTCGACGAGTATGGCGATGCCGTGGTGCAGGCGGCATTCACGGCGTTCTCGCGCCGTGCGGAGGCGTTAATGCGTACCGCCATCGGCGCCCTGCCAGACGGGCGCTACAGCTTCGAGGACGTGCTCGACAACGATGGCATCACCGACGCGCGGCTCACCGTGGCGCTCGACCTGACGATCGCCGGCGAGACGATAACAATGGATTTCTCCCGCTCCTCGACGCCGACGCAGGGGCCGGTCAACATCTCCTACGCCACCACCATTGCCGCCTGCTACGTGGCGCTGAAGCACGTGTTCACCGCCGTGCCCGCCAATGCCGGCTGCCTGCGGCCGATCGGCTTCGTGGTGCCGGACACAACACTGCTGGCCGCCGGGCCGCCGCGCCCGATGGCGGGCTACACCGAGACCATCCTCCGGCTGATCGGCGTCGTGCTCGGCGCGCTGGCCCAAGCCGACCCGGCGCGCGCCACCGCCGCCCCATTTGGCACCATCAATGCGCTCTCGCTTGCGGGCCACCGTGCCGACGGCTCACGCTGGGTCATGTTCAGCTTCTTCGGCGGCGGCCTGGGCGGCAACCCGGAGACGGACGGGCTGAGTCACGCCAACAACCCGATCTCAACCGCGACCATCCCGCCGGTCGAGATTCTTGAAGCAGCCTATCCCGTGATGTTCACCCAGTGGGCGCTGCGGCCAGACTCCGGCGGCAGGGGTACCCATCGCGGCGGGCTCGGCAGCATCTACGAAATCGAGGTGCTGACCGCCGCCGAAGTTTCGCTGCTGGGGGAGCGCGGCACGGTCGGCCCGTTCGGCGTGTCGGGTGGGCAGAGCGGCGCGCTCAACCGCTTCATTTGGCACGACGCGCTTGGCCCGCACAGCCCGCCGCTGGTCTCTAAAGTCACCGGCGTCACCGTCCCCACCGGAATGCGTGTTCGCCTCGAAACGCCAGGCGGCGGCGGCTGGGGGCCGCCAGAGGCGCGCGACGCCGATGCGGCCGAGCGCGACGCCCGCCTTGGTTACGTGACGGCAGGCGCGGCATGAGCCAAGTCGTTGGCGTCGATGTCGGCGGCACCTTCACCGACATGTTCCTGTTCGACGAAGCGGCCCGTGCGTTCCGCACTACCAAGGTGCCGGCCAACCGGGGCGACGAGGCGGTTGGCTTCTTGCAGGGGCTGCGCTCATTCGGCGCCGTGCGCGACCTTGGCTCAATCGTGCACGGCACCACCGTGGGCACGAATGCACTGCTCGAGCGCAAGGGTGGAAGGGTCGGGCTGATCACGACACGCGGCTTTCGCGACGTGCTTGAGATGCGCCGGCGCGACCGCCGCCAGACCTGGGGCTTGTGGGGCGATTTCGTTCCCGTCGTTGATCGCGACATGCGGCTGGAGGTTGATGAGCGCGTGCTCGCTGACGGCAGCATCCGAAAGGAGGTCGATCCGAAGGATGTCGAGGTGGCCGCACGCACGCTGCTGGCGCAGGGCGCGGAGGCGCTGGCGATCGTGTTCGTCAACGCCTACGCCAATCCGGCCAATGAAATGGCTGCGCTCGCGGCGGCGCAGCGCCTTTGGCCCAACGGCAACGTGGCCTGCTCGGCGCAGATCCTGCCGGAGATACGCGAATTCGAGCGCACCTCGACCACGGCGCTCAATGCCTATCTGCAGCCGGTGGTCGGCAGCTACCTCGGCAAGCTCGACCGCTCGCTCGCGGACGACGGCTTTACCGGGCAGTTCCACATTGTGCAGTCGAACGGCGGCGTGATGTCAACTGCGACGGCGCGGCGGTTGCCGGTCCGCACGGCGCTGTCCGGCCCGGCCGCCGGCGTCATCGCGGCAGCCGCGATCGCCGAGGCAGCCGGGTTTGCCGACGTGATCACCGGCGATCTCGGCGGCACCTCGTTCGACGTGTCGCTGGTTGTCGGCGGCAACGTCTCCATCGCCGCTCAGGCCACCATCGAATTCGGCCTGGTGATCCGCACGCCGATGATCGAGATCACCACCATTGGCGCCGGCGGCGGCTCCATCGCCTCCGTTGATGCCGGCGGCCTGCTGCATGTGGGGCCGCAGAGTGCCGGTTCGCGGCCTGGACCAGTCTGCTACGCCCAAGGCGGCACTCAACCGACGCTGACCGATGCGAATGTCGTGCTCGGGCGCATCAACGCCGAGCGGCCGATCGGCGGCGCGCTCGCCCAGCTTGATCGCGCAGCGGCGTGCGAGGCGATCATGGCGGCTGTCGGCGACAAGCTCGGCCTCGGCCCGGAGCAGGCGGCTGAGGCAATCGTGCGCGTCGCCAATGCGCGCATGGCCGGCGCCATCCGCCTCGTCTCCATCGAGCGCGGGCACGATCCGCAACGCTTCGTCGCCGTGCCGTTCGGCGGCGGCGGCGCCCTGCATGCCGGCGCGCTGATCGCCGATGTCGGGATGAAGGCGGCGCTGGTGCCGCGCTTTCCCGGGGTCACCTCGGCCTTGGGGTGCATCATTGCCGATATCCGGCATGACCAAGTGCAGACGGTGAACTTGTCGCTGGATGGGATCGACGCGGCGGCGCTCAACCGGAGGCTGGCTGCCGAGGCTGCCGGCGCGCGTGCCGTGGTCGAGGCGGCCGGGCTGTCGATCGAACGGATCGACATCGTGGTCGAGGCCGACATGCACTACGCCGGGCAGACGCATACAGTCGTGGTCCCGCTGCCCGGGACGAACGCCGGAGGCGCCGGCGGGATCACCGAGGCGCTGATCCGTGCCGCATTCGAGCGCGCGTATCACGCCCAGTTCGCCCGCGTGCTGCCGGGCGTCGGCGTGCGTCTGGTCAATCTGCGCGTCGCCGCCATCGGCCGCCGGCCGAAGTTCGATCTCGCTGCCCTCGCGCCAGGGCCGGACGCGTCCATCGCGGCTGCCGATCGCGGCACGAGGCCCGTGTGGTTCGGCGGCTGGCATACTGCGACCATACATGACCGTCTGATGCTGCCGGTCGGCGCCGAGATCGCCGGGCCAGCCATCCTCGAACAGCCGGACGCCACGACCGTGATCGACCCCGGCCTGGTCGCCCGGGTGGACCATCTGGGCAACGTGATCGTGACCCGCCGATGAGCCTCGCCGACACCGCGCTCCTGGTCTGCGACCTGCAAAACGATTTCGTCCATCCGGACGGCGCCTACGGACGGGCGGGCCTCGGCACGCCAGAGATCACCGTCCTGCCCGACCGGCTGAAACCGCTGGCCGACCGTCTCCGCAGCGGCGGTGGCTGGATCGTGCAGACGCAGTTCACCCTCGTGCCCGGCCGTGGTGGTGAGCCGCTGATCTCGCCGCACCTGCTGACGCTGCGTCCGTTCCTGCGCAAGGGCGATTTCTGCCCCGGCGCATGGGGCCATCAGATGGTGGATGCATTGCAGCCCGCTGATCTCTCGGTGGAGAAGGTCGCCTACTCGGCGTTCTACATGAGCCGGCTGGAGTGGGTGTTGCGACGCTGCGGCATCACCCGCCTGCTCGCGTGCGGCATCGTCACCAATGGCGGCGTCGCCTCGACCGTGCGGGAGGCGCATGTCCGCGACTTCGACGTGACCGTGCTGGAGGATGGTTGCGCCGCGTTTACGGCTGCCGTGCACGAGACCGCCATCGAGGCGCTACGCCCGGTATGCCGGGTCACCTCGATCGCGACCATCCTCACGGAGCTGGCATGAGCGTCGAGGCACCAGACGGCGTGGTGTTCGACGCGCATGTGCCGGTGATCGTGGTCGGAGCCGGCGCCGCCGGGCTGATCGCGGCGCTGAAGGCCATCGCCGCGGGGGCCGAGGTGCTGGTGCTTGAGCGCGATGCGCTGCCGCGTCGAGCACACGGCGGATCGCGCGCCAGTCGAGCGCCAC
>CAXTOB010000152.1:0-12641 GCA_964245505.1 uncultured Acetobacteraceae bacterium | reverse complement strand
AAGGTGCCGACGAGCTGCCCGGTGCTGCACCAGCCCAGCGCATAACCCAGGCGCCGCGGCGGCACCTGGGTCGCCACCAAAGAAATCGTCGCCGCATTGAACCCGGCGAACACCCCCATCAGCGCCCGCAACCCGGCGAACTGCCACACATTCTGCGTCAGACTCATCAACCCGATGAACACCGAGATCGAGAAACACGACCGCAGCACCATCAGCTTGCGCCCTCGCCGGTCCGCCACCCGGCCCCAGATCGGCGAGGCAAAGGCGGCCACCAGCGGCGTCACGGCCGACAGCACGCCGGCCCAGAGGTCTATTTGCGTCGGGTCGTGCACGCCCAGCGTCGGGAGGAACAGCGGCATGACCGGGCTGAGCACGGTGAAGCCCATGTTCATGCCGAGCTGGATGCCCATCATCAGGAACAGGGTGCGCTGCCAGTTGGGTGCAGCGATGATTTCGGTGACGGCAGAGTCTTCGGTGATGCCAGGATCCGGCTTGGGGGCCGGCGAGGCATCAGCCGTGTTGGGATCGGCGTTCATGATCCTGCATTCCGCCCAGGTCCGCCGAAAGTAAAGGTGCCGCATGCCGGAATGGAGCAGATTGCAGCCGGGTCCGGGCAGGAAGCAGCCGGACCTGTCCGCCGGCAATTCTTGTAAACGGGGCGACGGCGGCAAGCGTCGGGACCTCGGCGCGAACCGCCGCAACGCATGGCATGATTCTTGGCTGGCGTCTTCTCGACCGGCTACGCTAGGCTACGATTGGGACGGCACCTTCAGCTGGAGATGTATCCTGGTTTCGCGCGATATCCTCGATCACCCCGGCCAATTGAACATCTAGGCGGAGCGCAGCGAAAACGACGTGAGCGATCTAGCTTCAAAACAAATCGGGGTGGCGGCAATTATAATGAAAACGGACTGAATCATGCGTCTTCATGGTCACTGGGCCAATAAGGAAAGAGGGTTCTCATGGACATCGCCAGCAACCAGACCGCGACCGGCACTTCGTCTGCTTCCGAAAAGCAAGACTGGCTCAATTCCCATGAGGAAGGTTACGAGAAAAGCCTGAAACCCCGGCAGATCCAGATGATCGCCATCGGCGGCGCCATCGGCACCGGCTTGTTTCTTGGTGCGGGCGCCCGTTTGGAGTTGGCTGGACCAGCCCTTGCCATCGTATATCTGGCCTGCGGCATCTTTTCCTTCCTGATCCTGCGGGCACTGGGCGAGCTGGTGATGTATCGCCCGACGTCCGGCAGCTTCGTATCCTATGCGCGGGAGTTCCTGGGCGAACGCGGATCGTTCGTCGCGGGGTGGATGTATTACCTGAACTGGGCGATGACCGGCATCGTGGATATTACGGCCGTAGCGCTTTACATGCGCTACTGGGGGACTTTTGCCGACGTGCCGCAATGGGTCTTTGCGCTGGGCGCCCTGGCCTTTGTCGGTGCCATGAACATGGTTGCGGTCAAATGGTTCGGCGAGATGGAGTTCTGGTTCTCCCTCGTCAAGGTCGGCGCCCTGGTGCTGTTTCTCCTGGTTGGCCTGGCTCTCCTGGTTACTGGCCATGGAGTGTCGGGGCAGGCGCCGGGCATGCATCTCATCTCTGAGAACGGCGGCATCTTCCCGCATGGGCTGCTGCCGGCGGTGATCATCATCCAGGGTGTCGTTTTCGCCTATGCGGGCATCGAGCTGATCGGAACTGCCGCCGGGGAGGCGGAGGACGCCCATAAGGTGCTGCCCCGCGCCATCAACAGCGTGATGTGGCGCATTGCGCTGTTCTACGTGGGCTCCGTGCTGCTGCTGGTCCTGCTGATGCCCTGGACGGCCTATAAGGCCGGGGTCAGCCCGTTCGTCACCTTCTTCGGCGCCTTGGGCGTGCCTGGGATCGGCACGGCGATGAACGTCGTCGTGCTCACCGCCGCGTTGTCCAGCCTTAATTCCGGGCTTTACTCCACCGGGCGCGTGCTGCGTTCGCTGGCGATGGGCGGGTCGGCGCCGCCGTTCGTCGCCAAGATGAATACGCAGAAGGTGCCCTATGGCGGCATCCTCGTGACCTTGGTGGTTTATCTGCTGGGCGTCGTGCTCAATTACCTGCTGCCGTCGCAGGTGTTCGAGATCGTGCTGAATGTCGCCTCGCTCGGCATCGTCAGCACCTGGGGCTTCATCGTGGTTTGCCAGATGATGCTGCGGCGTTCGATCAACCGTGGCGAGACCGCGCGAGTTGACTTCCGCATGCCGTTCGCGCCGTTCACCTCCTGGCTGACGCTGGCCTTCCTTCTTGGTGTCCTGGTGCTCATGGCGTTCGACTATCCCGATGGCACCTATACGATTGCGGCGATCCCCTTCGTGGCGGTCCTGCTCTGGGCTGGCTGGCTGGTCATGAAGGGCAGCAGCCCGTTCAGCCCCACCATCCCGTCCTATCAACTTACCCACATCGTCGAAACGGATACGCATAACGACCCGCGGTGAGGAAAAGGTTCTCCTGGGACGGGCGATGACTGGCCTGTCCCAAAGCTCCAACCGTCTCGTCCACGGTGTTGTTGCGGGAATGTGCAAACCAGCCGGAGGTTCCGCTCCGCCCTGGGATCCGGCCGTCCGGATCAGGCTGACTGCGCCCAGCGCAACAGAATGGCCGTAGCAGAACACCAGCGCAGTCGGTCTGGCGCCTTTCGCAGGCGTCAGCACGTTGCCTAGTCATGCAGTGCCCGGCGGCACCTGATGGCCCGACCGCCGAGTGGACCGCCCGGACCAAGCCGGCGGCGTCACCATCCGGCATGACGATCCAGCCAACCGCTGTGACTCCCGCACCTGCGCCTGGTTCACCGGCGCACACGACCAGGACAACATTTACTGACATTTACTAGAGCGGCATTCACGCCCTCGCCTCCGGACGTATGCCAGATTTGCCAGGATCGGCCTCGACTGCCCTGGAGTGGCGACCGGTGACGTGACTTTTGAGCCAGGATCATGTCACAGCAATGCGAGCGGCGTGCGGTTTAGCCGGGGCCTGCGTAGATTTGACCGACCGCTTTAGGCGACGTCGCCCGGCTTCTCTGATACAGGGCGGGAACAACTATGATGCAACGTGCGCGTAATCTGGCGCATCGCCCGGTTGCCGGCGATGCGGCTCTAATGTGATGCGACCGGAGAGACGATGAACGAACAACTCGAGGTGCCCGCGCCGCAGCGGATCGATCCAAAGATGACGCCCATCAAGCGGCCACGGCGCTGGCTGCCCTGGGTGATCAGCCTGGTGGTGATCGGGATTGTGGCGTTCGTCGGCTGGCGGTTGTTCGGGCAGCCTCGGCCACAGCCTGCGGGACGGGCCGGGGGCGGGGCGCCGCAATCGGTTGGCGTCACTACGATCGGCGTCGGTGACGTCAATGTATCCTTGACCGGGCTGGGAGCGGTTACGCCGCTCGCGACCGTGACCGTCAAGACGCAGATCAACGGGCAGCTTCAGCAGGTCGCCTTCACCGAGGGCCAGATGGTCCATAAGGGTGACTTCCTGGCGCAGATTGACCCTCGCCCCTATCAAGTGGCGCTGGAACAGGCGCAAGGCACGTTCGCCCGCGACTCTGCCCTGCTGGCTCAGGCCAAGGCAGACAACGCCCGCTATCAGACCCTCAGCAAGCAGGACAGCATCTCCCGGCAGCAGGTCGAGGACCAGGTTTACCTTATCAAGCAGTATGAGGGCACGGTCATCAACGACCAGGCGGCCATCGACAGCGCCAAGCTGAACCTGGTTTACTGCCATATCACCTCGCCGGTTGATGGCCGGGTCGGCATCCGGCTGGTCGATCCCGGCAACTACGTGCAGACCAGCGACGCGTCCGGGCTGTTCGTGTTGACGCAGCTTCAGCCGATGTCCGTGGTGTTCACCCTGCCGGAGGACAACATCGAGCAGGTCCAGTCGCATGCCCGGCAGGGTCAGCTTGCCGTGCAGGCCTATGACCGGACCAATACCAATCTCATCGCGAGCGGCATCCTGGCGACGACGGACAACCAGATCGACAACACCACTGGGACGGTGAAGCTGCGCGCCATGTTCCCCAATGAAGACAATGCGCTGTTTCCGCAGCAGTTCGTCAATGCCCGCCTGCTGGTGCAGACGTTGAAGGGCGTCGTGGTGGTGCCGCAGGCGGCGGTGCAGACGGGCTCCCCGGGGCAGTTCGTGTATTTGGTCAAGCCCGACAACACCGTCGCGGTCCAGGTGATCAAGACTGGAGTGGCTGACGGCGGCATGGAGCAGGTGCTCGATGGCTTGAAGGCCGGGGACAAGGTCGTGACGGACGGTCTGGACCGCCTGCGTGACGGCGCCAAGGTCACGATCGCAACGCCGAACAACGGTGCAGGCGATGCAGGCGGGCAGGGCCATGGCCGGCCGGACCGCGGCCACAGGGGGGCACCTGAGGGCGCACCCGCAAGCCACTGAGTCCGAACCGTTGAGCCCTTCGCGCCTATTCATCCTGCGCCCGGTCGGCACGACGTTGCTGATGGCGGCGATCCTGCTGGTGGGGATCATCGCCTACCGCTTCCTGCCGATCTCGGCGTTGCCGGAGGTGGATTACCCCACCATCCAGGTGCAGACCTTCTACCCCGGCGCTAGCCCGGAGGTGATGACCACGGCGGTCACCGCGCCGCTGGAGCGCCAGTTCGGGCAGATGCCGGGGCTTGGGCAGATGTCGTCGGTGTCCTCGGGCGGCGCCTCGGTCATCACCTTGCAGTTCGTCCTCAGCCTGAGCCTTGACGTGGCGGAGCAGGAGGTCCAGGCCGCGATCAACGCCGCGACCAGCCTGCTGCCGTCCGACCTGCCGGCGCCGCCGATTTATAACAAGGTCAACCCGGCGGATACGCCGGTGCTGACTCTGGCGCTGACCAGCAAGACGATTCCGCTCACCCAGGTGGAGGACATCGCCGACGTCCGCTTGGCGCAGAAAATCAGCCAGCAGCCGGGCGTCGGCCTGGTGACGATCAGCGGCGGCAACCGTCCGGCGGTCCGTGTCGTGATCAACCCGCGCGCTTTGTCCGCCTATGGCCTGGCGATCGACGACGTCCGCACGATCATCGGCAACCAGAACACCGACACGCCGAAGGGCAGCTTCGACGGCCCGGCGCAAAGCTCCACCATCAACAACAACGACCAGCTCACCAGCGCCGACCAGTATCGCGACCTGATCATTGCCTACAAGAACGGCCATGCGGTGCATCTGCGCGATGTCGCGACGGTGGTGAACGGCTCGGAAAACAATCAGTTGGCCGCCTGGGCGAACCGAACGCCGGCGGTGATCCTGAACATCCAGCGGCAGCCTGGTTCGAACGTCATCGCGGTCGTCGCCGGCATCAAGGCGCTGCTGCCGAAGCTGCAGGCGGCCATGCCGGCGGCGCTCGACGTCGCGGTGCTCAGCGACCGCACCACCACGATCCAGGCCTCGGTCAATGATGTGGAGTTCGAGCTGGGCCTGGCAGTGGCCCTTGTCGTGCTGGTGATCTTCCTGTTCCTGCGCAACTTGCCGGCCACCTTGATCCCGTCGCTTTCGGTGCCGTTGTCGCTCGTGGGCACCTTGGCGGCGATGTATCTGCTGGGCTTCAGCCTCGACAACCTGTCGCTGATGGCGTTGACCATCTCCACCGGCTTCGTGGTGGACGACGCAATCGTCATGATCGAGAACATCGCCCGTCACGTCGAGGACGGTGACAGCCCGCTGGAAGCGGCGCTGCGCGGGTCGGAAGAGATCGGCTTCACTATCATCTCGCTGACCGTGTCGCTGATCGCGGTGCTGATCCCGCTGCTGTTCATGGGCGACGTGGTCGGGCGGCTGTTCCGCGAGTTCGCCATTACGCTCGCCGTCACGATCGTGCTGTCGGCCGTGGTTTCCTTGACGCTGGTGCCGATGCTGTGCGCGTTGCTGGTCAAGCATCGCCCGGCCGACCAGCGCAACCGGTGGGACTTGGCAGCCGAACGCGGCTTCGACCGGTTGGTGGCGGGCTATGGGCGCTGGCTGGATTGGGTGCTGGACCATCAGATCCTGACGCTGATGGTGGCGCTAGTGACGTTCGGCCTGACGGCGGCGATGTATGTGGTGATCCCGAAGGGCTTCTTCCCGGTGCAGGACACCGGCACCATCCAGGGCATCTCCGAAGCCGCGCAGGACACTTCATTCGCCGCCATGGCGGCGCACCAGCAGCAGCTCGCCGATGCCGTCCTGAAAGATGACGCCGTGGACAGCGTGACATCGTTCATCGGGGTGGATGGCACCAACACGACGCTGAACGCCGGGCGGCTGCAGATCAACCTCAAGCCGGCGGACGACCGCAAGCTGGACGTGACCGGGGTGATTGCGCGGCTGCGTGACGAGATCAACGTGCCCGGCATCACCCTTTCAATGCAGCCGGTGCAGGACCTGACGATAGATTCCACCGTCAGCCGCGCCCAATACCATTTCTTCCTCGAAAACCCCGACAGCAAGCTGTTCGCCACCTGGGTTCCCAAGCTGGTGCAGCAGCTCCAGAACGACCCGGCCTTCGCCGAGGTCACCAACGACATGAACACCGACGGGCGGGCGCTCGACATGGTGGTGGACCGGCCGACCGCGTCGCGCTTCGGCATCACCCCGGCGACGATCGACAATGCGCTGTATGATGCTTTCGGCCAGCGGATCGTCTCGACGCTTTATACCCAGTCCAACCAGTATCGGGTGATCCTGCAGGCGGACGTCACCGACCAGGCCAGCCTGCAGCAGGCCCTGGGCGCGATCTACCTGCCCTCGGCCACCTCCACCACCGGCCAGGTGCCGCTGGCCGCGATGGTGCATGTGTCAACGCGGTCGGGTCCGCTGCAGATCGAGCACCTGGGCCAGTTCCCCGCGGTTTCGATCTCGTTCAACCTCACCGCGGGCACGTCGCTGGACAAGGCGGTCGCGGCGATTGGCCAGGCGCAGAGCGAGATCGGCCTGCCGGACACCTTCACCCTGTCCTACCAGGGCGCGCTGTCGGCGTTCCAGGCGTCGCTCTCGAACGAGCTGATGCTTATCCTGGCGGCGCTGGTTGCGGTCTATGTCGTGCTGGGCGTGCTGTATGAGAGCTTTATCCATCCGTTGACCATCCTGTCCACGCTGCCCTCGGCCGGCCTGGGGGCGCTGATCGCGCTCGATATCAGCGGGCATGACCTCGACATCATCGGCATCATCGGCCTGGTCCTGCTGATCGGCATCGTGAAGAAGAATGCGATCATGATGATCGACTTCGCCCTCGCCGCCGAACGCGGGGAGGGCAAGCCACCGCGGGAGGCGATCTTCCAGGCTTGCATGCTGCGGTTCCGTCCAATCCTGATGACGACCATGGCGGCGCTGTTGGGCGCAGTGCCGTTGATGGTCGGGACTGGCTCCGGCTCCGAGTTGCGGCATCCCTTGGGGATCGCGATCGTCGGCGGGTTGCTGGTGAGCCAGGTGCTGACGTTGTTCACGACGCCGGTGATCTACCTGATGTTCGATGCGCTGTCGGTGCGCCTGACGGGACGCAGGCCCAACCTGAATACCGGTGATGCCGGGGCGCCTGCCGAATGAACATCTCCGGCCCGTTCATCACCCGGCCCATCGCCACCACGCTGCTCACGCTGGCGATCCTGATGGCTGGCGCGCTCGCGTTCTTCAAGCTGCCGGTCGCCTCGCTGCCGGAGGTGGACTTTCCGACCATCTCCGTGCAGGCGCAATTGCCGGGCTCGGACCCCGAGACGGTCGCCACGAGCCTGGCAAGCCCGCTCGAGCGCCATCTGGGCCAGATCGCCGACGTGACGGAGATGACGTCGCAGAGCCAGGTGGGGCAGGCGCGCATCAACCTGCAGTTCGGCCTGGACCGTGACATCAACGGCGCGGCGCGGGACGTGCAGGCGGCCATCAACGCCGCCCGGGCGGACTTGCCGACCAACCTGCTGTCCAACCCGATCTACCGCAAGGTGAACCCGGCCGACGCGCCGATCCTGATCGTCACCCTGACCTCTCCCACCCTGACCCGTGGGCAGATCTACGACGCGGCCAGCACGGTGCTGTCGCAGCAGCTGTCGCAGTTGTCCGGGGTCGGGCAGGTCATCATCAGCGGCTCCGCCCTGCCGGCGGTGCGGATCGAGCTGCAGCCGCAAGCGCTGTTCAAGTACGGGATCGGCCTGGAGGACGTGCGCGCCGCCATTGCCTCCGCCAATGCGAACGCGCCGAAGGGGATTGCCGAGATCGGCGACCGGCGGCTACAAATCTACACCAACGACCAGGCGAGCCACGCGGCAGACTACCGGCCATTGGTGATCGCCTACCGCAACGGCGCCGCCGTGCACCTGACGGATGTCGCGAGCGTCGAGGACGGGGTGCAGGACCTGCGCAACCTCGGCCTCGCCAATGGCAAGCCGGCCGTGCTGGTGATCGTGTTCAAGCAGCCCGGCGCCAACGTCATCAACACCGTTGACGAGATCAAGACGGTGGTTCCGAAGCTGAAGGCGGCGCTGCCCAGCAGCATTGACATCACCTTCGCCTCCGACAGCACGATCAGCATCCGTGCCTCGCTCGCCGACACCGAGTTCACGCTTGGGATGGCGGTGCTGCTGGTGACGGCGGTTGTTTATGTGTTCCTGCGCAACGTGCGTGCGACCTTGATCCCGATGGTGGCGGTGCCGGTGTCGGTGATCGGCACGTTCGCGGTGATGTATCTGCTGGGCTACAGCCTGGACAACCTTTCCTTGATGGCGCTGACCATTTCGACCGGTTTCGTGGTTGATGACGCCATCGTGGTGCTGGAGAACATCTCCCGCCATATGGAAGACGGCATGCCCCGGCTGGAGGCGGCGCTGAAGGGTGCGGGCGAGGTCGGGTTCACCATCGTCTCCATCACGCTGTCGCTGATCGCGGTGTTCCTGCCGATCCTGCTGATGGGCGGGCTGGTGGGCCGGCTGTTCCGCGAATTTGCCGTCACCCTGTCAATCGCGATCCTGGTGTCGATGGTGATCTCGCTGACCACGACGCCGATGCTGTGTGCGTTGTTCTTGCGGCCGACGCCCGCCAGCCTGCCCGGGCCCGGCGCCCGCAAGACGATGGGCCAGCGCATCCTGTCGTTTTATGGCCGCACCCTGACGTGGACGCTGAACCACAACGGGCTCGTGCTGCTGGTCCTCGGCGCGACGGTCGTGCTGAACGTCATGCTGCTGATCGTGATCCCGAAGGGACTGTTCCCGATCCAGGACACCGGGCGGCTGATCGGCAGCCTGCAAGCCGACCAGGCCATCTCGTTCCAGGCGATGAGCCAGAAGCTCACGGAGATGATGACCATCGTACAGCGCGATCCGGCGGTGCAGAACGTGGTGGGATCGACCGGCGTGGGCGGCGGCGGCGCATCGTCGCAGACCAACACCGGCAACATCTACGTGCTGCTGAAGGACAAGAGCCAGCGCGACAACCTCGATGCCATCCTGGGCCGGCTGCGGCGCGAGCTGTCGCGGGTGCCGGGCGGGCGGCTGTTCCTGGTGCCGGCGCAGGACATCCGGGTGGGCGGCCGCCAGTCCAATGCCGCTTACCAATATACGCTCCAGGCCGATAACACCGCCGCGGTTTATGAGTGGGCGCCCAAGCTGCTGGCCGCGCTGCAGCGCAATCCCATACTGACGGATGTGAACTCCGACCAGCAGGAGGCTGGACGCCAGACTTATGTGACGGTGGACCGTTCAACCGCGTCGCGCCTTGGGCTGACGATGAGCCAGATCGACAACACGCTGTATGACGCATTTGGGCAGCGTGCCGTTTCGACGATCTACAACCCGCTGAACCAATATCACGTCGTGATGGAGGTGGCGCCTGAGTATCTGAGCAACCCGGCCATCCTGGACCAGATCTGGATCAGCACCTCGGGCGGCTCGCCCACCGGAACCGCCTCGTCCAACGCGCCGTCCGGCACCGTCACCGCGACGTCCACCACCACCAGCGCCGCCTCTGCGACAACTGCGAATGGCATCAACAACTCCCAGCGCAACGCCTCGCAGAACGCGTTGGCGGCGAGCGGGAACAGCAGCGCGTCGGCCGGGGCAGCGGTCAGCACCGGGGTGGAGACGATGATCCCGCTCTCGGCGATCGCGCACTTCAACAGCGGCAAGACGGCCCTATCGGTCAACCATCAAAGCCAGTTCGTGGCGACCACGATCTCGTTCAACCTGGCGCCGGGCCGGTCATTGTCGGATGCGTCGGCGGCGATCAACCAGGCGGTTGCAGCGCTGCATATGCCGGCCGACATCACCGGCGGGTTCGCCGGCACGGCGCAGGTGTTCCAGGACTCGCTGAATAGCGAGAAGGTCCTGATCGCCGCCGCCCTCCTGGCCGTCTATATCGTCCTTGGTGTGCTGTATGAGAGTTTTGTCCATCCCGTTACCATTCTTTCCACACTGCCCTCGGCCGGGATCGGGGCGGTGCTGGCGCTGATGCTGTTCCATACCGAGTTCTCGCTGATCGCCGTGGTCGGCGTGATCCTGCTGATCGGCATCGTGAAGAAGAACGCCATCCTGATGATCGACTTCGCGTTGAGCGCCGAGCGCAACGACGGCGCGTCCAGCTACGAGGCCATCTACCAGGCGTGCCTGATGCGGTTCCGGCCGATCATGATGACCACCGCCGCCGCACTGCTGGGCGCCCTGCCGCTTGCGCTCGCTTATGGCAACGGTGCGGAGCTGCGGCGTCCGCTGGGCATCTCGATCGTCGGCGGGTTGATCGTCAGCCAGATACTGACGCTTTACACCACTCCCGCGGTTTATCTTGTTTTGGACCGTTGGCGTTTGCGCCAGGCCGGCGGCCTCGCACCGGCAGCCGCCGAATGAGGCGGGTATTGCTGCTGGCGTTGGCCCTGACCGGGTGCAAGGTGGGGCCGAACTATCATCGTCCCGATGCCGTGGGCGTGACGTCCGGGTTCAAGGAGGCGCCAACTGGCTGGACTGTCGCCCAGCCGCAGGATGCCACACAGAAGGGCGAGTGGTGGTCGATCTACCATGACCCGTTGCTTGACCGATTGGAACGTCTGGTGGTCATCTCGAACCAGAACGTCCAGGCATACGAGGCGAACTACCGCCAAGCCAAGGCCACAGTGGACATTGCCCGGTCCGCCCTGTTCCCGACAGTGAGCGCGAGCGCCAGTGATACGCGCTCGTCCCGCGGTTTCAGCTCCGGAAGCACGACCTCCGTGGGTAATACCGGCGTTGGCATCGGGACGACGACGGGCACCACCAGCGGCAGCCAGACTTATACGACCTACTCACTGCAGGCTTCAGCGACCTGGGACCTCGATGTATGGGGCCGGATACGCCGGCAGGTCGAAAGCGACGTGGCGGCGGCGCAGGTGAGTGCTGCGGACTTGGTCAATGCCACGCTTTCGGCGCAAGCGCTACTGGCCACCGACTACTTCGAGCTGCGCTCCCAAGATGCCCTGGGCCAGCTGCTCACCGATACGGTGAAGGCCTACGCCGATACCCTGCGGATCACGCAAAACCAATATAATGCCGGGGTCGCCAACCCGTCCGATGTCGCGGCGGCGCAGGTGCAGCTCGACACCGCACGCGCCAGCCTGGTGTCGGTTGGCGTGCTGCGGGCCCAGTATGAGCATGCAATTGCCGTCCTGACGGGTGCTGCGCCGGCAGACCTCACGATTGACCCGGGCCGGCTTGCCGTTGACGTGCCGGTGGCGCCTGGGGTGGTGCCATCAGTGCTGCTGCAGCGGCGGCCGGACATTTCCGCGGCGGAGCGGTTGATGCAGGAGCAGAATGCGCTGATCGGCGTGCAGGTCGCGGCCTATTACCCGGATATCAGCTTATCGGCGCTGTATGGCTACTCCGGCAACCCGATCGGCTCGTTGATCCAGGCCGCCAACCGGGTTTGGTCGCTCGGCGCCAACGCTACCGAGATCCTGTTCGAGGGCGGCCTGCGAAGTGCCGAGGTGCGGGCGGCCCGGGCTGCCTACGACTCAAGTGTGGCCACCTATCGGCAGACGGTGCTGACCGCCTTCCAGCAGGTCGAGGACGACTTGTCGGGGCTGCGTATCTTGGAGCAGCAGGCCGGCGCGACGGCGAATGCGGTGCGGTCGTCCCAGCGGTCGGTGCAGATCGCGCTCAATACCTACCGTGCCGGCACCGCTCCCTATACCGCCGTCGTCACGCAGCAGACGGCGCTGCTCGGTAACCAGGAAACGGCGCTGTCAGTCCAGGAGCAGCGGCTGGTGGCGAGCGTCGCCCTGGTCCAGGCCCTGGGCGGTGGGTTCGAGCAAACCGATCTGCCATCGCGCGGCAAGCTGGAAAAGGGCTTGCCGTTCCTTCACTAGCCAGCCACCGGGTTTGATCTGCATTGCGACGGTAGTGGACGTCGTTGGCGCAACCAGCCCGGGGGTAAAGCTGCTTAAAGCGGGCTTGGTGCAGATAGAAGCACCAAGCCCACTTCAATATTGTTGTCGGGAGCATTTGTTCGGGCAAACGAAGCCGTTTGATCCAAACAAATGCTTTAGTGCAGCGTCAGCACTGATCTGACATGTTTGCGCACTGCAACGCTCGGGCCAAAACTGGCGGCTATTTATATCAACGGCCCTTCGCACTGACCCAGACGTCGCCGAGCCGTCATTGCGAGCCGCGCTTGCGGCGCG
>CAXTOB010000151.1:0-12655 GCA_964245505.1 uncultured Acetobacteraceae bacterium | reverse complement strand
GTTCTCATGCCAGCCGGCGCGGCGCTTTCCCCCTCCCTCACCCCAACCCTCTCCCGGAGGGAGAGGGAGAAATAAATCACGATAACCGGAGAAATTAGGGCTATGGCACTTGTTTCGATGCGGCAGCTTTTGGACCATGCGGCGGAGCATGGGTATGGCATTCCTGCCTTCAACGTCAATAACATGGAGCAGGTGCGGGCGGTGATGGAGGCGGCGGATGCTGCGGATAGTCCGGTGATCCTGCAGGGATCGGCCGGAGCGCGGAAGTATGCCGGTGAGGCGTTTCTGCGGCATCTGGTTGACGCGGCGGTGGAGGCTTGGCCGCATATCCCCGTTGCCATGCATCAGGATCACGGGAGTTGTCCGGCGGTTTGCCAGAGGAGCATACGCTCGGGGTTTACTAGCGTGATGATGGATGGGTCGCTGCAGGAGGATATGAAGACGCCGGCGGACTATGGCTACAACGTGGATACGACGCGGCGTGTGGTGGAGATGGCGCATGCGGTCGGGGTGTCGGTTGAGGGCGAGCTGGGTTGTTTGGGGTCGTTGGAGACTGGGGAAGCCGGGGAGGAGGACGGGTCTGGTGCGGAGGGTATGCTTTCGCATGACCAGTTGCTGACTGATCCGGAGCAGGCGGCGGACTTTGTGCGGGAAACTGGGGTGGATGCGCTGGCTATTGCCATTGGCACTAGCCATGGGGCTTATAAGTTTAGCCGTAAGCCTACGGGCGATATTCTGGCCATTGGGCGGATTAAGGAGATACACGCTCGTATCCCTACGACGCACTTGGTTATGCATGGGTCTAGCTCGGTGCCGCAGGAGTGGCTGGAGGTGATCCGGGAGTTTGGCGGGGAAATTAAGGAGACGTATGGGGTGCCGGTGGAGGAGATACAGGAGGGCATCCGGCATGGGGTGCGGAAGGTTAACATCGATACCGATATTCGGCTGGTGATGACGGGGGCCATGCGCCGGGCTATGGCGCAGAAGCCGGAGGAGTTTGATCCGCGTAAGTTCTTTGCGGCGGCGGCTAAGGCGGCGACGGAGCTGTGCAAGAAGCGGTTTGAGCAGTTTGGATGTGCTGGGCATGCTTCGGGGATTAAGCCGATGACGCTGGACCGGATGTCGGAGCGGTATGCTAAGCGGGAGTTGGATCAGGTAGTGCATTAGGGACGGGGCTGGCGGTTCCGTCGTGTAGGGAGGGTGGAGCGGTGGCCTTGCTGCTGGGCGGCGCTCGGGCCTAGTGCGGCAGCATGCCTCGGTCGGCGTTCCCGTGTAGCAAGTCGGCGCTTGGCAGGGCGGCACCGGGCAGCATCACGAAGTCCAGGGTTTCGCCGGGTCCGACGCGGCGAACTTGGGCATAGTGGGCGCCGGCCGGTTCGCGGTGGACCTCGACGATGCGGTCGGGCAGGTTTACGATCCAGTATTCTACGATGCCGCTTTGGGCATAAAGAGGCGCTTTGACGTTCCGGTCGAAGTCCAGGCTGGTGTCGGCCACTTCGATGAGCAACAGAACGTCATCTGGCCCCGGCGCACCTGTCTCGTAGTCGTCGGTGCGGGGCTTGAGGATGGCAACGTCCGGCTGCGGCTCGGACCGGGGGTCTAGCCGGACGGGGTTCTGCACCGACACGAGGCCGCGTACGCCAACGAGGGGGACGAGCAGCCGGGTGAGCCGGTTGACCATGCCAAAGTGCGGGGAGCCGATGGCCGCCATGTCGATGATTTGCCCCTGGATCAGCTCGACGCGAGGATTCTCGTGGAACAGTCCTGCGTCCGCCATTCGGTAATAGTCCGCTACTGTGAACAGATGCGGCCTGCTGCTTGTCGTCCCGCCGTCCATCGCCTGCCCTTCCCTACTGGCACTTCACCCTAACGCCGGGTGCGCACGGAAACCAAAATCATTCCGTATCTTCAGCACTATCCCCTTTGCCGAAGGTGCTGCTGCCTGACTAACTTGCACCAGAGCTAATGCATCAACGCACCAATTCCATGGTGGGCAAGGTCAGGCCAGGCAGCAGGAGGATGTCCAGGAGTTCGCCTGAGCCGATGCGCCGGACCCGGGCATACCGGTCGCCCTCCGGATTGCGGTGAACCTCGACGGCGCGCTCCTGCAAGTTGACGATCCAGAATTCCCTGATCCCTGCCTCGGCATACATCGGCAGCTTGGTGGCCCGGTCGAACATCAGGCTGCTGTCGGCCACTTCGATCAGTAGCAGCACATCGGATGGACCGGGAGTGCCTGCGTCCTCCTCGTCCATGCGGGGATGCAGGATCGTTACGTCGGGCTGCGGTTCCGATCCATCGTCAAGCCGGACGGGGTTTTGTATCGAGACGATGCCTTGCGCGCCGACGAGGGGGACGAGAAGGCGGGTGAGCCGGTTCACCATGCGAAAATGCGGGGCGCCGATGGAGGCCATGTCGATGATCTGTCCCCGGATCAGTTCCACGCGGGAATCCTCGTTGAGGACCCCTGCTTCCGTCATGCGGTGATAATCCCAGACCGTGAACAGGTGAGGCTTGCCGCTCGTTGTCCCGGTGCTGCCTTTCGCGTTGGTTTCTGTCGCGGCGTCCACGGCCTGCCTCCTTTGTCCGCGTCATCATAGCGTTGCGGACGGGCGGAAACCAAAGGCGCGTTGGCTCCGGGGTGCGGCGGCTACATCGTCGCGCCGATCACCCAGGGGGCGAACTCCGCTCCGCCGGCGTCGAAGCCTTCGCTCTTGGTGCGCTCGCCCGATGCGACCCGCACCATTGCGGCGAAGATGCGGGCGCCGCACTCCTGTACGGTTTCGTCGCCGTCCAGTACGGTGCCGCAGTTGATGTCCATGTCGTCTTCCATGCGCTGGAACATCGGGGTGTTGGTGGCGAGCTTCAGGCTTGGCGAGGGTTTGCAGCCGAATACGCTGCCGCGGCCTGTGGTGAAGCAGACCAGGTTGGCGCCGCCGGCGACCTGGCCGGTTGCTGCGACCGGGTCGTAGCCTGGGGTGTCCATGAAGACGAAGCCGCGGGCGGTTACTGGTTCGGCGTAGCGGACGACGTCAACCAGGTTGGTGGTGCCGGCCTTGGCCATGGCGCCTAGGGATTTTTCCAGGATGGTGGTCAGGCCGCCGGCCTTGTTGCCGGGGCTGGGGTTGGCGTTCATCTCGGCGCCTTCGCGGGCGGTGTACTCCTCCCACCAGCGCATCAGGCCGACGAGCTTTGCGCCGACCTCGGGGTTGACGGCGCGGCGGGTCAGGAGGTGTTCGGCGCCGTAGGTTTCCGGGGTTTCGGAGAGGATGACGGCGCCGCCGTGGCGCACCAGCAGGTCGCTGGCCGCGCCGAGCGCCGGGTTGGCGGAAACGCCGGAATAGCCGTCGGAGCCGCCGCATTGCAGGGCGACCGTCAGCTCGGAGAGCGGGGCGGGTTCGCGGTGGACGGCGTTGGCTTCGGCCAGCACCTCGCGCACGAAGGCGATGCCGGCCTCGACCGTCTTGCGAGTGCCACCCATGGTTTGGATGTCCATGCTGCGGATGCGGCCGGCTAGGCGCTGCTCTTCCAGCAGGCCGCCAATCTGATTCACTTCGCAGCCTAGGCCGATCACCACGATGTGGCTGAAGTTGACGTGCCGGGCGTAGCCGGCGAGCGTGCGGCGCAGCAGGCGTAGGGGCTCGCCCTCGGTCATGCCGCAGCCGGTCTTGTGGGTCAGTGCTACTACGCCGTCCACGTTGGGGTAGTCGGCGAGCGGGTCGGTTGCGGTGAACGGGTTGCGCTTGAAGGCGCCGGCGACCAGGTCGGCGACGTGGGCGCTGCAGTTCACGCTGGTGAGGATGCCGATGTAGTTGCGGGTGGCGTAGCGGCCGTCCGGGCGGCGGATGCCCTGGAAGGTCAGGGCCTCGTTTGCCATTGCCGTTGGGCGGGCGTCGCGGCCGTAGGCGTAGTCCTTGTCGAAGTCGCCCATACCGATGTTGTGGACGTGGACGTGGGTGCCCGGGGCGATCGGCTGGGTGGCGAAGCCGATCACTTGGCCGTAGCGGCGCACTGCTTCGCCGGGTGCGATGGCGCGGACCGCCGCCTTGTGGCCGGCGGGGATGCGTTCGGCGGCCACGACGCCCGGCGCGAGCGGGGCGCCGGGCAGCAGGGTGGTGCGGGCGATCACCACCTCGTCATCGGGGTGTAAGGCGATGGTGGGGGTCATGGGGTTAGGCTCCTATTCGCGCGTGGCCTTTACGGCGGCCCGAGCGGCGCCGAGCAGCAGGCCGCTGTCGTTGCCGAGCGTCACCAAGTTGAAGCCCATGGCGATCATGCGCTTGGCGTAGGCGGGGGTGAGGCAGTGGACGCAGGCCCGTAGGCCGCGCTTCTTGGTGGCGTCCAGGATTTTTTTGTAGATGTCCATGATGACTGGCTCTTCCCGGTCGAGGACTGGGATCAGGCCCATGGAGAAGCCGAGGTCGCTGGGGCCGATGTAAACGGCGTCGATGCCGGGGACGTCCAGGATGGCGTCCAGGTTGTCCACGGCCTCCTGAGTTTCGATCATCGGCAGGCAGAGGATTTCTTGGTTGGCGGTGGATTGGTAGCCGGTGCCGACGCCGTAGATGCCGGCGCGGATGGGGCCGTTGCTGCGCTTGCCGGCGGGGGGGTAGCGGCAATAGGAGACGAAGGCCTCGGCCTCGGCCTTGGTGTTGATCATCGGGCAGATGACGCCGAAGGCGCCGGCGTCGAGGACCTTGCCGACGATGCCGGGCTCGTTCCAGGGCACGCGCACCATTGGCAGTACGGGGTGGGACTGCATGGCCTGGAAGCAGGCGACCATGGACTGGTAGTCCTGCACGCCGTGCTGCAGGTCCACGGTGACGCTGTCCCAGCCGCCCTGGGCCATCACTTCGGCGGAGAAGCCGCTGGGGATGGCGAGCCATCCGTTGATGGCGGGCTTTCCGTCTTCCCATAGCTGCTTGAGCTTGTTTGGCACTTAGCGCTCCCTTGGATGTTGGGTCCAGGCTAGGCCCGGGGCCTTGGGAGCGTCAAACCGGGGGGCGTCTGGCGGGCAGCGGCCCCGTGAACGGGTTCTTAAGCATTTGGGTGCGACAGTCGGGCTGCAAAAGGCAGCGCAGGAGCCGACGTCAGATGTATGAGTGTGCGACGATAGATCACGCGCCGATGGCTCCGGGCGACGTTGGCCTTGCCCGGGCCGTGCGGACGATGAACGTGCTGTATGTCAGCTTTACCGAGCAGGCGGCCCGGCCTTACCTCGATCCGTCCACGCGGTATCGCTGCTTCCATGCGGTGGAGGCGGCGCGGGCGTTGGGTCATCGCGCCTTCATCACGACGCAGGCGGCGCTGCGGACCACCGACCCGGCGCTGTTCGATCTGATCGTGGTCCACCGGCCCTCCGCCATGCCGGAGCTGGTGCGCTTCCTTCGCGCGGGCCGGGCTGCGGGGACGCGGATGGTGGCGGACTATGACGACCTGATCTTCGATGCCGCGTATGCCGAGGCGTCCGCGATGTCGGCTTCTTCGTGGGATCTGCCGGCCTTGTTTGAGACGTTCAAACGGAACAAGGACGCGCTGTCGCTGTTTACCGAGTTCACGGTGGCGACTGCGGCCATGCGCGAGCGTATTTTGCAGTTGCAGCCTGATGCGACGGTGCAGGTGCTGCCCAATGCGGTGGCGCCATCGCTTTGGTCGATGATTGCCAGCCGCAGCTATCAGCACCAGAAGGACCGGCCCTACATCGGGTATTTCCCTGGTGAGGCCGCTTCCGGCAGCGACCTCGGCATTGCTGCCGCCGGGCTGGCGAAGCTGTGCCGCAGCCGGCGGATCCCGTTGCGGATCGTCGGCCCAGTCCAGGCCATTCCGGCCGCGCTTTGCGGTGTCGAGGTGGAGCGGATGGAGGTGCTGCCGTTCAGCGGCATGTTCGACGCGCTGTCCAAGTGCCGGGTGGTGATTGCGCCGTTCAAGTCGTCGCCGCTCAACCGCGCGCGGCCGCAGACGGGGCTGCTGGAGGCGTTGCTGTCGTGCACGGCGTGCGTCGCGACGGCGAGCCCGGAGGTGGCGCGGCATCGGGACGGCCTGGCGGCGGCGCCGGTTTCGCTGGTGGAGGACGGCGGAGACTGGGCGGCGGCACTGGAGGAGCGGTGGGACGGTTTTGACCTGGCCGGAGCCACCCAGGCGCGGGACGCCCTGGTGCGGCAGTTTGGCGCGGCACGGGTATATGAGCCGTTGTTCGGCGCTGGCTGATGCCGCGGATTGCCGTCCTGCTGGAGCCGCTGCTCACCTGCGGCAATCCGCAGTCCCTTGCTGGGATTGCCGGACAGTTGTGCGGGATGCTGCTGCGGGAGGATGGTGGGCAGGCGCTGGGCGACATGCGGATCATCTGCGGCGCGCCGGCCGCGGCGCAGCTGGTGGCCAGCACGCCGGCGGCACGGCCCTATTTGATCCAGCCCGCCACGGCTGTGCAGGCTGCTTTCGTGGCGTTGGCAGCGGGGTGGAGCACGCGGGGCCAGCGGGAGTGGTCGGCCATCCAGGCCGGCAGCGCCGGGCATGCCCGTCTGTATGAGGACGTGCTGCTGTCGGCGCGCACCGCCTACCCCTTTGACGCTCTGGCATACTGGGGGATGAACGAAACCTTGCGGTCGGTGGCGGTGCGTTTGGGCATCCCGATGCTGTGGGCTGAACGTGGGCTGCGTCAGCCGTTTGCCGCGCATTTCAGCCTTGACCCGCATGGGGTGCGCCCGGCCCGGAGCCGGGGGCCGGTTGCGGCGCCGGATGCAGGCGCAGGCTTGCCCGGCGTATCGCTGGAAACCGGGGCCGGCGGGCTGACGGCGTATGAGGCGGCGCTGATGCTGCCCACCGTGGAGCCTGAAGACCTGGACGTCTTGCTGCGGTTTACCAGCGGGCAGCGCCGGGTCGTACTGCTGGCTGTGCCGTTCATGGATGATGCCGGCGCGCGGATGCCCAGCAACAGCTGGTCTTATAGGGCCGTGACCGATGCGGTGCTGGAAGCCCAGGCAGGCCCGGGCACGGTGTTCGTGCTGCGGCCGTATCCGGCCGGGGACCCTGCGCGTGACGGGCGGGCCGTCCAGGACACGCCGTGGAGTCTCCTGGCGGACCGGTCCGATGTGATGGTGTTCGACTCGGCGGCTCCAGGCGCCCACCTGGCTTGCATGGCCGTTGCGACAGAGGTCGTGTGCATCAACAGCACGGTCGGAATCGAGGCGGCGCTGATGGGCAAGCCCGTCCGCATCCTGGGTCAACCCTCCTCTGCGCCAGCGAATGCGTCAGTGCCTGGGCTGCGTGGCCCGGCGCCGCATATTCCGGATGGGGTGCTGCGGCACCTGTTGACTGGTCGTCACATCCCTGAGGACCGGTTTTGGACCCTGGCCTGCTGGCGCCAGGCGGCGGCGGGCCTGCCGGGCATCGCCGGGATCGAGGGGCGGCTGGTATGCCTGCCGACTGTGGAGATGCGGGTGCTTGGCCTTGCGCGCATCATCGGCGGAAGTTTGTGGGTGGACGGGATCGGGCCGTTGCCCCTGCTTGCCAAACCTGGCGACGGCAGCGTGGACGCTGTCGTGCTTGAGCGTGATGACGCTGGCGTGCTGAAGCGTGGTGACGGGGACGTGCTGAAGCACGCTGACGGGGACGTGCTGAAGCATGCTGACGGGGACGTGCTGAAGCACGCTGACGTTGACGTGCTGAAGCACGATGGGCCGGGCGGCACGGTGCACGTCACGGGCTGGGGCGTGGACCCGGGGACGGGCACGATCCTGGCTGGGGTGCTGGTGACTGCCGGAGCCGGGTCGGTTTGGTCCAGCGCCTGCGTGCGCCGTCCGGATGTGGCGCTGCATGGGTGCGATCCGGTCCGGCTCGCGTCCGGTTTCGGTCTGCGTGTGCGCTTGTCCCAGCTTGGTTGGGCGGGGGATGGGCCGGTGCGGGTATTCGGTGTGACGACCGCCGGGCAGTGCGTCCGGCTGCTGCCGGATTGGGAGTTCGATACTTTGACTGATGGGTTTGTGCGCGTAGCGGTTGAAGCGGCGGCGGTGGCGGCGCTTGCCTGACGCATGCTGCCGTGCGTACGGCGCGGGATGACGCGGGCGGGCGCGATGCGGTATCATGCTGGCTTCATTCAGGACACCACGCCCATGGCACGCCCCGTTGACGCCGTCATTGCCCAGGCCCGCACGAGCCTTGGCGACCGCATCACCACCAATGCCGCCCTGCGCGAGCAGCATTCGCATGGGGAGGATACCCATCCCCACGTGCTGCCCGACGCCGTCGCATTCATCGAGCGGGCTGAGGAAGCCGCTGATGTCCTGCGGCTTTGCCATCAGCACGGTGTTCCTGTCGTGCCGTTTGGCGCCGGAACTAGCCTGGAGGGGCATGTCACTCCCGTGCGCGGCGGCATCAGCCTGGACCTATCGCGGATGAACCAGGTGCTGGAGGTGAATGCCGCCGACATGGACTGCCGCGTGCAGCCGGGCGTCACCCGGCAGCAGCTTAATGAGCATCTGCGCGACCAGGGGCTGTTTTTCCCGGTGGACCCTGGCAGCGAGTGCAGCATCGGCGGCATGTGCGCCACGCGGGCCAGCGGCACCGCCGCGGTGCGCTACGGCACCATCCGGGAGAACGTCATGGGGCTGCAGGTCGCCCTGCCCGATGGCCGGCTGATCCGCACGGGTGGACGGGTCCGTAAGTCCGCCACCGGCTATGACCTGACCCACTTGATGATTGGCAGTGAGGGCACGCTGGGCGTCATTACCGAGATCACGCTTCGCCTGCATGGCATCCCCGAGGCGATGAGCGCCGCGGTGTGCCAGTTCGATGACTTGGCCGGCGCGGTGGAGAGCGTCGTCGCCATCCTGCAGGCCGGCATCCCGGTTGCCCGGATCGAGCTGCTGGATGATGTGCAGATGGGCGCCTCGATTGCTTACTCGAAGCTTGCGGGTTACCTTCCCCGGCCGACCCTGCTGCTGGAGTTCCATGGCACGGCGGCCGGCGTTGCCGAGCAGGCGTCGGTCGCCGAGGAAATTGCCGCGGGATATGGCGCGCACGGGTTCCAGTGGGCGACGGATGCTGCCGAGCGCAACCGGCTTTGGAAGGCTCGGCATGATGGCTACTGGGCGGCGCTGGCGCTCCGTCCCGGCTGGAAGGGGATTGCGACGGACGCGATCGTGCCGATCAGCCGGCTCACTGAGCTGATCGTGGGTGCTAAGGAGGACATTGCGGCGTCTGGCCTTGTTGCGCCTATCGTCGGCCATGTGGGTGACGGCAATTTCCACACTGTGATCCTGGTGCCGCCGGAAGCTGGCGGGCTGGACCGGGCTTGGGAGCTGGACAAGAAGATCGTCGGTCGCGCGCTGTCGCTGGGCGGGTCGTGCAGCGGTGAGCATGGGGTCGGCATCGGCAAGCGCGAGTTCCTGGATGCCGAGCATGGTGCTGAGACGCTAGCGGTGATGCGCCAGATCAAGACGGCACTGGACCCGCGCGGGATCATGAATCCGGGGAAGATGTTTCTGAACTGAGCGTGGGGCTGACGATCCGCTAAGGCGCTTCTCGATGATGACCGCTTTGATCTGATGATCTTGGGCTGATCCGAAGCAAAGAACGACACGGGTTACTTATTCTTGCTCGGCTCCTAGGCAGGCTTGAGTGGTCTGCCGGACGGTTGGCTTGCGGCGGCGCAGGTCTGCGTAGCTTGATATTTGGGCGCAAACCTTCGGAGGTTTGCTTAGGCCGAGCATGAGACGGCCGACGTGCTTGGGCCGGCTGCTGCCTCGGCATGGTTTCCAGCGAGCGGACTGGACCGGGCGGGGAGTGCGACCATCGGTATCAGGTTGGCTGGCCTTTGTTGCGTTGAGGAGACCGCTTGGGCCGGCCCGCGTCGTGAGGGTCCCGAACGGGGCCTTAGCAAGTAGCGCCATCGCTGCCGGCGGCCAGGCTGGGAACCCGCAAAGCCTTGTGCCAGTGTTGCAATCGGGACCGGGAACGGCCGGTTCCGCATGGGGAGAGAACGAGATGCCAAGCACATTGGCCAATGCCTGCGATGCTGTCCTGCAACGCGCCGTGTCGGGACAGCCGCGCGTTCCCGGGGTGGTCGCAATGGTCACGGACGGGAACGGCACGCTGTATGAGGGTGCTGCAGGGAAGCGGGCCCTGAGCGGTGACGCCGACATGACCGTGGACAGCGTATTTGCCATCTTCTCGACCACCAAGGCGATCACGGCCACGGCCGTGCTGCAATTGTATGAGGATGGCAAGCTGGACCTGGATGCGCCGGCCAAGACCTATGTGCCGGACCTTGGCGCCTTGCAGGTGCTGGACGGTTTTGATGCGGACGGGCAGCCGCGCCTGCGCGCGCCGAAGCGAGATGTGACGACGCGTATGCTGCTGCTGCATACCGCCGGGTTCGCTTATGATTTTTTCAATGAAAGCTATCAGCGCCTTGCTGCCAGTCACGGGCAGCCCAGCGTGATTTCCGCCACCAAGGCGGCCCTGACGACCCCCCTGCTGTTCGATCCTGGCGATGCCTGGGAATACGGCAGCAACATAGACTGGGCTGGTCAGGTCGTGGAGGCGGTGGCGGGCAAGCGGCTGGGGGAAGTCATGCAGGAGCGCATCTTCGCCCCGCTGGGGATGAGCAGCACCGCGTTTACGCTGACGCCGGCCATGCGCGAGCGTTTGGCACGCATCCATCAGCGTGAGGCCGATGGGTCACTGACACCGATGATGGAGATGGAGCTGCCGCAGGAGCCGGAACTGCACATGGGCGGGCACGGACTTTACTCGACTGCGCCCGACTACTGCCGGTTCATCCGGATGTGGCTGAACGATGGCGCCGGGGAACATGGCCGCGTTTTAAAAAGCGCGACCGTTGCGATGGCGGTGCAGAACGGGCTGGGCGAGATGAAGATCAAGGGCCTGCCGGGGGTAATCCCGTCACTGTCTCATGATGCCGAGTTCTTTCCGGGCATGCCGAAGTCGTGGGCAATCAGCTTCATGATCAATGAACAGGATGCACCAACGGGCCGGCCGGCTGGATCGTTGGCATGGGCTGGCCTGGCGAACCTTTATTACTGGATCGACCGGCGTAGCGGCATCGGTGGGTTTTGGGCGACGCAGATACTGCCGTTTGTGGATCCGACCTCGACGCGCGCCTATCTGGATTTCGAGACAGCAGTTTATGCCGACCTCGCCGTTGCGAAGGCGGCGTAGGCCGGGCTAAGCAAACCCTTGGAGGTTTGCGTACAGATGAAGAACTAAGCAGGCTTGCGCGGACTGGCACGGCCGCCGGCCACCTATGTGACGGGCCGTGCAAGCTTGCTCAGGTCTTTTTGACCGGATTGCCATCCTCGACGTACTCCGAAGGGGCGCCGGGCTTGTGGTCGGCGTCCTTGCTGTGACCGCCTAGGCCGCGGGCGGCGTCGCTGCTGCCGGTCTTGGGATTTGGGGCGGTGGCGGTGCCGGTCGCCTTGGTGTCTGGCGTCTTGTCGGTCATGGGTGTTCCTCCTTGGACCGGGAGACAACGTGTTTGCGGAGGGGACGGTTGCAAGGCCGCCTGCGCCGGCGGGACGGTTTAGATGCACCGACCGGGCATCCTGCATGGTGCCTGCGGCACGGCATGTCGCATTCACCGATGGGGATGCCTTAGCGGCGTCGCCGGGGGCGGGCGGCATCCTGCATGAACGCACAGGGAACCTGGCCGCGGTCCCGGCGGTGCTGGCCGGCGCGGCGCTGGTGAGGTCGGGGGCGTTTAATTGTTCCTGGACCGTCCGGAGGAACTGCGGCCGGAGCTATGGGCAAGGGCGCTGGGCGCGGTGCCGGCGGGGCGGTGGTGCAGCGCTGACCTGTTGTCCCGGCATCACCGGGCGACTACATCCGTGCAATGACCCGTCGCGCTCTGCTGCTGTCCACCCTGGCCCTGTCCTTGGCTGCCTCGGCGCCGTTCTCGGGCACCTGGGCGCAGGCCCGGCCTTTCGTGCCGACGGCTCGGGACCAGGCCGACCTGCAAAGGGTCGAGGCCGCGCTGAACGGCATCCGAACACTGCATTCGCGGTTCCTGCAGACGGCGCCCAACGGCGCCCTCAGCGAGGGCCAGGCCTGGCTGGAGCGGCCGGGCCGGATGCGGTTCCAGTATGATCCGCCTAGCCCGTTCCTACTGGTCGGCGGCCATGGGTTGCTGGTGTTCAACGATAAGCAGCTCAACCAGACCAGCAACATCCCGCTGGGCTCCACGCCGATGGGGTTGCTGCTGCAGGACAATATTCGCCTGTCCGGGGATATCACGGTGACCGGGATGACCCGGCTGCCGAACCAGCTGCAGGTCACCCTGGTCCGCACGAGGTCGCCGGGCGACGGTTCGCTGACGCTGATCTTTGCCGAGCCGCAGCTCACGTTGCAGCAGTGGATCGTCACCGACGCGCAGCGGCTGGAGACGCGGGTGCGGCTGTATAACATCGAGCTGGGCGGGACGTTCGACCAGAAGCTGTTCCAGTTCATTGATCCGCGGTTTTTCCAGAACAACATGGGTGGCAACGGCTGATTTGCCTTTGTCCTGCCACGGCTGCCGCGCAGTATGACGATATGAAGCCGCTGATTGGGATTTCCTGCTGCACCAAGGCATTCGGACTGTATGGGATGCTGAACCATGCTGCGTCCGATACTTATGTCCGGGCGGTGGACGGGGTGGTGG
>CAXTOB010000150.1:0-12681 GCA_964245505.1 uncultured Acetobacteraceae bacterium | reverse complement strand
GTCCCCGCGTGGCTCCAGCGTGCAATCCCAGCGCGACCGGTTCACGCACACCGGCCGGACCGGGACGCCGTGCTCCTGCGCGTCGCGCACCACCTGGGCCGGCGCATAGAACCCCATGGGCTGGCTGTTCAGCAGAGCCGCGCAGAACACGTCGGGGTGGTGGCACTTCAGCCAGGCCGAGGCATAGGCGATCAGCGCGAAGCTGGCAGCGTGGCTCTCGGGGAAGCCGTAGCTGCCGAAGCCCTCCAGCTGCGAGAAGGTCCGCTCGGCGAACGCCCGCTCGTAGCCGTGCCCGACCATGCCCTCGACCAGCTTGTCCCGGAAGTGGCTGACCCCGCCGGTCAGCTTGAAGGTGCTCATGCTGCGCCGGAGCTGGTCGGCCTCGCCCGGGGTGAAGCCGGCGCAGTGGATCGCCACCTGCATCGCCTGCTCCTGGAACAGCGGCACGCCCAAGGTCTTGCCCAGCACGTGGCGCAGCTCAGGCTTCGGGTAGTCCACCGCCTCCTTGCCCTCGCGCCGGCGCAGGTAGGGATGCACCATGTCGCCCTGGATGGGGCCGGGCCGCACGATGGCGACCTGCACCACGAGGTCGTAGAACGTCGCGGGCCGCAGTCGCGGCAGCATGGCCATCTGCGCCCGGCTCTCGATCTGGAACGTGCCCAGCGTGTCGGCCCGGCGGATCATGGCGTAGGTCGCGGGGTCCTCTGGCGGGATAGCCGCAACATCCAACGCTGGGCCGCCCTGCTGCTCGATCAGGTCGAAGCAGCCGCGCAGGCAGCCCAGCATGCCCAGGCCCAGCACATCGACCTTCATCCACCGCAGCGCGTCGATGTCGTCCTTGTCCCACTCGATCACCTGGCGGCCGGCCATCGCCGCCGGCTCGATCGGCACCAGGTCGGACAGCGGCGCCTGCGTCAGCACGAAGCCGCCAGGGTGCGTGCCGAGCTGGCGCGGGAAGCCGACCAGCTCCTGCGCTAGCTCCAGCGCCAGCCGCAGCCGGCGGTCGCCGGGGTTGAGGTTGAGCGCCGCCGCGTGCTCCTGCAGCGTGCCGTCCTCCGGCCCGCCCCAGACCTGGGCGGCCAGCGCGCCCGTCACGTCCTCCGTCAGCCCGAGCGCCTTGCCCACGTCGCGGACCGCGCCCCGGGGCCGGAACCGCATCACCGTGCAGCACAGGGCGGCGCGGTCCCGCCCGTAGTGCTCGTATACCCACTGGATCACCTCCTCCCGGCGCTCGGCCTCGAAGTCGACGTCGATGTCCGGCGGCTCACGGCGCTCGGCCGACACGAACCGCTCGAACAGCAGGCCCGACCGCACCGGGTCGATGCTGGTGATGCCTAGCACGAAGCACACGGCGGAGTTGGCGGCGGACCCACGGCCCTGGCACAGGATGCCGCGGCTTCGCGCGAACCGCACGATGCTGTGCACCGTAAGGAAGTAGGGGGCATACTCGAGCTCCCCGATCAGCCGCAGCTCGTGCCGCAGTTGCGCGGCCACCTCTGGTGGCGGGCCATCAGGGTAGCGGGATGGCACGGCCTGCCAGACCAGCCGTTCCAGTGCGGCTTGGGCGGTCTCGCCGGGCCGCTCCGTCTCGTCCGGATACTGGTAGCGCAGCTCGGACAAGGAGAAGGCGCAGCGGTCCACGATCTCCAGCGTGCGGGCCAGCGCGTCGGGGTGGCGGGCATACAGCCGCGCCATCTCGGCCGGCGCCTTCAGGTGGCGGTCGGCATGGCGCTCGCGTCGGAAGCCCGCGTCGTCGATGGTGCAGCCTTCGCGTATGCAGGTGACCACGTCCTGCAGGATGCGCCGCTCCGGCGTGTGGTAGAGCACGTCGCCCGTGACCACGGCAGGCACCCGCGCGGCCTGTCCCACCCTGTCCAGCTCGTGCAGCCGCGCGGCGTCGCCGGGCCGCCGGCGCAGGCACAGGGACAGGTAGCTGCGGCCAGGAAACTCGCCCCGCAGCCGGGTCAGCACGTCGGCCAATGCGGCGTCGGGCTGGTCCGGCAACAGCACCAGCAGCAGGCCCTCGCCGTGCCGAACCAAGTCGGCCCAGGCCAGGTCGCAGCCACCTTTGCCCGTTCGCCCCTTGCCGAGCGTGAGCAGCCGGCAAAGGCCGGCGTAGCCAGCGCGGCTCGTCGGATAGGCCAGCACCGGCAGGCTGTCGCGCAGGTCCAGCCGGCAGCCGACCACCAGGCGCACCCCGGCCTCGGCGGCGCGGGCATGGGCGCGTGCCATGCCGGCCAGGGTGTTGCGGTCGGTGACGGCGAGGGCAGCCAGGCCGAGTGCCTTGGCCGTAAGGAGCAACTCCTCGATGTGGCTGGCGCCCCGCAGGAAGGAGTAGTTGGTCGTCACCTGCAGCTCGGCGTAGGGGACGTCCGTGGCCGGCGGCACGGGCGTCAGCGCCCCGGGCCTGCAGCCCCCACCTGTGTCAGCCCTTGTGCGGGTGCTTATGGCCGCTGGTGGACGGGGCCTCAACCGCGGGTCGTCGCATCAGCACGTAGCCGGACTGCTGCAGGTGCCGGACCAGGCGTTCGGCTGTAACCCGTGCCATCACGTCATCGGCGGTGTGCACGCGCTTGCGTCCCTCGTAGCGCAGCGCAAAGGACAGGCTGTCCTCCAGTTCGCCGATGGTTGCGGGATGCAGGGTGCGCTTGTCATCGTCGGTCATGGCGTTGCCCGTCCCCTGTGATCCCGCGTCACTGAACAGAACATAATAGGAACAAACGCGCGTGGGGAAGGGGCTTTCTACAAATCCTGACAACATGCCCCTCTCGGACGGGAGGGGCCGACCGGCGCGAGTGTCAGGCACACCGTTGGCCCCATCACGCCGGCTGTGCCGTCCTGGTTTCTACCTCACTAGGGATGGTGAAGTCAGGATGCCTACTGTTGCTGCTATCAGGCGCCTCAGGAAAATCTTCAGGCTGGCTGGAAGCTACAGCGGCCAGCGCGAGTTGGTGCCCTCGGCACGGGCGGCGACCAGCAGCTTGGCCATGACCTGGTTGGGGCCGTCCTGCGATGCCGTGCGCTCGATTTCGGTCCAGTCGAACCGCACGGTGTCAGTGGCCCGGGCCCACTGCGCGGCAGACTTCCCGGCAGATGCCACGTCCTGAATGGGTGATGGTGCCGCGTCGTGCGCCGGGACATCGCCGTTCTCGCCGGCGCTGACCGGATTAGCCGTCCCGGCGACCAGGGCATCGTGCCTGGCTGTCGCCGGCTCCACTGTCGCATCAGGCTGGTCCAGGATTGGCTCGGGCTGCTGCTCCATGGCTTCCTGAAGCAGAGACAATGCGGCGGCGGCCTCCCATCCCTTCGCCTTCCGGCCCGGACGTCCCTTGGCTGGCGCGCTGTCTGTTACGGGGAGGGCAGGGAAGGCATCCGTCTCTGCCGTCTCACCCTCTCCAGCCGACGCCGGCTCCGATGCCGGGATTGCCGCCTTCGGTTTGCGTCCCCAACGCACCGGAGCAGGGGCGTCGCTCAGGACGGCCAGAACCTCCTCTGGCGAAGTGGCAAAATCGTTGCTGCTGTCGGCCTTCAGCTTGCGAGCCATATGCAATCCTTGTGGTTCGGAACCGGCCTGATACGGCCTCAGCGAGTTGGTGAGAACCAACCTGCTGCGAGGGGGGCTACTCTCCTCGGGACAATCACATTACTGCTGCTGGGCATCGTCCGGGGCAGGGTCGATGCCGAGTTCCTGGCGGACGTGCGCGAACTTGGCCGGGTCAGCAAAACGCCTGTCGGCCATCATGGTCCGCAACGCAGTCAGTCCAGCGTCGGTGAAGAACAGCCGCGGCAGCCGCCCCGTCGTGTCCAGGCGCAGCAGCCCGCGTTCGACCAGGCCTGCCGCAGCCTGCGGCACCTTGGGCTGACCGGCCTGCGGGCCGCCCCGCCACGTCTTGATGTGAAAGCCCTCGGCGACGCTGGGCAGCGTCGAGAAGAACATGTCGAGTTCACGGCGTATGTAGTCGCGCTCTGCCGGCGTGAACGGGGCAGGGGCGGCCGTGTCAGAGGTGATAGTTCTCATGGTGGAGGACATAGCATCCCTGTCTGGCCAGTTGACCGGACGCCCCACCGGGGTCAGCGTTGGACGATGACCACGACCACGCTCGGCGTGTTCTGCGCGATCCCGTAGCCTGTCCACCCGGCCAGCGCAGCCGTTAGTGCCACCGCAATCGTGGTCACGATCGTAAGGCCACGGGGCGTTTCGATCCATCTCATGCGCGCAGCCTCCAATGCCGCAAGCATAGCACGGAGCGTGGCTTTGTGCCCCATATTGCAAGCCATGACGCCCACTTCTGCCCTGCCCCCGCACCTGCTCGACATTCGCACGATCCTGCTGGAGCCGGAGGTAGAGGAGCATGCCCGCGGCCAGGAGATCCTGGCACGCTTCCCCGAGGCCGAGCGCATCATGGTTGCGTCCCACTGGCGCGTCCCGGCGCTGCGCGACGCGGACGCCGGGGATTGGCTGGCAGCCAAGCAGGGTACGCTGGTGCTGGGCGTCAAGCGCGGCCTCACCTTCCGCCCCAACGGGCGCAGCGCCGACTTCATCGCGCCCAGCACCAGCAACGGCTGCGCCATGGCCTGCGCCTATTGCTACGTCGCCCGGCGCAAGGGCCACAGCAATCCGGTCACGGTGTTCGTCAACATCGGGCAGGTGTGCGCCGCCATCCAGCGCCACGCCGGCGCGCAGGGCCCGAAAGCGGAGCCGAACCAGGTGGACCCGGCGGCCTGGGTGTATGACCTCGGCGAGAATGGCGACCTGTCGGTGGACGCCGGGATCTCGGACAACGTGCGGGACCTCGTGGCCGCCTTCCGGAGCTTGCCGCACGCCAAGGGGAGCTTTGCCACCAAGTGGGTCAACCCAGGGCTTCTGGCCTACGATCCGCAAGGGCGGACCCGGGTGCGCATGTCGCTGATGCCGCACTCTGACGCCAAGCTTCTGGATGTGCGCACGGCGCCGGTGGCCGAGCGCATCGGCTTCGTCAACGACCTGGTCGCGGCCGGCTACGAGACGCACCTGAACTTCTCGCCGGTGGTGGTGCGCGAGGGCTTCGAGGCGCCGTGGGACGCGCTGTTCCAGGAACTCGACGACCGGCTGAGCGCGCAGGCCAAGGCGCAGCTTGCCTGCGAGGTGATCATGTTGACGCACAACGCCGCGCTGCACGAGGTCAACCTGGCCTGGCACCCGAAGGCGGAGGCGCTGCTGTGGCGCCCCGACCTGCAGGAGGCCAAGCGGAGCGAGAACGGCCAGGCTAACCTGCGCTACCGCACAGGGTGGAAGGGCCAGTGGCTCGGGCGGCTGTTGGAGCTGCTACGGGCCAGAATGCCTTACTGCCGCGTGCGGTATGCGTTCTGAGCCCGGCAAGAACGGCAACTGGCCCGGGCTACGGCATGGGTCGGGGGCCCTGTCTTGATAAGGTCCAGACCCGCTCAGGCCGGCGTCTCGGAATGCTCGGAACGACCCATGCGAGACGTGCTTTGGCGTCTCGCGCGGACGCCTCGCTGAGGTATACCCCAATGGGGTGGCCCAAAATCATCTGCCGCACCCGATGATGTCGTTAAGCTGCTTGTGGCCGGATGGCTTCCAAGTAGGCTGGCACCCGAAGACCGGTACACCAGGGCAGGGAACCTCTGAGTGACAGATTACGCGCACTCCCTGGCAGGACGGCCGCAAGACAGTTGGGAACGGCTGGGTGAACACTTGCACGCAGTTGGCGCCCGCGCGGCAGGGTTCGCGTCCGCCTTTGGCTGGCGTGCGGCAGGGGAAGTCGCCGGGCTGCTGCATGACATCGGCAAAACCTCGGCGCAGTTCCAGGCTTACATTCGGGCGACACCCGCCGCGGCAGGCACGGAGCACATTCGGGGCGGCGACCATTCAACTGCCGGCGCCCGCGCAGCGGTGGAGCGTTACGAGCTGTTCGGCCGGTTGCTGGCATTCGGGATTGCCGGGCACCACGCCGGGCTGCCCGATGGCGACGACCTGGACCGGCGCCTGGACCCGACACGGACGGCGCTGCCACCCCATAATGGCTGGGAGCAGCACACCGCCGCGCTTCCCGCGCTGGGCGACCTTGCAGCCAAGGGTTGGCGCAAGCTGGAGGCGCACAAGGGCTACAGCCAAGCCTTTTTGGCGCGGATGCTGTTCTCCTGCCTGGTGGACGCGGACTTCCTGGAAACCGAGCGCTTTTATGCAACGGCTGATAATACGGCCATCCCGCGTGGCGGGCACATGCCAGTGGCAGATTTGCTGGATCGTTTGCGCGCCGACCAGGCCGGGCGCCAGGCGGACTCGACGCCGCTGAACCGGTTGCGGGCAGAGGTGCTGGACCATGCGGTCAGCAAGGCCGCACTGCCGCCGGGGCTCTTCACGCTGACGGTACCAACGGGAGGCGGCAAGACGCTGACCTCGCTGAGCTTTGCGCTGGAACACGCGATGCGGCACGGGATGCGCCGGGTGGTCTATGTCATTCCATACACATCCATCATCGAGCAAACAGCAGCGGTGTTCCGCGACGCGCTGGGGTCTGACCGGGATGTGCTGGAGCACCACGCTAGCTTCGATTGGGAAGCCGCGGGGCGCCGGCTGACCGACGACGGAGACGGGCGGGACGGCCTGGCGGCGCTGCGCCGGGCGGCGGAGAATTGGGACGCACCGGTGGTGGTGACGACGGCGGTGCAGTTCTTCGAGAGCCTCCATGCCGCCCGCACGTCACGCTGCCGCAAGCTGCACAACTTGGCGGGGTCGGTGATCGTGCTGGACGAGGCGCAGACGATGCCGCTGCACTTGCTACAACCGTGCCTGGCGGCGCTGGACGAGCTGTGCCTGAACTACCGCGCCAGCGCCGTGCTATGCACGGCGACGCAGCCGGCGGTGCGAGCGCAGGACGGCTTCAAGGGCGGGCTTAACATCCCGGCGGCGCGCGAGCTGGCGCCCGATCCGCCCGACCTATATTCCCGGCTGCGCCGCGTGCAGGTGGAGCGGATGCCCGGCCCGGTGGACGATGCCACCCTGGCGGATCGTTTTGAAGCTTGCGGACAAATGCTATGCATCGTCAACAAGCGGGCGCACGCCGCCAAGCTATTCGGATGCATCCGGGACATGGACGGGGCGGCGCACCTGACGACGCTGATGTGTCCGGCGCACCGCCGGGCCGTGCTGGCGCGGGTGCGCCAGAGATTGGTGGACGGACTACCGGTGCGGCTGGTTTCGACATCCCTGATTGAGGCAGGGGTGGACATTTCTTTCCCAGAAGTCTGGCGGGCGATGGCTGGTCTGGACTCAATGGCCCAAGCGGCGGGTCGCTGTAATCGTGAAGGCAAGCTGCAAGGCATGGGCCGGACCGTGGTGTTCGAGCCGGCGGAGCACACGCCGCCGCGGGAGGTGAAATTGCGGGCCGAGATCGCCGCCGGCGTGCTGGACCGGTTCGACGACCCGCTCGCACTGGAAGCGATGCAAGACTACTTCCGCCAACTTTACTGGACCCGCGGCGCGGCAGCATTCGACCAGGCCACACTGGACAGGGTGCCCTTTCCGATCCTGATAAAAATCGCAGAGGCGTCGCCAAACTTCGATTTCCCGTTCGAGAAGATCGCACGCGCTTTCCGCATGATCGATGATGCGATGGACGCGGTGATCGTGCCGTGGCAGGGGGAGGACGGGGCCGACACAACGGCGGCGGACCTGCTGCGCCGGATTGCGGCCATGCCGCGCCCGCTTGCGGACGATTTGCGGCGGTTGCAGCAGTACACGGTTCCAGTGCCGCCCAAGGCGCGGGCGTACTGGCTAGGGGTTAGGGCGCTACGGGCGGTGCATCCGGCGCTGGGCGACGCGCTGCTCATGTTCAGCGACGACTCGCTTTACGACGCTAAGACGGGCGTGCGGTTGGACGACCCGGCGCATAGATCGGCAGAGAGCAACTTCTTCTAAAATCGGGCAGTCGCTACTTACGCCGGTTTGAGGGTTTGCCCGGGTCATCGTTTGGCAGAGCTTGGGCGGTCAGCTTTGCCGCTTCTATTTTTGAGCGCAGTCCGGTCAGGGACTTGCCGCGGGGTCGTTCATTAAAGATTGCGTGGTCCGTCAAGGCGATCAGGATGATTGTCGTTTCGGTCTGTTCGACGATCAGAAGCACGTCATCGTCCACGCCGTGGCCGATATGCAGGTGCAGCCAGCCATACTCTTCCAGCAGGTGATCCCTGCCAGGCGACTGACGATAGTACTGTTCGTCGAGCGGCTGGCCCGCCTTGATGCAGCGGATCACCTCAAGCAGGTTGGGCAAGAACAGGAGGCGGTTGATGCCCGGCTTGGTCGGTAGCTTTCCGTCCTTGTCTTGCAGCCCGACAACACGCTTCGGGCCGGACAGCCGGGGTGCCTTCAGGCCTGCCCGGCGACGTACTCCGCCAGTTCCAGGTCCGTCATGTCTGTCAGATCGAACCGCGTGCCGGTCGCGTAAGCGTCCAGCACGACCTTGAAGGCGGCAGATTTCTTGTTCACCGTAAGATCCAAGGCAGGAGCTTTCCCGGAGAGAGGCTTCTGATGGTCCTGGATTCCTTTCAGACGACTCGAACTCATGGCAATGCGCCTCCAAACCGCGCCTCCTCATAGTAGGGGACTGGCCTCCTAGGCCGCAACGCCCTTCTGGCCCAGAGAGCTTGACAGCATGATGCCGATTCGGAGCAAACGGTTGTTCATGTCAGTTCATAAAGAGCATCACTGAAGAGGCTTGACGACCCGCTCGCACCATTGCAGCCTCACACCGAATTGGAGCATGCGATGCAGGTTCGGGTTAGGGAAGCGGGTGTTGGACTTGTATGCTCCCATGTGGAGAGCAACGTCAGGTCTCCGGCAGTCGTCCGCCTTTTGGTTTGGACGAGGATCGAAATATGTCGAGTTCTTAAAGTAAACCGGACTATGCCTCGCCTTCGGGCGAGGCACCTTGGCGCATCTGGGCACCGCTGATGCCATACGGCATCCGTCTGCTCGTGCGCGGCGAGCGTGCCTGCTTCACACGCCCCGAAATGAAGGTGGAGCGGGTCAGCTACGACATGCTGACCCCCTCCGCCGCCCGCGGCATCCTGGAGGCGATCCACTGGAAGCCGTCAATCCGCTGGGTGGTGGACCGCATCCACGTGCTGCGGCCCATCCGCTTCCAGTCGTTCCGGCGCAACGAGGTCGGCGCCAAGATGAGTGCCGGTTTAGCCGAGCGCGGGATGCGCACCGGGTCGGTGGCCGGGCTGGGGCTGGCAGTGGACCAGGAGCGGCAGCAGCGTGCCGCCATGCTGCTGCGGGACGTGGAGTACCTGATCGAGGCGCACTTCGAGATGACGGCCAAGGCCGGAGCGGAGGACAGCGAGGCCAAGCATCTGTCCATGTTCAACCGCCGGGCCGCGGCGGGCCAGTGCTTCCACAGACCCTGCCTGGGTACTCGCGAGTTCCCTGCTGAATTTAACCTCCTGCCGCCCGGCGCCCCGGTGCCCGCCACCCTGCTGCCGCCGGACCAGTGGGACCGGGACCTGGGGTGGATGTTGCACGACATAGATTTCGAGGCCGGCCGGACCTCCCGCTTCTTCCGCGCCCGTCTGTCCGGCGGCGTGCTCGACGTTCAGGGCTGCTTGCAGGACGGCACCGCGTCGTGACGGTGCTGCAATCGCTTGACGGCTATTATGGCCGCATGGCGGCGCGGGGAGAGGCGGAGCCGTCCGGTTACTCGCGGGAGAAGATCGGCTTCCGGGTGGTGCTGTCCGCGGCCGGGGTGCCTGTCAGCGTGGTTGACCTGCGGACCGGCACTGGGAAGAAGCTGTCGCCGCAACTGCTGCAAGTGCCCGCGGGCGTCAAGCGCACGGTCGCCATCGTGCCGAACCTGCTGTGGGACAAGACAGCCTATGCTCTCGGCCGGACCGCGGGGGTTGGGGGCCGAACGGCGCAAGAACATGCGGCTTTCAAGTCGGCGAACCTAGCTTTTGCTGCAGGCAGCAACGATGAGGGGCTTACGGCCTGGCGGCTGTTCCTGGAAAGCTGGAATCCCGGCCTATTCGACGCAGCGCCGTTCCAGGCGGACATGCTGGACGCCAACATCGTCTTTGCCCTGCGAGGCGAAACCCGCGACCTGCATGACCGGGAGGCCTCGCAACGCCTGCTGGCGGCCCGGCTTGGCAGCGCCGCCGCCGGGCAAAACTGTTTAGTGACAGGCGCCACCGCCGCGCCCGCACGCCTGCACCCGACCATTAAGGGCGTGTTCGGCGCGCAGTCGTCCGGGGCCGCGCTGGTGTCCTTCAACCTCGACGCTTTCACCTCCCATGGCAAGGCGCAGGGCGACAACGCGCCGACCAGCGAGGCCGCGGCGTTCCGCTATGGCGCCGCGCTGAACCGAATGCTGGACCGCGGCAGCCGCAACCGCCTTCCCCGGCCGGTGGGCGACACCAGCCTAGTGTTCTGGGCCGACACCTCCCCTGGCACCAACGAGCGGCAGGCGCGCGACGCCGAGGACTTCTTCGCCAGCATGATGGAGCCGCCAGACGACGCCACAGAGGCCGCCCGGGTCCGCACCCAACTGGAAGCACTGGCCGCCGGTCGCCCTGTCCAAGACGCGCAGCTTGGCCTTGCCGCCGGCACCCGCTTCCATGTGCTAGGCTTATCGCCCAACGCTGCCCGGCTGTCTGTCCGCTACTGGCTGGACGACAGCTTCGATGCCTTCGCGCAACGCCTGGCCAGGCACTACCAGGCGCTGCAGATCGAACCGCCACCATGGCGGGACAAGCTGCCATCGGTCGCGCGCCTGCTGGTCCGAACCACGGCGGTGCAGGAGAAGTTCGAGAACATCCCGCCACTGTTGGCCGGCGAGGTGATGCGTGCCGTGCTGACCGGCGCCCCCTACCCCCGCACCTGGCTGGCCGCCGCCGTCATCCGCCTGCGCGCCGGGGACGACCCGGCCAGCGGCTGGCACGCCGCCGCCATCAAGGCGTGCCTGCACCGCCTGACCTCGAAGGAGTCCCCACCCGTGTCGCTCGATCCCACTAATCTCAGCACGGCTTATCAGCTTGGCCGTCTATTCGCCGTCTTGGAAGCGGCGCAATACGCCGCGCTGGGCCGTGTCAACGCCAGCATCGCCGACCGCTACTACGGCGCCGCGTCCGCCACGCCCGCGCGGGTGTTCAGCTCACTGCTGCGCGGAGCGCAGACGCACATCTCTACAGCGCGGAAGCTTGGCAAAGGAGGGTGGATCGGTCCACGGCTGGAGGAGATCGTGGATAACTTTGATGGCCGCCTCCTGCCGACATCCTTGCGGCTTGAGGACCAGGGCCGGTTCGCTATCGGCTACTACCACGAACGAGCGCACAGCCGTACCAAGGCAGCCGAAGCCAAGGACATCAAGGACACCAAGGACGGCAACAAGAACGATGAACTGAAGACAAAGGATGCCGACTGATGGCCCATCCTGACGCCCTGCAACGCCGCCACGAGTTCGTGTTGTTCTTCGACGTGAAGAACGGCAACCCCAATGGGGATCCGGATGCCGGCAACATGCCGCGCATGGACCCGGAAACCGGGCATGGCCTGGTCAGCGACGTGTGCCTGAAGCGCAAAATTCGCAACTACGTCGAGATCGCCAAGGCCGACGCGCAACGCTTCCGCATCTACGTCACCGAGGGCGCGGTGCTGAACGAGAAGCACCGCGAGGCCTACGTCGCCCTACGCCCCGGCGACGCAGAGGCCGCCAACCCCAAGACAAAGAAGCTGACGCCGAAGACCGACGACGAGGCAATCAAGCTGCGCGGCTTCATGTGCGACAACTTCTACGACATACGCACCTTCGGCGGCGTGCTGAGCACCGGTATCAACGCCGGGCAGGTGCGCGGCCCCGTGCAGATCGGCTTCGCCCAATCGGTCGAGCCTGTCCTGCCGCTGGAGGTCAGCATCACCCGCATGGCCGCCACCAGCGAGGCCGAGAAGAAGGACCGCACCGAAGGCGACGACGAGCCGGAGAAGCGCGGCGACAAGCGCACCATGGGCCGCAAGCACATCATCCCCTATGGCCTGTATCGCGCCCACGGCTTCGTCTCCGCCCCGCTGGCACACGACGCGCGCAAGGGCACCGGCTTCACCCAGGCCGACCTCGACCTACTATTCGAGGCGCTGCGCGATATGTTCGAGCACGACCGCTCCGCCGCCCGCGGCGAGATGACGACCCGGCGGCTGGTGGTGTTCCGCCATGCGTCCGCGCTCGGCAACGGCCGGGCGCAGGACCTGTTCAGCAGGGTCACGGCCTGGCGCAACCATCACGGCTCCGAGGTGAAGCCCGGTTCCGAGCAGCTCGACAACACCCCCCCGGCGCGCAGCTTCGACGACTACGTTATCAAGCTGGACCATGACGGTTTGCCGGAAGGGATTGAGATGCTTGATCTCACCTGAGTCTGAGCCTGGCCCCGCCTCCGGCGGCCCGCCCGACCCCGCAGCCGAGGACAGCCTGATCCCTCTTTCCGCCTTACAGCATCACTTGTTCTGCCCCCGTCAGTGTGCGCTGATCCATATCGAGCAGATTTGGGCCGAGGACGGCGCCACCGCCGAGGGCCGCATCCTACACGAGCGCGTGGACGCTGGCGGCGCCGACAGCCGCCCGGGCCTGCGGGTGGAGCGCGGCATCGCGCTGCGCTCCCTGGCGCTCGGAGTCAGCGGCAAGGCCGATGCGGTCG
>CAXTOB010000149.1:0-12708 GCA_964245505.1 uncultured Acetobacteraceae bacterium | reverse complement strand
ACGGCGACGTGCCGCCGCAAGCGTGTTCTCCCGGTCGATCAGCACCCCAGTTAGCAGTATGCCAACAAGGGGAAGCATGGCCAGGAGCACGAGCAGCAACAGCCGCGTGCGCAGACGGGCCTGTGTGGCGAACGACCACACGGAAGAGAGTAGAATGGCACGCCTCCAAATCTGGTGCTGACACCATCCGTTCTGCCAGATCGCACCGTCGTAAAGGGGTCATGGTACGTAGATAAGAGTTATAAGCGCCGTTGCCTTTTTAACCCGGGACGTTGTGATTTAATGACATACGCTGGTTTCCTAGCTTTCTCGCATATCCATGGACCGTCACGCTGACGGATCAGTGGCCGGGGAAGCCGCTGCGGCGTTTTGCAGTTGGGCTGTGAGCGATGTTGCCGCTGGAACTGACCGACCTTTCCTTGCTTCGGCGTTCTATGTGCGTTGACTTCAGATACGCCGGTTTTGATGCGACAAGAAAATTTGCAAATGTTGCGCCTTTGTCACGGCCTCCCCGACTTACCAAGGCTCATGCACGGTGGATGCGACAATCTGCTAAGTCGGAGTTGCGGATCAAGGCGGCGCTCGGCGGCGATGCAGGCGCGAAACTGCTGCATTAGCGATATTCCGATCATATACGACAAGGTAAACTGGCTGACCCGACTCATTCTTCATCGCGTATGTCACGGTGACAAACCTGGCGGCTGAGCGACCTGAAGTTCGGCAGGATCATGCCTCCTGTGAACAAGGAACCGACTCCGATTGCGCTACAGCATTCACCTTGGTGCAATTCGGCCATCTCCGCCGAACAGTCGGCGGCAATGGGCCTTCCCAAGGTTTAGATTCCATACACCCGTTTCCGGTTCCGAGCCGCGGCTCTCGACCCAGGTGGTTATCAGGGTCCTAACGCTGGCGTGTCGGCAAATCACGAGCGATCAGCTGACGATCTGCGGCGCTTTCGCTTCCGTGACGCCCAGGGCAGCTTGTTTTTCGAGGCCCTCGGCCACCGCCTGCGAGTCCTCGTGCGCGTCGATATCGACGACCCGGCCCCACTTCATCTTTACGATGTGGACGCCGCGGTTTCGGTACGGCGAACCGTCAGACAGGGTATCGGTCGCGGACCAGCGAATGATGATCGTGGTGTCGTGCGGTAGGCCCTTCACCCACATGTCCTCCACGCTCAGCGTTAGATGCTTGCCAAGGCGGCCGAGCCGACTTAACCACTGGCGGAGGGCGTCGCGGTCATGACGCTCGCCAACATGCTCGCGGTCGTGCATCAATCGCTGGAGACGCGCGGTCTGCTGCCTGGCGAGCACCTGGTGGATAAGGGCTACACAGACTCGCGCGTGCTGGTGGACAGCGAGCAAAGCCACGGCGTGACCATCGTCGGCCCAGTCGCCGATGACCCGAGCTGGCAGGCGCGCCTGGACGATGGGCTGACCAAGTCGGCCTTCGCGGTGAACTGGGACTGCGAGGTGGTGACCTGCCCGGCGGGCAAGGAAAGCATCTCCTGGCTGCCGAGCACCTACACAGGGAACGGCATGCTCTTCGAGGCGCGCTTCGCGACCCGGGACTGCTTTCCATGCCCGCTGCGTCCGCGCTGCACCCGCGGTAAGCGCGAGCCGCGTATCATCGGGCTGCAGGCGCGCGAGCACTTCGAGGCGCTGCAAAGCGCCCGCAAGCAGCAGAGGACTGCGGAGTTCCGGGCGAACTACGCCGCCCGTGCCGGGATCGAGGGCACGCACGCACAGGCCATTGGTCGCTGCGGGTTGCGCCGATGCCGCTACCTCGGCCTCGCCAAGACGCACCTCCAGCATGTCATCACGGCGGCGGCCATCAACTTGGTCCGGGTCGCGGAGTGGTTCGCCGGAACTCCTGTCGCCAAGACACGCGTCTCACGTTTCGCCGCACTCCAAGCCGCCTGACAACGGACCGCCGAATTGGCCACCAGATCCACCGCGCGCAGGACGCGCACCATCATGGCAAGGAAATCAGGCATTTGACTACTACTCGGGGTGACGCTCAGGCCCTATTTCCGCAGCAGCATCATTGTTGGGTCAGGCCCTATTCAAGGAGGCGGACATGAGCGAGCAGATTCGAGCGGAGCAGACCATGAGCACCAGCCAGCAACCGGGCAAACGGGAAGCAGGCACGGGCAAGGCTGGACCGGGGGCATCCGGGAGCGGGGCAGATAACATCCTGCAATCGCACGAGAACGGTGTGGACATCCCCGACCAGGAGCACGGCGGGGTCACGGCGAACGCCCAGTTCACGTTCCAGGGCCAGGCTGTCCGGACCATCCTGAAGCATGGAGAAACGTGGTTCGTCGCTGCCGACGTCTGCGCGGTCTTGGAACACACCGATCCGAGCAACGCTGTGTCACGCCTCGACGACGACGAGAGGGGTGCGACTAATGTTCGCACCCTTGGCGGCGACCAGCAGATGAACGTCGTTAACGAGAGCGGCCTGTACAACTTGATCTTCACGTCCAGGAAGCCGAGGCCAAAGCCTTCCGGCGTTGGGTCACGAGCGAAGTGCTTCCGTCCATCCGGACTACCGGGTGCTACGACACGGGAGGCGACCCTCAGACGGGTGTCTCCGACGATGCAGGGCGAGGTCACATCAAACTGCCGGCCTTCGGGCGGTTCGTCGTCACCATGCGCCCGGACGGGCCGCACATCCACGAAACCGACTTCATGGCCCTCCTGGACGAGATTGGGACCTCGGACGTGGAGGTGCTGTCGCACAACCTGGGGCTGATCTACGCCTACTGGCAGAAGCTCTAGGAGTTGCGCTCAGCCGGCTACGACCCGGCCGATGGCTTCGCTGCCAGCCAACTGGAGCTGGCCATCCAGGAAGGAGGACGGCTCGGGAAGCGCTACTTGTGCTGCTACGCCGAGGTCAAGGATCGGCCGCCGGAGTAGAGCGCCGTGAACCGCCAGACCATCGCGCTAGAGGTGCGGTCACATTCCTGCGCCTCGTGGGGGCGATCCTCGTTGGCCAGCCCCGTTCGCAAGCGAGCGCGCAATCCTGCGGCAAAGCGCAGGAGCAACCATGGCCGCTGACGTGAAACACAAACCAAGCCAGTCCAACTCTGACAATGACGCTGCGGAGGACCGGGCCTTGCTGGTGGCCATTGAGGAGCAAGGCCGCCAAACCCTGGAGCTGCTGCGTGCCCTCGTGGCCTTGCTCACCCCGAAGGAGGGCGGCCGGGAAGGCCCATCGCTGGAGGAGCTGCTCACCACGATCATCATGCAGGGCCGCGAGCAGATCGGCATCCTCAAGACCATCCAGGAGGAGCAGATCAGGTCGGCCGACGCGCTGCCGCAGGCCGTGGCGGACCCCGTCCTGGAGCAGCTCGGCGCAGCCAGGCACGCCCGCTCATGATGAACTTCCGCAAGATCGCCGCGGCGTCCAAGGGCAAGCTGCTGCTGCGTTACTTCACCGAGAACACGCCCGAGCCGATCCACCCGCAAGGGGTGGACGCGGCTGGGCGCCAGCTCGACGAAGGCGGACGCCTGACCGCCTACTACACCGGCCGCGACAGCCGGGCGACCTGGCGCCCCGACATGCCGGCGGCCCTTGCCCAGGTTGTCGGCATCGACGCGACCCGGATGCCCCGGGATGCCGAGATGACGCTGCTGTTCGAGGGACGCCGCGCCGACACGGGGCAAGCCTGGTCGAAGCACCCGCGCAAGCTCAGCGGCTTCGACCTGGTGTTCTCGCCGCACAAGTCGGTCACGCTGGCGGCCGAGTTCGCCGAGACGCCGGCCGAGAGTGCCGCGATCTGGAACGCCATGGACCGGGCCAACGACCGGGCGATGCGGCACGTTGCCCAGGTGCTCGGATGGGCGCGCAAGGGAGCCGGCGGCGAGGACGGCGCCGATCCAGGGGCGGTCGGGTGGATCAGCTTCCGCCACCATGCCGCCCGGCCCACGCTGCAGGTCCAAGACGGGGCAGGCGGCCAGACCTACCTGATGGACAGCCCGGTCGCTGGCGACCCGCATGCCCACATCCACAACTTCCTGATGAACGTCGTCGTCACCGATGACGGGCGCATCGGCTCCCTCGACACCCGCGCCCTGACCGATGCTCGGGTGAAGGAGTTTGGCGCCTACTTCCAGGCGGTTCTGGCCGACGAGCTGCGACGGCTGGGCGCCGCCCTCGCCTACGATGCTGGAAAGCAGGCCGTCGTGCTGACCGCAATCCCAGAGGCGGTAAACAAGGGCTTCAGCAAGCGCGACACGCAGATCCTGCGCAGCGCCCGGCGCTTCGCCGAAACGCAGGGCCTGGTCTGGAACGACCTGTCGGCCGAGCGCAAGCTGGAGATCGTCGAGGAGGCCAGCGCCGAGGGTCGCCTGGGCAAGATGAAGAGCGATGAGCGCCGCATCTGGCGGGAGCAGGCCGGGGCGCTGGGCTGGGACCACAAGACGGTGATGGACGAGGTGGCGCACCCGCAGCGGACCGATGCGGAGAGGTTCGACATGGCCTACGCCTTTGCCGCCAAGGAGCTGGCCGTCGAGTTCCACACCGGTGCGGTGATCAGCCATGAGAAGCTCGGCATGTATGCCGCACGGGGACTGATCGGCAGTGGCATAGCTGGTGGACAGGACGATATCCAGAGCGTCGTCGATCTGATCGAGCAGCGCGGCATCCAGCTCAAGGGCGAAAACGTCGCACTGATCGTAGGCATGTTCGACGACCAGGTCAGGGTCACCAACACCGCCCAGGTCCGCATTGAGGAGAAGCTGGCGGCCCTGGCCCAAGGCATGGGCAGCGACAAGTCCGGGGCACTCCCCGCGCATGCTATCCGCCATGCGATAGAGGCGGCTGGGATCGGCTTCACGGAGGAGCAGAGGGCGGCCATTCACGCCATAGGCGCCGGCGGCGCGCTGACGCTGCTGACCGGCGTTGCCGGTGCCGGCAAGACGACCCTGCTGCAGCCCCTGGTGGCGGCGTGGCAGGCGGATACGCGGTTCAGCAGGGCCGGCCGGGAGGTGATCGGCGCTGCGATGGCCTGGCGGCAGGCAGACGCCTTGCAGGACGCCGACATCAAGCGAACCTACGCCCTGTCGCCGCTGCTCAGGATGATCGAGGCAGGCGAGATCAAGCCCGATCGGAACACCGTCCTGGTGTTGGATGAGGCCAGCCAGATCGGCCCGCGGCCGATGCTCAAGCTGCTGGAGCTGCAGGCCCGCACCGGCATGACGATCAAGATGCTGGGCGACCGGGAGCAGGCCCAGGCCATCGAGGCGGGCGACACCATCGAGATCCTACGCCGCGCGCTGCCGCCGGAAGCGATGCCGGTGCTGCTGACCACCATGCGCCAGGCCAGCCAGCGCGGCCGAGAGATCGCTGGACTGTTCCGAAAGGGGGAGGCTGAGGCGGCCCTGGCCATGAAGCGCGAGGACGGCCACGCCATGATGGTCGGTGGCGACCGCGAGCAGGTCGTGGGCCGGATCGCCGACCTGTATATCGAGCGGCGCGACGTGCTGCGGGCTAGCGGCTCCAAGCGCGGCATCTCGATCAGCACGCCCACGAACGACGACGCGGCCGAGATCAGCCTGGCGGTGCGGCAGCGCTTGCAGATGCGGGGCGAGATCGCTGCGGCCGAGGTGGTGTACAAGGCGATCGACCAGCGCGGCCAGACCTACGACCTGGCCCTCGCAGCAGGGGACAGGGTGCGGCTGTTCCGGCGCACATGGGGCGCGGTCGATGGCAAGAAGCAGGAGATCGGCAGCAACGGCGACGTGGTGGAGGTGCTCGGACAAAGCCACGACGGCCTGCGCGTGCGCGTCAAGGACGGCAGGGTCGCGGACGTCGAGTGGCGCCGGGTGGCGGATGCGGAGACCGGCCGGCTCATGCTGGGCTTCGGCCACGCCCTCACGATCGACTCGGCCCAGGGCATCACGTCGGACGAGCACATCAACGCTTTGCCCCGGGGCACGTCAGGCGTGACCGGGTTCACCGGCTACGTCGCGGAGAGCCGCAGCCGCGGCACGACCTGGACGGTGGTCGCCGAGGGCGCCGTGCTGGAAGCGGAGCGCCGGCGGCAGGCGCTGGGCGACATCACGCCGATCACCGAGGCGACGCTGTGGAAGCGGGTGGCCGAGGATATGTCGCAGAAGTCCTACAAGGCGCTTGGCATGGACCTGCTTGGCGAAGCGCGCTGGGACCGCGAGCGGGCGGTGGACGCCTTCATCGACAGTCACCATGGTATCGAGGCGGCACAGCTCCGCAACGCCGGCGCCGGTGCCAAGGTGGTGAAGCACTATCAGGCGCAAGCCGTGAACGAAGGCCTGGGACGGCACTTGGCCGGGCTGGACCACGCCCTCCAGGAGAACGGCACCCTGCTGCGCGAGACTGTCCAGGCACGGGAAGCGGCGGACCACCTGCGGGCGCTGCGCGCCGAGGCAACAGCAGCCAAGCAGAGGATCGAGGCCGCCGCTGCGGCCCGGCCCCGGTTCCCATCGCCATCACCCGGGCCAGGCATGTGATGTTTCGCCCTTAGCCGCAAGCCATACAGAAGAGGTTCCCATGATCCAACGTCTTATCCCGGCAGCCCTGCTGGCCGCACTCAGCTTGATCGGGTGTGCTGCCCCCGGTGGCGGCCCCGCCATCATCGACGACCATGCCGACGTGACGACTCGCATGCTCACCATAGCCAGCCGCTTCGACCAGGACCGCCGCCGGGGCGGGATGTCGGAGGTGGTGGCCGACATCGACCGATGCTACGCCTCGGCGACGCGCTTCGTGGTCCAGACCTTCGCCCTGCGGGACTGCCTGGTGCTGGACTACGTGGGCTATTGGACTGACGTCAACGTCGGACGGCGCGCCTTCAAAACGGCCCTGCCATTCTTTGAGGACCAGGTGGCCTCCCAAAGATGGGGGCACTACGGGCCGCTGGCCCAATTCGACACGCCGCAACGACTGCTTGCCTATCTCGCCAACTCGAACGGCCTCGTACAGATCGACTTGGCCCAGATCAGCCCTGCGCCGGCCAGGGGCAACCGTACAGTGCCCGCAAGGCCAGCGACACAGCTATGAGGTGGTCCGAAAGGCACGAGTTACGCACAAAGGCGCGCAAGCCGTTGAATGATCGCGACCAGACCACAACCAAAGGCATGCTCTTGCACATTGTCCCGAGATTCTTCGGCACTTTCGAGGATGTAAGCATTGTAGATATTAGGGTCGAACCTCTTGGATTGCGTTTGCGAGGCGGGGTAAAACTTGCAACGCGACGCCCCTATCCCAACAAGCGATATGCCGTCGCTTGCCGGCAAAACGGGCGAAAGGCTGTGAGTGGCATCCTCTTGGCCACGGACTTTCCAATAAGTGACCTGTTCTATGTGGCACGTTGGATGGTTGAAGCTGAGAAGGTGGTCACGCACCGCATCCGATACAGGCTGCTCGATCAGGAGTTCGACGCGGCCAACGGCCTCCCCGTTCGCGTCCGCACGCGCGATGCGGGAGAGGCGGCGCTTGCGCGCCGGCTTCCCCTCGTAGGAGCCTCGACGAAGAATGTCCCGTCCCGTTCCGCTGCTGAAGCACGTCGCCATGGCTCGCATCCGGCCCGGTGCCGGCCCTGCGTTCCAGCACGGGCCTTGCCAACTCAGCCTATTCGCCGACGCGGCAGAGGCCGTCGCCGCGCCGGACGCCTCGGCTGCGCCGTGTCTCGACCTGCTGGACGAACAGCAGCGGGCGGAGGACGCCTGGCACGCACGCCAGGACCTGCTGCGCGCCGCGCAGCTGGGCCTTGCTGCCCAGCAGCTGTGGGGCTTTCCCAACATGGTCCGTAGCCCGGACGGGCCGTGGCAGCACCTGCGCGGCCAAGCCTACGACCTGCATGCCTCGCGGGGGTGCTGGCCCGCCTATTACCTTGTGCATGCTGGCGCCGACGACATCCAGCGCGTCACCGTTCACGTTCGGCCGGGCTGCGAGGGCATCCCAGCTATCGAGCGCGCGGCCGCGGTTCTGGCCGGGCTGGCGCCGGTCAGCGTCATGGCCTGCACCGCACCGCACCCCCGGCACGAGGCGTCCTGACACCTCTACCTCCCGGTTGCCCCGCGTCTATTGAGCGCATTGTCCACAGCGGCGTCCTGCCCGCATCATCCCCGGGCGTCCCCCATCATGTGCTCCGTCGCCTCCTCCGGCGTGCCGATGAACGTGTGGCCGCTGTCGTCCTGCACCGCCACGAACTGCCCGCCCAGCAGCTGCGAGCGCAAGTGCGCCAGGGCCAGATCCGCTAGCTCCTCCGTCCCAGCCTCCAGATCGTCGAACGCCGCCCGCAGCTGACGCGCCACCTGCGTCGAATCCAGGCGCCTCCATCCCATCGCACCTCTCCCTGGTCCCGTGGTCGCCTACCTTATACCTATGTGCCCAGCCTCTACAGCATACCTGCTGCGCTCACTTTGTTGGGCATGACGCTGGTGACGGCAGGCACGACGCGCCGCAGTCCGGAGGCCAATTCCAGCTCCGGACGCTCGCGTCTCCCAGCACTGCCACGGCACCTGCCTACTCAAAGGTGATCGCCGGCAGATACATCGCCTGCGACACGTCATCACACCAGCAGGAAAGGCCATAAAACTCGACGCCAACACACAGCATCACCGTAATCCTGATGACCATGCCACCAAGGCTTTCCGCGGCAGGCCTGCCTTGCCACGAGCAACCCGCGACGGGATGGCGCGTCACTTGGTGGAGGAAACGCGATGACCCGAGCCGATGTCCTGGCCCGCTACCGCCACCTGCGCGCCATCGCCGTGCGCCACAACAGCGCGGCCGTCGGCTTCGTGTCCCGCCCCGTGGTCCTGGAGACCGCCAAGCGCCTCGGGCTAACGGAAGGGCGGATGCTGGTAGCCGGAAGCGAGGAGGAGATGACGCTCGTCTTCGACCTGGCCCTTCATGCCGACAGGGAGGCCCGCTCGCGGGCGCTGGACCGCTACGCGCGGGCAACGTCCTTGCCGCCAGGCTCCGACGAAGCGCGCATGCTCGACGCCATGCGCCATGCCCGCTTCTCGATCTGGCGCGTCGAGCGCCGGCACGAGACGGCTGGATTGGTGATCCGCGACCTGCTGCGCGAGGCGGAGGAGTGGCTGGTCGATGAGAAGCTGGAAGCGAGCGCGCCGGAGAGCATGGCCTTTGCCGGGCGCATTTGCGAACCCGACCACTTCGCGATGACCTGCGGCGTCATCGTGCCGGTCACTCGTGACCTGATCGAGGAGGTCACGCTCGACACGCTCGCATGGCGGCGCGGCGACCCTGGGCAGGTCGCCCAGGACCCGCGCTTCGCCACCGCCATCTACCGTGCCGCCCTCGACAGCGGCATCATGGATCATGTCGCCTACGAGTGAAGCGTCATGCCAATGCGGTCGTGGCCGAAAATGGCCAAAGCCAAGCTGAGCACCGATATGCAAACACCTTTGTGGGGCACCATCCAGCACACACCGGCACGGAGCTGCGGCAACGTACATCCGAGACGCCACCCATTCAGCGTACCAGTGACGCCCAATTGCCAGCTAATCGCCGCTGTGGACGGGTAACCAGACCCAGGCGTCGTTCCTCCACTCATACCGGCCCGGCACCAGGGAGCGGGCCGTCACCCTGCGCGGCACGGTATCTGGCGGCACCCAGTGATAGGTGGCGCCGTGCAGCTCCCACCGTCCCGGCAGCAGGGCATAGGTCGTGGTCGGGACAGCGGGTCGAAAGGTGGGAACGGACACCTCTGTCTCCGCCGCACCGGGCGCGGCATACGCCGCAACACCGGCCGGCGAAACGGCCTGATTGGACGACCGCAGCGCATCGTCAATGGCATGCAGGGCGACCGAGGGCTGATGGGCAGCCAGTGCACGTCGAGCTACTGCGATGTCGAGCACGATGCGGTCAGTGTCCGGCGCTGTCCCCATGCTGGCGATGACTGCACGGTCAAGCACCCGGGTCTCTGCCCGCTCCAGGGCCTCTTGCGCCCCTCTCGAGCGCCCACGCCGCACCGCCTCCCGTGCCGCCCGCAGGAACTCCCGGGGTGGGCTGCCGGATGGCACCGGCGGGACGGGCAGGGCAGGGGCGATGACCGAGCGCGTGTCCGAAAGTTCGATGTTGCTGGCGGGATTGCCGATCGGAACCTGCCCCCGCATGCCCTGCTGTGCATGAGCTACTGGGGGACAGGACAAGCCCAGGCCGGCAAGGCCCAGGAGAAGCAGCGGTACCGGGGCGTGGCGCATGGTTGAGAAGCTTTTCATGGCTTGGAGCGGGGCCACGACGTTGACCGTGACGACGCCGGAGGCAGCACTGCGATCTCCGTGACCGGCGCTCCTCCAAGTCAGTTGCGCCAGCAGCTTGGCCTGGCAGGGCATCAGGCCGCCTCCTGCAGCGCCGGTGGCGGACAGAGCGCCATCAGCTGCGCCTGGAGGGCGTCGAGGTGCCCCAGGAACACCGCCACCGTCATGGACGGCGGCTCGACGGGCACCACGGCCTCCAACGCCTCGTCCCGGATGCCCAGGATGGACACGGCGATGCCGTGGGTATCGCCCGCGGAGGTTCCGGCCAGCGCCTCCACCGCTTCGAGGCCGCGGCGTAGCCGGACATCCACGGGCTCGTTGGGCAGTGCGCCCGTGTCAGGACCGGCGAACACCGCCGTGCTGGCCGTGTGGAGCATCGGCGTCACGCTCAGCACGGGCGTGCCGTCCGCAGGCGGGGGCGGCCGGGGCAGGTCTGACGCCGGTAGGGCGCCGATGCAGGCCAGGGCCGCCTGCACGCAGCCGGTGGCGCCCTGGCCCTCCTGGGCCGCGTCGGCGAAGCCCTGCACCAGGGCGTCCAGCACCGGGGAGGGCGGCTGTCCGCTGATCGGCACCAGGCTGCCCGCCTCGATGCGGGCGGCAATGACCGAGGTGCGGTCGAGGCGCGCCCGCAAGGCGGCGGCGTCCGGTGCGGGCAGCATGAGGGTGCGGCCCAGCCGCTTCGGCCCCGCGTCGTCGATGACGGCATGGAACACCCGGGCATAGATGCGGCGCCCCCCGGACAGGATGATCGCCTCGCCCTCGATCAGGTTGGTCAGGTCCTGCCAGTCCACCCGGCAGACCGTGCGGACCTCGGCGCTCCGGGCCTCGCGGTAGGCCCCGTCGGCGGCGCCCTGGTAGGAGGTAGCCTGGGTCACGTTGGTCTGCCCGGCGATCTTCTCCAGCCACTCCCGGGTGCGCCCTCCGTCCTGCTGGCGCATGGCGATGGTCAGGTTGGCGTTGCCGAGCAGGGAGGCGGTCTTCTCGCCCAGCCGCGCCCAGATGCCGGACACCTCCTGGAAGCCCAGGATGAAGCCGATGTTGAGGCTGCGCCCCATGGCCAGCATCGCGTCCAGGCCGGCGGAGGCGTAGTAGGCCATCTCGTCGAGGACCACGGTGTAGGTCGAAGGCCCCATGCCGGGCCGGTCGGCCTCCGAGTAATCGCCCTCCATCGAGACGCCGAGCAGCTGGGCCATCATGCCGCGCAGCGAGGTGACGACCAGCTTGCCCAGGGCCGCCAGGGTGACCGGCGAGTTCTCCAGCGTCGGCAGGTTCACCACCAGGATGCGGCGGTTGAGCACGATGTCGCGCATGTCGATGTCGCTGGCCTCGACCTTGAAGATGTGGCCGAGGGAGACGCCGAGCTGGGTGAAGATCGGCGTGAAGTACATCTGCAGGAAGCCATGCTGCTTGCTGGGCTCGTCGCCCTTCTGCTTGTCCAGGGGGACCGTCGGATCGTAGCCCGGCAGCTCGCCGAGGTAGGCCTGCAGCGGCCACACCACGTCCTCGGGGATGCTGCCCTTCACGTCCGTCTCGGTCACGGCGCCTGTCTCGGCGTTGCGCAGCAGCACGGCGCGCTCCATGGCCAGGCGCCAGATCCAGCGCAGCTCGATGGAGAAGCGGATGACCTCGATGTTGAGGGAGATGCCGCGGTGGTCGCGCAGCCAGACCAGCACCGGGGCGATGCTGCCGATCAGCGCCACGGCACGCTCGCGGAACACCCCGTTGCTGTCGCCCGGCGCCTGATCGCCCAGCTGTGAGGACAGGATCTCCCGGATGGCGTCGGCGTTGCCGGTCGAGAAGGGGTTCCAGCTGTTGCTGTCCTTCAGGCCGCTGGCCACCATGAGGTTGAGCAGGCGCACGTCGTCCTCGCGGCCGAAGCGCCGGGCCAGCGCCAGCACCTTGCCGAACACCTCGCGCTGCGCCTTGCCGTCCACGAGGATGAAGCCGGAGCCGCGGGCGAGCGCATTGACCAGCAGGCTCAGTATGGCCGTGGTCTTGCCGGCGCCGGTGGTGCCCGGGATGGTGATGTGCTGGCGCTCGTCCTCGGCCGTGATCCAGAGTTCGCGGCCCTGCAGGTCCCAGCCGATGAAGAACGTGCCGTCCGCGGCCTTCGGCTTGCGGGTGCCGGGAGCGGGGCTGCTGTAGTCGGGGAGGCCGGCGCTGCGCGGCAGGCGGACCGGCAGCTGCACCCGCCGGGTCAGCACCCAGGCGGCGTAGAAGATCGAGGCCGGCAAGGTGAGGTTGAGGACCGCAGGAGTAACGTAGGTTCCTGCTGCCACCGCGGCCAGCACAAAGCCGGAAGCGGAGCTTTGCAGCGCCTCGGACAGCCGCGCCGTGAAGGGACGGATGTCGCGCAGCGACCGTATGCCGCTGCGCTCATACTGGTCCTGGGGACCGACGATCTCGCGCGGGATCACGGCAGGGATGTCCAAAC
>CAXTOB010000148.1:1465-12718 GCA_964245505.1 uncultured Acetobacteraceae bacterium | reverse complement strand
ACGGTCCGCAACCAGATTTGCCGCACCGGGCCATCTGGTCACCGCTGCCGATCCTTGTTCCGGATAGATTGCCGACTGCCCTGCACGGTTCCGAACTACGTCGCCGCATGCCGCCAAGGTTGCCAAAAAACCCGATATCAGGCTCTAAGCCCGTTATTCCCGCACACATTCTGCCGCACACCGGCCCTGCCGAGGTCCACCTATGTCCAACCTGCTGCATGAAACAGTTACCGGCGTCCGCCACTGGACACCGACGCTGTTCAGCTTCACGACCACTCGCGATCCGGCGTTCCGCTTCCTGTCGGGCCAGTTCACCATGATCGGCCTGCCCGTGGACGGGAAGCCGCTGCTGCGCGCCTACAGCATGGCCAGCCCCCATTACGACGAGCAGCTCGAGTTTTTCTCGATCAAGGTTCCGGACGGCCCGCTGACCAGCCGGCTGCAGCTGATCAAGGAAGGTGACGAGGTCCTGGTCGGACGCAAGGCCGTCGGCACGCTGGTGCAGGACAGCCTGTTGCCCGGCCGCAGCCTTTTCTTGCTGGGCACCGGCACCGGCCTGGCGCCGTTCGCCAGCATTGCCAGGGACCCCGACGTGTATGACCGCTTTGAGCGCGTGGTGCTGGTGCACGGCTGCCGCGAGGTGGCAGAACTGGCTTATGGTGAGGAGGTCATCGCCCGGCTGCAGGACGATGAGCTGCTGGCCGACACCGTGCGTGGGAAGCTGCTATACTATCCCACGACGACGCGCGAGCCGTTCCGCCATCAGGGCCGGATCACCACCCTGCTGGACTCTGCCAAGCTGACAAACGACCTTGGCCTGCCGCCGATCAGCCCGGCAGATGACCGCATGATGCTGTGCGGCAGCCCTGCCTTTCTGGCCGACATGGTGGCCCTGCTGGACGGCCGCGGGTTCACCGAGGGCAGCAGCAACGCCCCCGGCACCTACGTCATTGAAAAGGCATTTGTGGAGAAGTAGAGCAGCTTGCTGTTGGGTCTGGACGCGCCGCGACCGGATCCAACCGTATCCTCTGCTCGCAGACAAAAAGCGGGACCGGTTTGCGTCCGGTCAGGGCGCGAACCGGTCCAGCCGCTACGCCAACGGCGGCACGCGGCGGTTGCGGACCACCATCCCGATCAGCGCCGGCCCGAGCAGGAGCAGCGACGCAGGCTCACCCACCGGCAGCGCCGCAGGCGGCGACGCCAGAGTGCCGCTGCCGCTGATCGATGCGACCTGCATGTTGTTGGCATCGTTCGTAGCGGCGCTACGTGTGAAGCTGACGTCGAAGCTTGCGGACCCAGAGGTGAAACCGCCCAGGTCGCCCGCTGGAGAGAAGGTGCCGAGCAGGTAGGCCTCAATGCTGGTCGAGGTGGCCGTCATATTGCTGTTGAGGATTTGGGGCGAAGCCGTTTCAACGAAGGCGCCGTAGCCGCCGACGGTGAAGGAGAACGCGGCGTCGCCCAGGCCGCCGAGAGCCGAGTAGAAAGAGAGCGGTCCATTGACCGCGACCATCGTGGCGACCGGGACCATGCTGAAGTCGCCGGCTCCCTGAGCAGTGGTGAGGCCGAAGTCGAAAGACAGGCCAGTGGTGTTCGACAGGTCCGTGCCGTCCACCAGGGCCACGTTGAACAGCGCAATCGGCGCCGTCGCATTCACCGGGCTCGCCTGTGCCGGCGCAAGGGAACACAACGCCGCCCCGCAGAGGGCCGCCGCTGCTATAGAGAACTTTTTCCTCATGTGTAGTCCTTCCTATCGAGCACCAACTCGATGAGAAGGATTATGGACCGTGAACCTTAACCGGAGATTTAGATCAGTGCGGCGGCGACACGAATGACCGGCGCTGCGTCATTCTTCCTCATCAAGGAAAAACTGGTCCGCTTCCTCATCATACGAGTAGAGCTCGGCATACCGCCCCCAGGCGATGGCGGTCGTCAGCGTCTCGTCGGCGTAGTCCGGAGACATGAAATCTTCCAGCTCGTCGCGGAAGCGGACGGCGGCGGCACGGTGGTTGGGACGCTCGTCCAGCACGTGGCGTATCTGCGCCACCAGCGGCACGTTGCCTCGCAGAGCCTGACCGAAGATCTGCTTGCGCGCGTCCGTTTCTGCCTCGACGAACTGACGGCCCTGATCGGTCAGGCGCAGGTCGCCCTCTTCCAGCACACCAAGACCCAGCAACTGCAATGCATCGCCCATCGGCAGGAGGTCGTCCAGCTCTAGTTGCAAGGCAGCGGCCAAGGCGGGCAGGTCGGCACGGCCCTTGTAAGGCGGGGCGGCGAGGGTCTCGGCCAGGCCCGCGAGCAGGTTGGTGCTCACGGGGTTCAGCTGCAGCGCCAGCGTGGCCGGCGCCGGGACTGCAGTGCGCTGCGTGGGTGCCCGCCGGGTCATCAGGGCGTAGATGTCGTCCACCATCTGGCGGAACTGCGCGTCGTGCCGGTCGCGCGGATGTGGGAACGGCACTCGCAGCTCGCTGGCGACTCGGCCCGGGTTGCTGCTGAACACCAGGATGCGGTCGCACATCAGCACGGCCTCCTCGATGTTGTGCGTCACCATCAAGATGGACTTCACCGGTAGCTTGCCATCGCTCCATAGGTCAATCAGGTCGGTGCGCAGCGTTTCGGCGGTAAGGACGTCGAGCGCGCTGAACGGCTCGTCCATCAGCAGCAGGTCGGGATGCACCACCAGCGCGCGGGCGAGGCCAACGCGCTGACGCATGCCGCCGGACAACTCCTTCGGATAGGCGCTCTCATAGCCGCCGAGGCCGATCAGATCTATGGCGGCCTCTGCCCGGTCTTCCCGCTCACGCCGGATGACGCCCTGAGCTTCCAGCCCCAGTTCCACGTTTTCCTGCACCGTCAGCCACGGGAACAGCGCGAAGCTTTGGAACACCATCGCCACCCCGTCCGCCGGGCCATGCAGCGGGCGTCCGCGCCAGGTCACGTCGCCGGAGGTTGGCACCAGCAGCCCGGCGATGATCCGCAGCAGAGTCGATTTACCGGAGCCGGACCGGCCCAACAGCCCGACGATCTCGCCGCTGCGTATGGAGACGTCCACCTGATCAAGCACCACGAGGTCGGCGGTGCTGTCCTTGTGGTAGGCTTGACGGACGCTGTGCACCTGCAGCAGTGCGTTGGCGGCAACGGTCTGGTCCATGGGAGCGGCCTCCGGTCCGGGCGGGTTACAGAGTCAGGCGTCGGTTGGAGAACGCATATAACGGGCGCCACAACAACCGGTTGAAGAGCAAAACAAAGCTGGACATCACGACGACGCCCAGGACCACCTTCGGCGTCGTGCCGTCTGCTGTCGCCTGCGCGATATAGGCGCCAAGGCCGTGCGCCTGCAGCTTATCCTGGCCCCAGACCGCAACCTCCGACACGATGGCGGCATTCCACGATCCGCCCGACGCCGTGATCGCGCCGGTGACATAGTAAGGGAAGATGCCTGGCAAGATCACCCGGCGCCACCACAGCCAGCCGCCGACCTGGAGATTATTCGACGCCTCCTGCAGATCGCCCGGGAAGGCGCTGGCACCGGCGATGACATTGAACAGGATATACCACTGCGTCCCCAGGATCATAAGCGGCGTCAGCCAGATATCGGGGTTGCCGTTAAAATAGACCGTCGCGCCGACGAACACCGGGAAGAACAGATTGGCTGGGAACGCCGCCAGGAACTGCGCGACCGGCTGCGCCCGCCGCGCCCAGGCCGGGCGCAGGCCGAGCCACACACCGATCGGCACCCAGATTAGCGTCGCGAGGATCATCAGCACCCCCACGCGCAACAGAGTGATGAGGCCGAGGCCCACCGCCTCCCACAAGTCGGACAGATTCAGCGACGCCGATGCGAAGCTCCATATTTCCCAGACCGCAAACGCGACCACTGCTGCCAGCACCACCATGAACACTGCATCGCCCAGGGCGGACGCCGGCCGCACTGCCCTGCGCCGCGGCCCCATACGGAGTTGCAGGCGCAGGCCGCCGAACGCGTCGAATACGGAGCCGATAGCGCCTGATACTGCTCGAAGCAGCCGGGTACGCCGGAGCAGCTTGAGCACCCAGGGGTCCTCCACATCCTGCGCCGAGGTCAGCTCAAAGCGAAACTTGGCCGACCAGGCCACCAGCGGGCGGAACAGCAGCTGGTCGTAGGCGAGGATCACGACCAGCATCGCCAGGATTGCCCAGAACACCGCGCCGATGTCCTTCTGCTCCAACGCCAGCGCCACGTAACTGCCTATGCCCGGCAGCTTCCAAGTCGAGTCGCCGACGGTTACTGCCTCGCTGGCGACCACGAAGAACCAGCCGCCCGACATGGACATCATGGTGTTCCACACCAGGCCAGGCATGGCGAAGGGCACCTCCAGCCGCCAGAACCGTTGCCACCCAGTCAGCCGGTAGCTGCGGGACGCCTCGTCGAGGTCTGCAGGGATGGACTTCAGCGACTGATACAGGCTGAACGCCATGTTCCAGGCCTGGCTGGTGAAGATGGCGAATATCGCCGCCAACTCGGCCCCCAGCACGCGCCCGGGGAACAGGCTCATGAAAAACACGACTGTGAAGGTCAGGAAGCCCAGGATCGGCACGGATTGCAGGATATCCAGCACCGGCACCAGGATCAGCCCGGCGCGCCGGCTTTTCGCTGCCCAGGTTGCGTAGGTGAAGGTGAACAGCAGCGAGCACACCAGCGCCGCAAACATCCGCAGCGTCGTACGGACCGCATAGCCCGGCAGCGCCGAGGGATCGAGAGTAATGGCATCCGCACCGGCTGCATCCAGGGGCTGAAGGGTGCCACGGGCGATTGTGGCGACATAAACCAGCGCGCCAGCGATGCACACGCCCGCCACTAAGTCGAACGCATTGGGCAGCCGGCGCGCGGAGGCGAAGGCGGGAAAGGCGGTATCGGACATTAGCGCTGCTTTCTGGCGGGTGCGGCGGGGCGCGCCACCGGTTACGCCATAAGCAGGAGTGTGTCAGCAGGTCAGGTGTTGCTGTTTCATGACCGAGCCGTTGTACGTGGGTTGAAGGCTGGCTGCCCTCCCTGTTGCGGTGACGGGGTGTGCCCGGGCAGCATCATTGCGCCGGGCACCCCTGTCATCGAGGCTAGGCGTCCACCAACGAACCGCGCGCCGTAACCGTCCGCTGAGCAGCAGGGGCCGGGTCGCGTACGATGTAGCCGCGGCCCCAGACCGTGCCGATCAGGTTCGGCGCGCCGGCCTCGGCCAGCTTCTTGCGCAGCTTGCAGATGAACACGTCAATGATCTTCATCTCCGGCTCATCCATGCCGCCATACAGGTGGTTCAGGAACGCCTCCTTGGTGAGGACCATGCCCTTGCGCAGCACCAGCAGCTCGAGGATCGCATACTCCTTGCCGGTCAGGTGGACTGGGCAGTCCGCCACGGTGACCTCGCGGCTGTCCAGGTTGAGCTGCAGGCTGCCCAGGACCAGGGTCGGCTGGCTGTAGCCCTTGCTGCGGCGCAGGATGGCCTGCAGGCGCGCATGCAGCTCGGCCGGGTCGAACGGCTTGCAGATGAAGTCGTCGGCGCCGGCGCCGAAGGCCCGCACCTTGATGTCGGCCCGGGCCTGCGCGGACATCACCACGACCGGGGTCTCGATCCGGGCGGCGCGCATCCGGCGCACCACTTCCGTCCCGTCGCTGTCCGGCAGCGCCATATCCACCATCACCAGGTCGAACTCGTAATGACGAAGGAGGTCCAGGCCGTCAGCACCGGTGATGGCATGTTCCACCACCGCCCCGTTGCCGCGTAGCAGCCCGGTCAGGCCGCGGGAAGCAATCGGATCGGCTTCAATTACTAGCACACGCATAAGTTGTTCCTTGTCGTTCTGACGAGTGAACGTATGCAACCTAAAGGCGAGTCTGTCCATAATTATTTTACTGTTGCGCTCATAATTATTGTTATGAACGCCAAACACTCCCCCCAGCCCACCCGCTTATATCTCCCTAAATAGAAGGAACATCTAATTTGCGACGAGATCAGGTGCTTGACCGCCTGCGTACAGCAGCAACCGTGCTGCCCGGCCATGCCGCACCCTGCATGTCCGGCCAGGTCGCGGCAGTGTCTGGCATGTTGATCGAAGTCTCGGGCATCACGGGAGAGCTTGCCGTCGGGGACCGGATTGCCGTCCATGGCCAGTCCGTCCTGGCAGACCCATCGGGCTATGGACGCGTCCGGAGCGTCGAGGCGGAAGTCGTCGGCTTCCGGGATGGCATGGCGCGTGCGCTGGCGTTCGGTCCGCTGGACGGGCTGGGGCCGCGCAGCGCCGCCACCCTGCCGTTCGGTCCCGGACGAGTGCGGGGGGCCGGCCTTCCCGTCTCAGACGGTTGGCTGGGACGCGTCGTTGATCCCTTGGGACAGCCGCTGGACGGGCGCGGCGCACTGCCGGCTGGCACGTCCCGGCCGGTGCGGGCCAACCCGCCCCCCGGCGCGACGCGTGCCCGGCTTGGCCCGCGCATCGGGTTGGGCGTGAAGGCGCTGGACCTGTTCGCAACCTGCCGCGCGGGGCAGCGCCTGGGTTTGTTTGCCGGGTCCGGCGTTGGCAAGTCCACACTGATGTCGCAGATGATCCACCAGGCCGACGCCGACGTGGCGGTGCTGGCCCTGGTCGGTGAGCGCGGCCGTGAGGTGCGCGAGTTCCTGGAGGATGACCTTGGCGCCGAGGGCCTGGCCCGCGCCGTCACCGTCATCGCCACCTCCGACCAGCCGCCGCTGATGCGGCGGGAGGCCGCCTATGCCGCCATGACGATCGCCGAGCATTTCCGCGACCAGGGCCTGCACGTCCTGCTGCTGATGGACAGCGTGACCCGGTTCTGCCTGGCGCTGCGCGAGATCGGCCTGGCCGCCGGTGAGCCGCCGGCCACCCGCGGCTACCCCCCCAGCGTATTTGCCGAGCTGCCGCGCCTGCTGGAGCGCGCGGGGCCGGGGCCTGACCGCGGGCCGGACTCTGGCCGCATTACTGCGCTGTTCACCGTCCTGGTGGAAGGCGATGACCATAATGAGCCCGTGGCGGACGCCGTGCGCGGCATCCTGGACGGACACGTGATCCTGGACCGGCGCATTGGCGAGGCCGGCCGCTACCCTGCGGTGGATGTGCTGCGGTCGCTGTCCCGCACCGTGCCGGGCTGCCTGGAGCCGGCGGAAGCGGCGTTGGTCCGCCGCGCCCGTGCCCCCCTGTCGCTGCACGCCGACATGGCGGACCTGGTGCGCCTGGGTGCCTACCGTGCCGGAACCGACCCGGCGACGGACGAGGCGCTGCGCCTCGCCCCGCGGATCGAAGCCGTGCTGCGTCAGATGAAGGGGGAACGCAGCACCCTGCCCGAAGCCTTTGCCGCCCTGCATGAAGCCATGGAGCCTACCGATGCCGCGTGACCCTTTGGACACCCTTGCCCGCGTACGCCGCCTGGCGAACGAGGAGGCGCTGGCCTCCCTGGCCCACGTCCTGCAAATCGAAGGAGAGGCGGACGACCTGGCCAAGCAGGCCGAGCGCATCATCGCCACCGAGATGGTCGCCGCTGGCGCCCTGGACGGGGACGACAATGTGGTGGAGGCGTTCGCGGCCTGGCTGCCCGGCGCCCGCCAACGCGCCTACCAGGCGCGGGACGCGTGCGAGCGCGCCCAGGCCGACGTCGCCCGTGCCCGCGCCGTGCTGGCGATGACCCGCGCCGCATTGGAGGCGGTAGCCACCCTGGCCAAGGAGCAGGCGGCGCGCCGTGCCGCCGCCGCGGCGCAGAAGGAGCAGCATGCCCTGGACGACGCCGTCCGGGGACGGGCAGGACCATCACTGCTGTAACGATGTCCGCAGCAGCGCCATCTGGTCGCGGGACGCCGGATGTGTTCTTTGCGGGCGACTCGACGTCACTGGACAGGGAAATACAGCGTGCGGATTGCAATGATCGGTGGCGGCTACGTGGGCCTGGTGTCCGGCGCCTGTTTCGCCGACCTCGGGGTCGAGGTCGCAGTGGTCGAAGTGGACCCGGCCAAGCTTGCCGCGCTTTCCGACGGACGCATTCCCATCTACGAGCCGGGCCTGGACCGGCTAGTGGCGGAGAACGTGGCCGCCGGCCGCCTGACGTTCGGCAATGACCTGGCCGCGGCAGTTGCCGGGGCGGAGGCCGTGTTCATCGCCGTCGGCACCCCGACCCGGCGCGGTGACGGCCATGCCGACGTGTCCTACGTCAACGCGGCGGCAGAGCAGGTGGCGAAGGCGCTGACCGGCTACGCCGTCGTCGTCACTAAGTCCACCGTCCCCGTCGGCACGGGACGGCGGATCGAGGAGATCATGCGCCGCGCCCGCCCGGACGGCGAGTTCGACGTCGCCAGTAACCCCGAGTTCCTGCGTGAGGGCAGCGCCATTGGCGACTTCATGCGGCCGGACCGGGTGGTGATCGGCACCAACAGCGAACGGGCGCGCGAGGTGCTGCGGCGGTTGTATCGCCCGCTCTATCTGATCGAGGCGCCGATCCTGTTCACCTCGCTCGAAACCGCTGAGCTGACCAAGTATGCCGCCAACTCCTTCCTGGCGATGAAGGTGACGTTCATCAACGAGATGGCCGACCTATGCGAGCGCGTCGGGGCGGACGTGCACGACGTGGCGCGCGGCATCGGCCTCGATGGGCGGATTGGCCGCAAGTTCCTGCATCCCGGACCAGGGTTCGGCGGCAGTTGCTTCCCCAAGGATACGCTGGCGCTGATGCGGATCGCCCAGGATTGGGGGGCGCCGTCCCGCCTGGTGGAGGCGACCGTCGCGGTGAACGACGCCCGCAAGTCCGGGATGGCGGCGCGGGTGATCCACGCCGCGGGCGGCAGCGTGCACGGCAAGACGGTCGCGGTGCTCGGCCTGACCTTCAAGCCGGAAACGGACGACATGCGCGACGCCCCGAGCGTCCCCATCATCAGCCGCCTGGCGGAGCAGGGGGCGACGGTCCGCGCCTTCGACCCCGTGGGCATGACGCACGCCAAGGACATGCTGCCGGACGGCGTGCAGTTCTGCGCCGACGCCTACGACGCCGTGACCGGCGCCGACGTGCTGGTGCTGGTGACGGAGTGGAACGAGTTCCGTGCCCTGTCCCCTGCCCGGCTGCAATCGCTGATGCGCGGCAAGCTGGTCATGGACCTGCGGAACGTGTTCGACCCGGTGGCGATGGCGCAGGCGGGGATGGACTATCACGGGATCGGGCGCGGCGTGTTACGGACGACTTAAAAGCTTGAACGCAGCATGTTTTAGCCGACGATGAAGTCATGGCCTGCCCCGTCGCGGGTGTGAGGCAGGACGACATCGGGGAGTCTGGCACATGAACTTCGACAAGCTAGCGCAGTCAGTGGCACGGGGGGCCGGCAAGCCTCTTACCTTCATCATCGCAACGGCGCTGGTCATCGTCTGGGGCATCAGCGGCCCGATCTTCGGTTTCAGCGATACCTGGCAGCTGGTGATCAACACCGGCACGACTATCGTTACGTTCCTGATGGTGTTCCTGATCCAGAACACCCAGAACCGCGACACGGACGCGCTGCAGGTGAAAGTGGACGAGTTGCTCCGCGTGACGGAAGGCGCACGGCTGGCGTTGCTGAACCTGGAGGAGATCAAAGCCGAAGACTTGGCGCGGATCAAAGCCGCATTCGTGGAGCTAGGCAGCAAGCACAAGGCCGGGATCGAGGTGCCTGCAGACTAGACTGGCTTGCGTTCAAACTGGACGCAAGCCGTAATAGCCTTTTATTTGCAAACAGAGACTTGCAGTCGGATCCGGCTGCTGTGTGTCCAGACCCGACCGAAGTTCGCTCTGAATGCGGTTACGGGCCGAGGCTTACAGTTTCAGGTCCGTCCCGTGTCCGAACCTGACTGCAGGCTGCTTCAACCCTCTTCCAGGGTAGGCTTCATCCCACCGACACCGGCACGCGGTGCCAGGCGGCCGACAGGTAGCCCTTGAAGTTCCAGGTGTCGTCCGGCATCGCCGGCTGGGTTTGGCCCGCCTCGTCCCAGGCGCGCACGACCAGCTCATGCTCACCCTTCGGTAGGTCGAGCGTCGCCTGCCAGAACGTCCATGACCATGGGCTGCCGGGATGGTCCTCGAAGTCGGCCTGCAACCAGGTCCTGCCGCCATCCTGCGACACATCCACCCGGACGACGGCCCTGCCGCTCGCTGTGGCATAGCCACGAAGGGTCACCGGACCCTGCGGGAGCTGGACGTGCGGCGCAGGCTCGCAGATCGCGCTGTTCAGCGGCATGGCATTGATGGTGATGCCCGCCGCCGGGTCGGCCGTTTCCTTGGTGACGTGGGGCGGGAACAGCTTGTAGTCGGTGGCCTGGATTGGACTGTCGCTGGGGCGGTTCTGGACGCTGATGGCGCACAACCACTTCGGGCTTCGCACACCGGCATAGCCCGGCACCACCACCCGTAGCGGCGCGCCGTGTTCCGCCTTCAGCGCATCGCCGTTCATCGCCCAGGCCAGAAGCACCTCGGGGCTGAGCGCCTTGGTCATTGGGATCGAGGCGCCGTAGCGGAACGTCTTGCCGTCGGTGCTGCACTCGTCGGCGCTGTCGAAGCCGACATGCAGGGCGGCGTCCTCGGCGGCGCCGGCGACGCGCAGCACGGCGGCCAGGGGCACGCCTGTCCATTCCGCATTGCCGATGGCGCCGGGCGCCCAGGGATCACCGGATACCGGCCGGACCCGCTGCATATCGGCCCGGCGGTTGCCAGCACATTGCAAGGTGGCCATCACCGTTGCCGGCGGAAACCGATCCTTCAACTCGGCCAGCGACAGATCGAGCGGGGCGCGGACACGGCCGCCGACGCGCAGCCGGTGCGCCGCCGGGTCGAGCTGCGGAATGTTGCCGTGGCTGCGGATGTAAAAACTATTCCGCGGTGTAACGAAGCTGGCGCGGAGTTGGTCGGTCGGCGGCTCCGCGTTGAAGGGCTGCTGTGAATGGGCAATCAGGCCTGGCTCGGTCGCCGCTTGCGCCGGCATGGCGGGGGATGGGGTCGGCATGACGGGGTGTCCTTAGAGCTGTGTTCCAGCGACGGGGCTGCGTTCCAGCAACGGTGCTGCGCGCCAGCAACGCGCGGCGGGACTGAAAGTCGTCCTGGGCAGCAGCGCCGCAACCAGTCATGCCCACGCAGCCTTCGACCTGCAACGGCCCCGCGCCGCTTGCCTTCACCGCCGCCCTGCGGGATACGCCGGGCATGCCGAGCACCGCCGCCGCCCTGCCGTCCAAGGTCCAGCCACCCACCGTCACCTGGATGCCCCCTGG
>CAXTOB010000148.1:0-1441 GCA_964245505.1 uncultured Acetobacteraceae bacterium | reverse complement strand
CAGCAGCGCTGCAGGCCCTGCCCTGCCCCAACTGCGCCGCCGCGGACGCGAAGGTTCAGGTGCTGCAGGTGGACGTGCAGCTTCCGGACAACCCACCCAAGCGGCTGCGCCTGCTGCGCTGCCCCGCCTGCACCTGCCACTTCTACGACGACCAGGTGCCGCCGGACTACGCCGAGCCTGCGCTGAACAACCGCGGCCGGGTGCCGTTCTATGTGCAGCAGGGCGCGGGCGTGGGCCTCATCACCAAGCCGTTGGCGATGACTGCGGCGGCGCCGGGCAGTGCATATATGGAGGTTGGTTGCGGCTACGGCTTCGGCCTTGATTATGCCGTCAACACCCGGGGCTGGCAGGGGCGCGGCATAGATCCGGCGCCGCTCGCCGCCCTCGGCCGCGACGCGTTCGGCCTGCCGATTGAGCTGCGCTACCTACGCGACGACGACGAGGCGCGCGGCACGATGGACGTGGTGATGGGGTCGGAGGTGGTGGAGCACGTCACCTCCACCGCCGCCTTCGTCCGCACGCTGCGGGCCATGCTGAACCCTGGCGGCCTGCTGATTTTGACGACGCCGAATGGCGACGACATCCGGCCGGACACGCCTCCGGGCATCCTGATCCCGCTGCTGTCGCCCAGCCTGCACTTGGTGATCCAGAGCACCGGCAGCCTGACCAGCCTGCTGCGGGCCGGCGGGTTCGCGCATGTGCACGTGGAGGTGGACAGCCACTCGCTGGTCGCCTTTGCCAGCAACGCGCCGCTGAGACTGGAACACAACCCGGCCCGGCTTCGCCAGGCGTTGCGCGCGCATTTGGAGGGCCGCGCCGCCAGGCTGGACCCAGCGAGCGACCTGTTCCTGGGCCTGGCCGGACGCGCGTTCCAGGAAGCGGTCAATGACGGCGACATGGAGGCCGCCGACCGTGCCTGGGCGCTGCTGACCCAAGGCTGCCAGTCGCGGTTCGGCTGGAGCCTTGATGCGCTGACCGACCTTCCGGCGGAGGTCGCAACCTGCGGGCTGGAGCGCATGGCGCAGCTTGTCCCGCTGAACCTTAGCGGGCTGCTTTACTCCCGGGGCATACGCCGCTTGGCGGCCGGCGCGACCCGTGCCTCGCTGGAGGGCCAGTTCACCCTGGCCGCATCGGCCGCCGCCAACATGCGCCGCGCCCTGGGCGAGCTGGCGATGGAGGATGGCCAGACCGAGGACATAGACTGGACCGCCCGGGCCGAGGCGCTGCTGTGCGCCGCCGCGGCTGGCAACCCCGGCGTCGTGCCGCGCCTGGCAGCCCTGCCGCCGGCGCCCACCGGCGGCACTGTCCGGCGGGTGGACGCGCTGCGCCGCGGGTTGATGGCGCTGGTCAATGCCGGGCACTTGGACCTTGCCCGCGGGCTGATGGGCGTCGCGGCGACTGAGATCGTGCCGAAGAGAATAGAGAGAACGCTGTGGTGCAT
>CAXTOB010000147.1:12284-12787 GCA_964245505.1 uncultured Acetobacteraceae bacterium | reverse complement strand
GGGCAATTCCTGGGCGCGTTCGACGGGCGGGAGTTGCTGCGCATGGTGCGGCGGCGTGGCGGCTAGGGAGGATCGCAGCCGGGTCCGGACGCAAAGCAGCAGGGCCCAAGCTACAAGCTTCGACCCGCAAGTGGGCTGCGGCGCCATGCGGCTGCACTCAGAAGCAGCCCGCTCCAGCCATTGACCAGCCAGGCGGTGACCAGCCAGCCCTTGACCACATTGCCCCACCCGCACAGAACCCGGCCATGCAACGCATCTTCTCCGGCATCCAGCCGTCCGGCGTCCCCACCCTCGGCAACTATCTCGGCGCCATACGCAACTGGGTGGCGCTGCAGCAGGCGCACGAGTGCCTCTACTGCCTGGTCGACCTGCACGCGATCACCTTGCCGCAGGACCCGGCCCAGCTCTCCCGACGGACCAGGATCGCGGCCGCTCAGCTGCTCGGCGCCGGGCTTGACCCGGACCGGTGCACGCTGTTCGTGCAGAGCCATGTGGCCGAGCAC
>CAXTOB010000147.1:6830-12274 GCA_964245505.1 uncultured Acetobacteraceae bacterium | reverse complement strand
GACCACGAGTGCCTGTATTGCGTCGTGGACCTGCACGCGATCACCGCCTGGCAGGACCCTCGCACCCTGGCTGCCGCAACGCGGGAGCTGGCGGCGGCGCTGATAGCCTGCGGCATAGACCCCGCGGCGCACGTCCTGTTCAACCAGTCCGCCGTCCACGCCCACGTCCGCCTAGGTTGGATCTTCACCTGTGTCGCCCGCATGGGCTGGCTGAACCGGATGACGCAGTTCAAGGACAAGGCCGGCAAGGACCGCGAGCAGGTCTCGACCGGCCTGTTCGTCTATCCCAACCTGATGGCCGCCGACATCCACGCCTATCACGCGACCCGAGTGCCGGTGGGCGACGACCAGCGGCAGCATCTGGAGCTGGCGAACGACATCGCCGCCAAGTTCAACCACGACTACGAAGTGGAGTTCTTCCCCCAGATCGAGGCATTGATCCTCGGCCCTGCGGCCCGGGTCATGAGCCTGCGCGACGGGTCCAAGAAGATGTCGAAGTCCGATCCATCGGACCAGAGCCGCATCAACCTGACCGACGATGCCGACGCCATCGCCCTCAAGATACGCCGCGCCCGCACCGATGCCGAGCCGCTGCCAAGCGAGGCCGAGGGACTGGAAGGCAGGGCGGAAGCGCGCAACCTCGTCGGCATTATGGCGGCGCTGCTGGACACGGACCCGGCGGGAGTGCTGCGGGAGCACGGCGGCAAAGGCTTCGGCGTGTTCAAGGAAGCTCTGGCGGAGGTCGTCGTGGCCCACCTGGCACCCATTGCCGCCGAAACCCGCCGGCTGCTGGCCGATCCCGGTGCGGTGGACGCCGTACTCCGGAGCGGCGCCGCTCGCGCGGCAGCCATCGCCGACCCCATCGTCGCAGAAGCCGAACGCCTTGTCGGCTTTCTCCGCCCATAACCCTCTCCTCCTCTCCCCTCTCCCTCCGGGAGAAGGCCGGGGTGAGGAAAGCAGTAAGCGCCTAAAGCGGTTTGCGTTCGGCCCGGACGCAAACCGCTTTGGATTTTTCGTTTATGAGCAGTTGTTTGCCGCTTTAGGTCCGGCCACTTCGCGCCGGACCCGGCTGCAAACTGCTCTAGCCTGGCCGACGGGCGCACCGCCCCGCTTTGGATGTTGGAGGCCAGCCCGTGCGGCGTTTCCCTTACCCCAGCCCTCTCCCGGAGGGAGAGGGAGCAGCAAGCCGGCCTAACCCATGCCGCTCACCGGCTTGCTGGCCGCTCTGCGGGATGCCCCATCCCGCACAGGGTCGGTCATCATCACCGTTTACGGCGACGCCATTGCCTCGCGTGGCGGCGAACTAGCGTTGGCTTCCCTGCTCGAGCTGATGGCAGCCCTAGGCGCAAACGGCGGCGTAGTACGGACTGCAATATCCCGCCTAGCGCGCGACGGCTGGCTGGAAGGGTATCGCAACGGGCGCCGTAGCTTCTACCGTCTGTCCCGCCGGGGCGAACTAGAGTCCACCAAAGCGGGACCACGCATCTACGGCCCACTGGAAGGTCCTTGGGGCGGCCAACTCCGGCTGGCCTTCGCCGAGGCCGGCGTGGAACGAACTATGTTGGAGCAGGCGGGCTATGCCCTACTGGCCCCAGGCGTGCTTGCCGCTCCAGACACGGCATTGATGCCGCCGCCGGGCATTCTGGCTCTGCTGAGCCAAGGCACGCCAGAAACAATGCGTATTTTGGCCGCACGTGCCTGGCCCGTGACACAGGTTGGAATGGGCTACTCGGGCTTCGTGGATTTATTCAGTATATTGGATGGCTTGGCAGCCAAGTTGCGCCCACTGGAAGCGCTCGCCGCCCGAATACTGCTAATCCACGAATTCCGCCGGGTTAGCCTACGCGACCCAAGACTACCCACTGGTTTATTGCCTGCGGATTGGCCCGGCACTGCGGCCCGCACGTTATGTATAAAGCTGTATTCCACCCTGGCGCCCGCCTCAGAGTCGTGGCTCGACACCGCGGAAAACAGGTCCGGCCCCCTGCCAAGGGGACCAGACCCAACAGCACGCTTTAACGGCGGCGATACACAACTTGCGGCGTCGGCTTGGTCGCCAACGCAATCAGGAAGCCTACCCCAGCCGCGATCAGGACCGCAGTAATCGGCCGTGCGTCCACCTGTTCGGCCAGCATGTCGCCAGCCTCTTCGATCTGGTCCAGCACCTGCGAGCCGAAATCCCCGGCGCCGACCTTGTCCGCTACGTCGCGCACCGTGTCAGCCGCCTGGCCATAAGCCCGCTGGGCGCTACCGGTGGCCTTGTCCATGGCGCCATCGGTCTTGAGCTTGGTGTCGCCGGTCATATCGCCCAGCGCGCCCTCAACCTTGCCGCCGACCTTACGGGCAGCGCCCTCGAAGCGATTCTCGTCCATAATATGCAGCTCCAACCTGTTGTTGATGCGTGGAGAACACCGGCGGGGGCAGGGGGTTCCGCAACGGCATATCTTACAAGAATTCTTGTATCCTTGATCTTTTGTGATATGTTTCGGACATACCCGGTTGGAGCATCAGTCATGTACACCCAGGCCTTGAGCACCACAGACTCCCCAGCCGCTCGGCCGCTTGAGGATGCCGGCCGCATGGCTCAATTCCAGGCCCGCATCGATGCGGAGGACCGGATCGAGGCCAATGACTGGATGCCCGAGGCTTACCGCCGCACCCTGATCCGCCAAATCAGCCAGCACGCGCACAGCGAGATCGTCGGCCAGTTGCCGGAAGGCCGTTGGCTGACCCGCGCCCCCAGCCTGCGCCGCAAGGCCGCGTTGCTGGCCAAGGTGCAGGACGAGTGTGGGCATGGGCTGTATTTGTATTCCGCCGCCGAGACCCTGGGCGTCTCGCGGGAGGAGCTACAGGAGCAATTGCTGTCCGGCCGGGCCAAATACAGCAGCATTTTCAACTATCCAACGCTGACCTGGGCCGATATCGGCGCCATCGGCTGGCTAGTGGACGGGGCTGCGATCATGAACCAGATCCCGCTGTGCCGGTGCAGCTACGGCCCCTATGCCCGCGCGATGGTGCGGGTGTGCAAGGAGGAGTCCTTCCACCAGCGCCAGGGTTACGAGATTATGCTGACGCTGTGCCGAGGCACGCCGGAGCAGAAGGCGATGGCGCAGGATGCTCTGGACCGCTGGTGGTGGCCGGCGATGATGATGTTCGGCCCGCCGGACGGGCAGAGCCAGCACAGCGACACCAGCATGGCCTGGAAGATCAAGCGTTTCACCAACGACGAGCTGCGCCAGCGCTTCGTGGACGCCATGGCGCCGCAGGCGGTGTTCCTGGGCCTGACCGTGCCCGACCCCGACCTGAAACTCGATGAGGCGACGGGCCGGCACAGCTTCGGCGCCATTGACTGGGAGGAGTTCCGCCAGGTGCTGGCCGGCAACGGCCCCTGTAACCGGGAGCGGCTGGAGGACCGGAACAAGGCGCATTCGGAGGGCGCCTGGGTGCGGGAAGCCGCACTGGCGCATGCGGAAAAGCGGTGCCAGCGGGCACAAAGGGCGGCAGCATGACCGAGAACAGGACTCCGCTGTGGGAGGTGTTCATCCGCAGCCGCAACGGCCTGGCGCATAAGCACGCCGGCAGCGTTCACGCCGCAGACGCAACCATGGCGCTGCAGGCGGCGCGCGACGTTTACACCCGGCGCGGCGAGGGCCTGTCCCTATGGGTAGTGCCCAGCAACGCCATCACTGCCAGCGACCCCGCCGACAAGGCGATGATGTTCGAGCCAACCGCCAGCAAGATTTACCGCCACCCCACATTTTACGAAGTGCCCGATGAAGTAGGCCACATGTAATGCACCGCCGCTTCCGTCTCCCTCCGGGAGAGGGCCGGGGTGAGGGGGAGGGTAAGCGTGGCCCTTTGGCACCGTGCGCCTGCTCCCTTCGGCTCACGCAGTCTCCGCTTCGCAGCCAAGACCCCCTCACCCCGACCCTCTCCCGGAGGGAGAGGGAACAGAGGCCGTAGTGACAACCTCGATCCAAGTTCTGGAAACCCCTCTCGTCCTATACACGTTGCAGCGGGCGGACGACGCCTTGGTGCTAGGCCACCGCCTGTCGGAATGGTGCGGCCACGCGCCATCGCTGGAGGAGGACGTGGCGCTCGCCAACATGGGCCTGGATCTGCTGGGCCAGGCGCGCAGCCTTTACGCCTATGCCGGAGCCTCAGAAGGCGCTGGGCACGATGAGGACCACCTGGCCTACCTGCGCGATGCGCCGCAGTATCGCAATCTGCTGCTCCTGGAGCAGCCGAACGGTGACTTCGCCCAGACTATCGCCCGGCAGTTTTTCTACGCCGCCTTCATGGACCCCTGGTGGCGCGCGATGTGCGCCAGCGCCGACCCAACCCTCGCCGCCATAGCCGCCAAGGCCGAGAAGGAGGTCGCCTACCACCTGCGCCACGCCTCGGAGTGGCTGATCCGCCTCGGCGACGGCACCGAAGAAAGCGCCCGGCGCGCCCAGGCCGCCGTGGAGCGCCTATGGCCCTACACCGGCGAGATGTTTGCCGCACCTGACCCGGCCCTGCTTGCCGGAAGCGTAGCGATTGACCCGGAAACGCTGCGCCCGGCCTATGACGCCACAGTCGCTGCCGTGCTGGACCAGGCCACCCTGGCCCGCCCCGCCGGCACCTGGATGCACAAGGGCGGTCGCCAGGGCCGTCACACCGAGCACCTCGGCCCCATGCTGGCCGAAATGCAGCACCTGCAGCGCACCCATCCCGGCGCAACCTGGTGACAAGCCTGCGCGACCGCGCCTGGGCCGCCGCGGCGGAGGTCACGGACCCCGAAGTGCCGGTGCTGACCATCGCCGACCTCGGCGTGCTGCGCGACGTAGCCGAGACGGGCGACGGGGTCGAAGTGCTGATTACCCCGACCTACTCCGGCTGCGCCGCCATGGGCGTCATCGCGATCGAGGTCGAGCTGGCCCTGTCACGCGCCGGCATCCCAGGCCGGGTCCGCACCGTGCTGTCCCCAGCCTGGACCACCGATTGGCTGACGGAGGACGGCCGGCGCAAGCTGCTGGAATACGGCATCGCCCCACCGGTGCCCGGCAGCGGCCGCCGCGCCCTGTTCGGCGTGGACGTGGTTGCCTGTCCCCGCTGCGGCTCGGACCATACGGAGGTCGTCGCGGAGTTCGGCTCCACGTCGTGCAAGGCGCTATGGCGTTGCCTGGAGTGCCGCGAGCCATTCGACTATTTCAAGTGCCACTGATGCCCCGCCGGGTCCGCCTCAACACCCACCAGGCCCCTTCCTTCTCCCTCTCTCGCCGGGAAAGGGCCGGGGTGAGGGAAGCCAAGCAGCATCAACCTCCCCATCCCGAGCATGCGCTGCCAACCGCTCCACTGAAACCAGGCTTGGAGCCTGCCGTTTCCCTGACCCAAACCCTCTCTCGAAGGAAGAGGTATTTTTTTTTATGATTCTGCGACCACCGATTTCTACACCTCACCGC
>CAXTOB010000147.1:0-6820 GCA_964245505.1 uncultured Acetobacteraceae bacterium | reverse complement strand
CCAATACCGCGCCCTCTCCGCCCACCGCAGCCTCCACCTCACCGCACTCTCGCCGTGAGCCGCTTCCACAGCCTCCGCATCGCCAACGTGCGTCAGGAAACGGCCGACACCTTCAGTGTCGCCCTAGACATCCCCGACGACCTCCGCCCCAGCTTCCTCTACCAGCCCGGTCAATACCTGACGCTGCGGACTACCCTCGACGGCGAGGAACTCCGCCGCTCCTACTCCATCTGCTCCGGCCTGGACGACGGCGAGATGCGGGTGGCCATCAAGCTGGTGCCAGATGGCCGGTTCTCCGCCTGGGCGCACGGGGCACTGCAGCCGGGTCACTTGATTGAGGTGATGCCGCCGCAAGGCCGCTTCACCGTCGCCCTCGACCCCGCGGCATCACGCACCTACCTGGGCGTCGCTGCCGGGTCCGGCATCACCCCGGTGCTGTCCATCCTGCGCTCCGTGCTGTCGCGCGAGCCCGGCAGTCGCTTCGTGCTGCTGTATGGCAGCCGGGCCACCGGGAACATCATCTTCCGCGAGGCCTTGGAGGAGTTGAAGGACCGTTTCATGGGCCGCTTCACTGTCGTCCACGTCCTTTCTCGGGAGCAGCAGGACGTGCCGGTGCTATGGGGCCGGCTGGACGGGCCACGGGTGCGGACCCTGTTGCGTGGCTTGCTGGACGCGCCGCAGGTTGACCAAACCTTCCTGTGCGGGCCGGAGACGATGATCGCCGAGGTATCGGCAGCGCTGGCGGAGGCCGGCCTGCCGCCGGAGCGCATCCACAGTGAACGGTTCACCACAGGCGTTTTGTCCCTAGCCCGCCCACGAACAGCCCCTGTGCCCGGTGCGCCGCCCTTCGCCGTGGCGACGGTCGTGTCGGATGGTGTCCGAACCGAGGTGCCGATGGAGGATGGGGAGACCGTGCTGGACGCCGCACTGCGCGCTGGGTTGGACCTGCCGTATTCCTGTCGCGGCGGCATGTGCAGCACCTGCCGCGCCCGGGTCATTGAGGGAGCCGTCCGCATGGACGTGAACTATGGGCTGGAGCCGTGGGAAACCGCGGCCGGCTATGTCCTGACTTGCCAGGCGCATCCCACGACCGGGCGCGTGCTGGTGGACTATGACCACGTTTGACGCCGCGTTTCTCGGACCCGCCGGTGCAGCCTTGGACACCTTGCAGGGCGTCCCTGGAAGCAAGTGATGGTTTGTGGCTGCTAAACAGTACTGGCTGGGCCGGCTGAGGCCAGCACATCATCACTCGCGCGGCTCAGCATATGCAGGGCATGCAGCACCGTGGCCATCCGTACGTCGTCACGGCTGCCCGGAAAGACCTTGACCTCGGTCAGCGCCGCTCCGCCGCGGGATGCCAGCCCGAACCATACCATTCCCACGGGCTTGTCCGGCGTGCCGCCGCCAGGTCCGGCAACACCGGTCACGGCGACCGTGAGTGAAGCCTGGGAGCGCTGCAAAGCACCCTCCGCCATCGCCGCGGCGACCGGCGCGCTGACGGCGCCATGCAACAGGATCAGCGCCGGGTCCACGCCGAGCATCTCGGTCTTCGCCGCGTTCGAGTAGGTGACAAAGCCCCGGTCCACCACATCGGACGAGCCAGCGATGGCGGTCAGCGCCGCCGCGATCAGCCCACCGGTGCAGCTTTCGGCCGTCGCCGCCATCATCCCTCGTGCGCGCAGCCGATTCAGCACGTCGGTAGCAGCGGCCGCTAGGTCCGCCGTCACCGCGCCGCCTCCGTCGCAGCAACCCATCCCAGCCATCGCGACAAGGGGTGCGGCGCCATGTCGCCGCGTTGGGCACGATAGATCACGATATTCTCGATTACGCGCTGCACATAGTTACGGGTTTCGTTGAAGGGGATCATCTCGATCCAGTCCAGCATGTCCACTCCGCCGGCAAGCGGGTCGCCCTGCGCCGTCAGCCAAGCCTGCACCCGGTGCGGCCCGGCGTTGTAGCCGGCCAGGGCCAAGGGCAGCGCGCCGTCGAACTGATCCATCAAACCTCGCAGGTAAGCCGTGCCCAGCCGCATGTTGTAGGCGGGGTCTGCGGTCAGGGCGGGCACGCTGGCCGGCTCGTTCAAGCGCCGGGCCACGGTGGCGGCGGTGGCCGGCATCAACTGCATCAGGCCGCGTGCGCCAACCGGACTGCCGGCGCCGGCGTCGAAGCTGCTTTCCTGCCGTATCAGCCCCAGCGCGACCGCAGGCTCGACGACTCCCTCAGGCGGCGACACCGGGCGGGGCCAGCCGGCATCCGCCAGCACCAAACCGTCCCGTCCGGCACGGCGAGCGATGGCGACGGCCTGGTCCGGCAGGCCGAGGTCCCCGGCAAAGCGCGCAGCCAGCGCCCGCGTCCCCGGTCCGTCCGCCAGGTCATCCAGGCGGAGCAGGAAGGGCCGTGCCCGGCGCGGCTCGCCCCATGCCACCAGCAGCGTCGCCGCACGCACCAGCTCCTGCGCGGCGAAGGCAGCTGCCGCATCCTCGGTCCAACCGGGTCCGTGCTCGGATAAGATCCGTCGCGATAGGGCGGACGGATCCTCGCCAAGCGCCGACGCGGCAAGCTGGCCGTAATACGTCATCGGCCAAGCAGCGGCGGCCAGGTAAGCGGCGCGGGCACCCTCCGGATCACCGGCAGCGGCGCGGCTGCGGCCCAGCCAAAAGCTTGCACGGCCCTGGGTGATGGCGGCACGGGACAGCCCGGCCAGGGCGGTGAAGTGCTGGGCCGCGACCTCTGGCTGATCCAGCCGGCGCAGCGCGATCCAGCCTGCCAGGAACTCGGCATCCAGCCCGGCCTCCCCGTCGCGCACGGCGCCGTTGACCACGGCATAGGCGTCCGCCGGATCGCCGAAGCGGAGCAGGCGGCGGGCCAGGTCGTTGCGCTCGCTCCAGAACGCGGCACGTCGGTCAGACGGGGCCGCAGCTTCTGCCGCATTGCCGAGGGTCGTCCAGACGCCGGCAGCGTCCTTGTCCAGGCCGGCACGCCGATACCAGCGGGCCAGGTCTAGCACCAACGCCGGCTCGGTCCGGGCGGCCGGGGGCAGGGCGGCGACCAGGGCAGGGGCGGTCGGATCATCCCGGCGCAGCGCCAGGCGGGCTTGGGCGGCAACCTGGCCAGCGTGGTTCAGCCGCATGGCTTGGCGCGCGGCCGGACCGCCCGGCGCACCATTGTCGGTCCAGGCAAGGCGGTCGAAGCGGCTCCACTGGTCCTCGGGCGTCAGGAAACGGCTCCATTGGCGGAGGAAGCCGGCCTCCCCCGGGCCATCCACGCCATGGACCCAGGCGGCGCGTGCCTCCACGACGTCCTTGGGACAGCGCACGGCCGTTGCAAGTTGCAGCCAGCATGGGGCAGGCGCTGGCGAAAAGTCGGCGCTGGCCGTGGCGGCATCCCGCAACCGCCGGGCCAACAGGGGTCCTTGCGGCCAGGACGGGTTCTCCGCCATGAACGCAGTGATTTCTCCGGCAGTCGCGGCGCCGGGCGTCAACACGCGGAAATACTCGACGAGCTTGCGCGCCAACGGGTCCGGCAGCGCCGCCGCCGCCGCCTCGGCATCGGCCCAGCGGTCGGCGCGTATGGCCTCCAGGACGTCCTGCCCTCGGGCAGGCACGGCTCCCAGCAGCATCAGCAACATGATGGTCCCACGCATGGTGCGATCCTACCCTGCCGCAGGCTTGCGGCGCATCCCCCATGTGCCTAGTTTCGCTGTCCCCCACCGTTGCCGCTAGGGAACACTATGTTCAACGGATCCTTCGTTGCCCTGATTACCCCCATGCAGCCCGACGGCGCAGTGGACCTGGATGCCTTCGCCAAGTTTGTGGAGTGGCAGATCGGCCAAGGCACGCACGGCATCGTCCCGGTAGGCACGACCGGCGAAAGCCCGACGCTGACCCATGACGAGCACCGGCAGGTGGTGGAGGCTGCGGTGAAGGTCGCTGCCGGCCGGGTCAAGGTGATTGCCGGCGCCGGGTCCAACAGCACGGCCGAGGCGGTCGAGCTAACCCGCCACGCCAAGCAGGCCGGGGCCGACGCAGCGCTGGTGGTGACGCCGTACTACAACAAGCCGACGCAGGAGGGGATGGTGCTGCACTACAGCGCCATCGCCGACGCGGTGGACCTGCCAGTCTTCATCTACAACATCCCGGGCCGCAGCGTGGTGGACATGACCCCCGAGACGATGGGCCGCTTGGCGAAGCACCGGAACATCGTCGGCGTGAAGGACGCGACGGCCAACCTGGCGCGTCCGCTGCACACCCGCCGGACTTGCGGCAAGGAGTTCGTGCAGATGTCGGGGGAGGACCACACCGCGCTATCGTTCCTGGCAGCCGGCGGGCAAGGCTGCATCAGCGTGACCGCCAACGTCGCGCCTCGGCTGTGCAGCGAAATGCACCGGGCCTGGCAGGACGGCATGACCGACCGCGCCATCGCAATCCAGGACCGGCTGCTGGCCCTGCACGATGCGATGTTCGTCGAAAGCAACCCCGGCCCGGTAAAGTATGCTGCCAGCCTGCTCGGCCATGGGTCGGACCATTGCCGCCTGCCGATGGCGCCGGTGACAGAGGCGACGCGCACCCAGGTCCGGACGGCGATGCAGGCTGCCGGACTGCTGAACTAGGACGCATGAGTTGGCGGACAACAAGACCAAGAAGAAGTCCGGCCTGATCAGCCACGGCATCGCCTCGCAGAACCGCAAGGCGCGCTTCGACTACACGATCAAGCAGACGATGGAGGCCGGGCTGGTGCTGAAGGGGCCGGAGGTGAAGTCCCTCCGCCACGGCCGCGCCACGCTGACCGAAGCCTGGGCCGGGGAGCGGGAAGGGGAGCTGTTCCTGTTCAACTGCTACATCCCGGAATACCAGGCCGGCGTGCTGTCCCGGTTCGAGCCGCGGGCGCCGCGCAAGCTGCTGCTGAAGAAGAAGCAGATGGGCGAGCTGATCGGCGCCGCGACACGGGACGGGCTGACGCTGGTGCCGCTGCAGATCCACTTCAACGACCGCGGCGTGGCGAAGGTGCTGCTGGGCGTCGGCGAGGGACGGAAGAAGGCGGACAAGCGGCAGGCCATCGCGGCGCGGGATTGGGCGCGGGACAAGGCACGTGTGATGCGGGACAAGGGGTAGGAGCTTCCTCCCCCTGTCCCGGAACGGAGGCGGAGGCCCTCTTAAGCTGCCACCGCGACCTTGGCCTCGATGCTATCCCAAATCGCCGCCGCCAGGTCGGTCCCATCGAACCGTGCGACCTCCTGCAGGCCGGTGGGCGAGGTCACGTTGATCTCGGTCAGGTAGTCGCCGATCACGTCGATGCCGACGAAGATCAGGCCGTGGTCGCGCAGATATGGCCCGATGCGGCGGCAGATCTCCCGCTCCCGCTCCGTCAGCTTCGATTGCTCTGGGCGGCCGCCGACGTGCATGTTGGACCGGGCTTCGCCGGCCGCCGGCACCCGGTTCACAGCACCCATCGGCTCCCCGTCGATGAGGATCACCCGCTTGTCGCCCCGGCGCACCGCGGCCTCGTAGCGCTGGATCATCAGCGGCTCGCGTGAGCGGGCAAAGTGCATCTCCAGCAGGCTCGCCAGATTCTCGTCATCCTCGCGGATGCGGAACACCCCGGCGCCGCCGTTGCCGAATAGCGGCTTCACGATAATGTCCCGATGTTCCCTGCGGAAGGCGCGGATGGCGTCGGGGTCCCAGGTGATGAGGGTCGGCGGCATCAAATCGGGAAAGTGCGTCACCAGCAGCTTTTCCGGGCTGTCCCGCACCCACTTGGGGTCGTTCACCACAAGGGTGCGCGGGTGGATGTGCTCCAGCATGTGGGTGGCGGTGATGTAGGCCATGTCGAACGGCGGGTCCTGCCGCATCAGCACAGTGTCCATCGTCGCCAGGTCGAGCGTGAGGGCCTCGTCGAACCGGTAATGATCGCCCGCCACGCGCTGCACCTGCACGGGCCGGGCACGGGCCATTAGCCGCTCGGTCCGCTGGCCGTCCGGGCTGGACTTGCCCTCATGCAGGCTCATGTGGCGGACGTCGTAGTGCCACATGGCATGTCCGCGCCGCTGCGCCTCTAGCATCAGGGCGAAGGTGCTGTCGCCGTTGATGTTCAACGTTTCCATAGGGTCCATCTGGACCGCGACCTTCAATGGTCGCTGCGGCGGGCGGGACATGGGCTGGCCTCGTTGGGATTGTAACCGCCGCTGTAGCAGGGCTTCAACCCGCTGGCACGCCCTTGGTGGTGGAGTATTCGAAGTGCAGGGCGGTGTCGGGGTGGACGATGGGGTGGATGGCATGCGCGGCCATCGCGCCCTCGCTGAAGCCTTGCAGGATCAGCTTGAGCTTGCCGGGATAGGTGGCGACGTCGCCGATGGCGAAGACGCCGGGCATGGAGGTTTCGCAGGTCGCGGCCGTGACCTGGACGTGGTTATGCAGGCTGTCCAGGCCCCAGGCCGCAATGGGGCCGAGGTCCATGCTGAGGCCGAAGAACGGCAGCAGGCAGGTGGCGGGAAGATGCCGGGTCTGGTCACCGGCGATGGTACTGACCTCGACCGTCTCCAGCACGCCATCGGCACCGTGCAGGGCATGGAGCTGGTAGGGGATGACCATCTCCACCTCGCCGCGGGCAGCGGCGGCGTCCAGTTGTGCGGCGGACTCCGGGGCGGCGCGGAACTTGGGGCGGCGGTGCACCACGTACACCTTGGCCGCGATGTCCTTGAGCGAGAGCGCCCAATCGACGGCGCTGTCCCCGCCGCCCGCGATCACCACCCGCCTGCCGGAGAACTCGTCCCGGCGGCGGACCAGGTACTGCACGGCACCGGTCGCCTCGTAGGCGTCCAGCC
>CAXTOB010000146.1:0-12914 GCA_964245505.1 uncultured Acetobacteraceae bacterium | reverse complement strand
GCCCTGCGCCGCGCCCAGCCACGGCCACTCCCGGCACGCCAGTCGAGACCCTGCGCCTAAAGCCGACCCGGCCCGAGGACGAGGAAGCGCCGCGCCGACGCCCAGGCGCCGTGATGCCGGGTGGACGCAAGCCCGTGGCGGCTCCGGTCAAGGCCGCGCCGACCGACCGCCGCCGTGCCGGCCGCATCGACGTGCTAGCCGCCATCGAGGGCGACGACGACAAGAGCCGCAGCCTGGCCTCCGTCCGCCGGCAACGCGAGCGGGAACGGCGCCAGGCCGAGCTGGAGGCGCTGCGCAACGACCAGGTTAAGGTCGTGCGCGACGTGATCCTGCCCGAGGCGATCACCGTGTCCGAGCTTGCCAACCGCATGGCCGCCCGCGTACCGGAGGTCATCAAGTCGTTGATGCGCATGGGCGTAATGGCGACGGTGACGCAGGTGCTCGACGCCGACACCGCCGAGTTGGTTGTCCAGGAGTTCGGCCATCGTGCCCGCCGCGTGAGCGAGAGCGATGTCGAGATCGGCATCGACGGCGATGTGGACATGGACACCGCCTTGCAGCCGCGTCCGCCAGTGGTGACCATCATGGGCCACGTTGACCACGGCAAGACCAGCCTGCTGGATGCGTTGCGTGCGACGGACGTTGCGGGCGGCGAAGCCGGCGGCATCACCCAGCACATCGGCGCTTACCAGGTGCAGATGCCGGACCGCGACGGGCAGGCCGGGCCGCGCATCACCTTCATTGACACACCGGGCCACGAGGCTTTCACCGCCATGCGGAGCCGCGGCGCCTCGGTGACCGATATCGTGGTGCTCGTGGTGGCCGCCGACGACGGCGTGATGCCGCAGACCATTGAGGCAATCCGCCATGCGAAGGCGGCCAACGCGCCGCTGATCATCGCCATTAACAAGATGGACAAGCCCGACGCCAACCCGAACCGGGTGCGCCAGGAGTTGCTGTCCTACGAGGTTGTCGTCGAGGAAATGGGTGGCGACACGCAGGACGTCGAGGTTTCCGCGACCAAGGGCACCGGCCTAGCCGATCTGGAGGATGCAATCCTGCTGCAGGCCGAAATCCTGGACCTGCGGGCCAACCCGGACCGCGCGGCGGAGGGATCGGTCATCGAGTCCCGCCTGGACCGCGGGCGTGGTCCGGTGGCGACCATGCTGGTGCAGAAGGGTACGCTCAACCAGGGCGACATCGTGGTGGCCGGCGCCGAGTGGGGCCGGGTGCGCGCGATGCTCGACGACAAGGGCAAGCAGATCAAGGTCGCCGGCCCGGCCTACCCGGTGGAAATCCTCGGCCTGAGCAGTGTGCCGACCGCGGGCGAGCCATTCGTGGTAGTCGAGAACGAGGCCCGAGCGCGTGAGATCAGCGAGTTCCGGCAGCGCAAGCTGAAGGACCGCTCCGCCGCTGGCGCCACCGCGGCCCGCGGAACGCTGGAGGAGATGCTGGCCCGGGCCGTTGCCGGGGACCTCAAGGAGGTCGCCATCGTCCTGAAGGCCGACGTGCAAGGGAGTGCCGAGGCGATCCAGGGCGCGGTGCTCAAGCTGGCGCACGAAGAGGTCAAGGTCCGCGTGCTGCTGTCCGCGGTCGGCCAGATCACCGAGAGCGACATCCAGTTGGCGCGTGCGTCGGATGCTGTGGTGATCGCCTTCAACGTCCGCGCCACGGCCCAGGCGCGGGAGTTGGCGATGCGGGACGGCGTGGACATCCGCTACTACTCGATCATCTACGACGTGTCCGACGACATCGAGAAGATGGTCAAGGGCAAGGTCGCCCCGAAGGCGCGGGAGAACTTCCTGGGCTACGCCGAGATCCGTAAGGTGTTCGACATCACTAAGACCGGTAAGGTCGCCGGCTGCATGGTGACCGAGGGCCTGGTGAAGCGCGGCTGCGGCGTCCGCCTGCTGCGCGACGGCGTGGTGGTCCACAACGGCGAGCTGAGCCAACTCAAGCGCTTCAAGGACGACGTGCGCGAGGTGGCGCGCGGCTACGAGTGCGGTCTGTCCTTCGCGGGCTACAACGACCTGCGCGAGGGCGACATGGTCGAGTGCTTCGAGATCGAGATGGTCCCGGGTTGAAGGAGCAGCGCAAGCCGGCCCGGGACGCGGCGAGAGACACCACCAAGCCGCGCGCCCCAGCCAAGCGCGGCGCCGCTACCAAGGGACCGACGCAGCGGCAACTGCGCGTGTCGGAGGAAATCCGGCATGTGCTGTCCGCAATTTTCTTGCGCGGTGAGTTCCGCGATCCCGAGATGGCTGACGCCCGGGTGACAGTGACGGAAGTGCGGATCAGCCCGGACCTCAAAAACGCAACGGCATTCGTGGCCCGGCTGGGACGTACCGACATTGATGCGCTACTGCCGGCATTGAAGCGGTTGGCGCCGTATCTCCGTACCCAGGTGGCGCATGAGATGCGGTTACGGATTGCTCCGGGAATTAGCTTTCAGCCGGATACGACGTTGGACTACGCGATGCATGTAGATGCATTGCTGCGTGCGCCAGAGGTGGCGCGGGACTTGGCGCCTCACGCCCCAGATGAGGCAGAGGACGCAGCCCCGCCTACATAAACATTCCCCCCTCCTCATTATTGCGAGGTGCGGAGCGACGTGGCAATCCAGAGGCCGCAAAATCCGACCGCCGGCCATAACGGCCTAGGAATCCACACGCCGCAATGAGCTTGCGACGCCGTGCTTCCATGGGCAGCACCGAATTTTTTTCCGCTAAGGACACAAAATGCGCCGCAAGCAAGGCCGCCCCCTCAATGGGTGGCTGATCGTGGACAAGCCGCCCGGCATGACCAGCACCGACGTGGTCAACCGAGTCCGCCGTGGCTTCGACGCGCAAAAGGCCGGGCACGGCGGCACGCTGGACCCGCTGGCGACCGGCGTGCTGCCCGTCGCCTTTGGCAGCGCCACCAAGACCGTGCCCTACGTCCAGGACGGCACCAAGCTCTACCGCTTCACCCTCCGCCTGGGCGACGCGCGGGATACCGATGACGCCGATGGCAAGACCATCGCCCAGTCCGACGTGCGCCCTACCGACGCGCAGCTTGCCGCAGCCCTCCCCGGCTTCATCGGCGACATCATGCAAGTCCCGCCCGCCTACTCCGCCATTAAGGTGGATGGGGAACGCGCCTACGACATGGCTCGGGACGGCCGCCCCCCTGCCCTACCGCCGCGCCCAGCCCGCGTGGACCGCTTCGAACTCGTCGAACGTATCGACTCCGATACCGCAGTGTTCGAGGTGCAGTCCGGCAAGGGCGTTTACATGCGCAGCCTGGCCCGCGACCTGGCACTTGCCTGCGGCTCTCTGGGCCACGTCGCCGCCCTGCGCCGTCTACGCGTTGGCCCGTTCATGGAGGCCCAGGCGATTTCCCTGGACAAATGCGTGCGCTCAGCGGACAACTCCCCGGCATCCCCGGACCTCCTGCGTCCGGTCATGACCGCGCTGGCCGACATCCCGGCGCTGGCCTTGACCGAACCGGAGGCCCACAGCCTGTCACAAGGCCAGGCAATTAGTCTGGTGGACCTGATGGGCCGGATTCCACGGACGGCCGACCCCGATGGGGGCCTGGCTCGTGCCATGGCGGGGACGCGCGTCATCGGGCTTTGCCGTCTGCAAGACGGCTGGTTGAAGCCCGAGCGCATGTTGTAACCCCCATCATGGAGCACCCCGATGTCGATAACCGATGAGCGCCGCACGGCGCTGGTCCAGGAATATGCTACCGGCGCCGCCGACACCGGCAGTCCTGAGGTCCAGATCGCCCTCGCGACCGAACGGATCGTCAATCTGACCGAGCACCTTAAGACTCACGCCAAGGACTTCCACAGCCGGCGCGGCCTACTGATGCTGGTCGGACGCCGCCGCCGCCTGCTGGATTACCTGAAAAAGAAGGACAACGCGCGCTACCAGACGCTGATCGGGCGCCTGAGCCTCCGCCGCTAGTTCAAGACTGCGATCCCGGCGCCAATGGTGGCGCCGGGCACACTCGGGGCTGCATGGCCCCGCACACCGCCGTATGGCGGAGCCGGCCGCCTGGACCTGTCCGCGACGGCGCCTCAGGCCACACGAGACCGCGGGACCCGTCCCGCCGCGGCTGCACCCAAAAGCGCAGTCCGCCTCCTGTGGCCCGAGACGCCGCCCCCGTTGGAAGTAGCTTGGGAACCCACGGCCTTCTCCGCACGGCGCATGAAGGACACAGCTATGTTCAACTACTTCCGCAAAGAACTCGACTGGGGTGGGCGCAAGCTGGTGCTGGAAACTGGCAAGATTGCCCGTCAGGCTGACGGCGCCGTGCTGGCCCGGCTTGGCGACACCATTGTGCTGTGCACCGCCGTCGGCGTGAGAAGCCTCAAGCCCGGCCAGGATTTCTTCCCGCTGACCGTCAACTACCAAGAAAAAGCCTTCGCCGCCGGCAAGATCCCCGGTGGATTCTTCAAGCGCGAGGGACGCCCGTCCGAGAAGGAGGTGCTGACCAGCCGCCTGATCGACCGCCCGATCCGCCCACTATTCCCGCACGGCTTCCGCAATGAGGTCCAAGTCGTTGCCACCGTGCTGAGCCACGATATGGAGAACGACCCGGACGTGGTTGCCATGATTGGCTGCTCCGCCGCGCTGACCCTGTCCGGCATTCCCTTCTTCGGCCCAATCGCGGCCGCCCGGGTCGGTTACGCCAATGGCAGCTACATCCTGAACCCCACCGCCGAGGAGCTGAAGACCAGCAAGCTCGATCTAGTGATGGCCGGCACCACCGAAGGCGTGCTGATGGTCGAATCGGAGGCGCAGGAGCTATCCGAGGAGGTTATGCTCGGCGCGGTGACCTTCGGCCACCAACACTGCCAGCCCGTCATCCAGGCGATTATCGAACTGGCCGAGCACGCTGCCAAGGAGCCGTGGTCGCTGCCGGAGCCTGAGGCCGATCAGGCCGTCCTGGTATCCCGCGTGGATGCCCTCGCCCGTGCGTCATTGACCGAGGCCTACCAGGAACATCTGAAGCAGGCCCGGCAGAACAAGGTCGGCGCCGCCAAGAAGGCCGCGATGGCCTCCCTCGCCGAGGAGGGCCTGGACCCCGAGAAGGCCAAGCTGATCTTCAAGGAGCTTGAGGCCGACGTAGTACGCAATGCCATCCTGGATACCGGGATGCGTATCGATGGTCGCGATACCAAGACCGTCCGCCAGATCATCGCCGAGGTCGGCGTGCTCCCCCGCGCCCACGGCAGCAGCCTGTTCACCCGGGGCGAGACCCAGGCCCTCTGCGTCGCCACGCTCGGCACCGGCCAAGACGAGCAGGTGATCGACGCGCTCGAAGGCGAGCGACGTGAGCACTTCATGCTGCACTACAACTTCCCTCCGTACTCCGTCGGCGAGGCCGGCCGCATGGGCAGCCCGGGCCGTCGCGAGATCGGCCACGGCAAGCTGGCCTACCGCGCCGTCCGTCCGGTGCTGCCCGCCAAGGACGTTTTCCCCTACACGATGCGCGTCGTCAGCGAGATCACCGAGAGCAACGGCAGCAGCAGCATGGCAACGGTCTGCGGCACCAGCCTGTCCCTGATGGATGCCGGTGTGCCGCTGACCCGGCCAGTCGCCGGCATCGCGATGGGCCTCATCAAGGAGGACCGCGGCTTCGCAGTGCTGTCCGACATCCTGGGTGACGAGGACCACCTGGGCGACATGGACTTCAAGGTCGCCGGCAGCGAGGCAGGCGTCACCAGCCTGCAGATGGACATCAAGATCACGTCCATCACCGCCGACATCATGAAGATTGCGCTGGAGCAGGCGCGCGAGGGCCGGCTGCACATCCTGGGCGAGATGGCCAAGGCCATCCAGGGCAACCGCTCCGAAGTGGCAGCGACCGCGCCGCGCATCACCGTCATCACCGTGCCGAAGGAGAAGATTCGCGAGGTCATCGGCACCGGGGGCAAGGTGATCCGCGACATCGTCGAGCAGTCCGGCGCCAAGATAGACATCGAGGACGACGGCACCATCAAGATCGCTGCAACGACCGAGGAGGCCAGTCAGAAGGCGATCGACATGATCCAAGGGATCGTGGCCGAGCCGGAAGTGGGCCGTATATACAACGGCAAGGTGGTCAAGACGGCGGACTTCGGCGCCTTCGTGAACTTCCTGGGCGCCAAGGACGGGCTGGTCCACATCAGCGAGCTGCAGCAGGGCCGGGTCAACAAGACCAATGACGTGGTGAACCAGGGCGACGCGGTGAAGGTGAAGGTCATCGGCTTTGACGATCGCGGCAAGGTGAAGCTGTCCATGCGCGTGGTGGACCAGGCCACCGGCGCCGACATCACCGACCAGGTCGGCGCCAAGCCGGGCCGTGAGGGCGGCGAGCGTGACGGCCCCCGGCGTGAAGGTGGGCGCGAGGGTGGACGTCGGCACGAGAACGCAGCCGAGTAGTTGCGTCGGCTGTAATCATTTGTAATAAAACCGGAGCGCCGGGTCTGGCATCGCCAGGCCCGGCGTACACATATGGGCAGTCCTGTACACCAGCGTACGGGCTTGGAGCGAGACGGCGATGAAGACGGTCAACGAGATCAGGATGGGTGGCGTGGACGTGCTGCCGCTGATCGAAGGCGGCAAGGGCATCGGCGTCTCGACTGGCGTTTCGTCCGGGCACTGGGCCGCTGCCGGTGGCGCTGGAACGTTCAGCGCCGTCAATGCGGACTTTTATGATGCGGACGGCAACCCCGATCCGCAGGAATACATCGGACGCACCCGACGGGAACGGCATGAGGAGCTGATTGCCTACGGCATCAAGGGCGGCATAGACCAGGCACGCCGCGCCTATGACATTTCCGGCGGCAAGGGCCGGATCCACGCCAACCTACTCTGGGAGATGGGCGGGGCCGAGCGCGTGATCACCGGCGTGCTTGAAGGCGCCAAGGGTCTGATCAACGGACTGACCTGCGGTGCCGGAATGCCGTATCGCCTGTCCGATATCGCCGCGAAGTTCGGCGTCCACTACTACCCCATCGTTTCTTCCTCCCGCGCCTTTAGTGCCTTGTGGAAGCGCGCCTATTCCAAGGCTGCGTCACTGCTCGGCGGCGTTGTTTATGAGGACCCCTGGCTTGCCGGCGGCCATAACGGCTTGTCCAACGGTGAGGACCCGACCAAGCCAGAGGACCCCTTCCCCCGCGTGCTGGCGCTGCGCAAGCTGATGAGGACCTTCGGCCTGGACCAGACGCCCATCATCATGGCTGGCGGCGTTTGGTGGCTGGAGGATTGGGAGCACTGGATTGACAACCCTGACCTTGGCCCAATTGCTTTCCAGTTCGGCACCCGTCCGCTGCTGACCAAGGAAAGCCCGATCAGCGATGCCTGGAAGACCCGGCTGCTAACGCTCAAGGAGGGCGACGTTTTCCTGAACAAGTTTAGCCCGACTGGGTTCTACTCCAGTGCGGTTAACAACGGTTTCATTGGCGAGTTGCGGGAGCGCAGCGAGCACCAGGTTGCCTACTCGACCGAACCGGTGGGCGAGCACGTCGCCATGCTGGGTATAGGGCCACGTAAGCGCGCCGTTTATCTAACGCCGCAGGACTTGTTCAACGTCGAGGGCTGGATTGCCAAGGGCTTCACCGAGGCGCTGCGGACGCCCGACAGCACATTGATTTTCGTGACCCCTGAACGGGCCGCGCGCATCACCGACGACCAGGTATCCTGCATGGGCTGCCTGAGTCAGTGCCGGTTCAGCAACTGGAGCCAGCACGAGCCGGATTTCTCTAACGGCAAGAAGGCTGATCCCCGGTCGTTCTGCATCCAGAAGACGCTGCAATCGGTGCGGCGCGACGATCAGACGCCAGAGGCCATCGAGCACCAGCTTATGTTCAGCGGCCACAATGCCTTCCGGTTTGCGAGCGACCCCTTCTATTCCAATGGCTTCATTCCGACCGTCAAGGAACTGGTGGACCGCATTATCAGCGGCCGCTGAGAGTCGCTGCCTCCCCCCAGCCCTCTGGGAGAGGGCTGGGGGGAGGGAGTATTGGGGCACAGCTAGCTTCTTCATTGAGGGCCGTAAGCAGCAAGACTCGGTCCTCTGCCAAACCTAACCAAAACCCCCTCTCCCAGAGGGAGAGGGAGAAGGAGTTGAACTGCCTTCGTCACGGCTGATTTCCAGGGCACGGGCGTAAACGGTTTTGCGTGGCAGACCTGTCGCTCCGGCCACCATCGCAGCCGCGTCCTTGAGGCTGTTGTCTCGCAGTGCGCGGCGCAATTGGCCGTCCAGGTCCTCCGCGTCCGCTCCCTCTGGCGCCGGGCCAACTACCAGCGTGATCTCGCCCCGTGCCGGCGCGGACGCGTAGTGCGCCGCAAGCTCCGGCAATGACCCCCGCCGCACCTCCTCGAACCGCTTGGTGAGTTCCCGCGCAACTGCTGCCGGACGGTCGCCGAAGCTGATTGCCAGATCAGCTAGGCACTCCGCCAGCCGGTGCGGCGCCTCGTGCCACAGCAGGGTTGCCGAAAGCCCGGCCCGCTCCGCCGCTCGCAGCGTGCCGAAGGCGGCCAGCCTCGCCGCGGACCGCGGTGGCGGAAAGCCGAGAAATAGGAAAGGCTGCGGTGGAAGCCCTGACAGCACTAGCGCCATGACGGCCGCGTTCGGGCCGGGGATCGCCGACACTGGCAACCCGGCCGCCAGCGCTGCGCGCACTAGCCGGTATCCTGGATCCGAAACCAAGGGCGTGCCAGCGTCGGACACGAGCACGACCAGGCCGCCTCCCGCCAGGGTGTCCAGCAGCGCTGGGATGCGGCCCTCCTCGTTATGGTCGTGCAGCGGCGTGGTCCGCACGGTGATGCCATAGTGCTGTAGCAATCGCGCGGTCTGCCTTGTGTCCTCGCACAGCACCAGGTCAGCTTGGCGCAGCGCGTCCAGCGCGCGTCGTGACATATCTGCCAAGTTGCCGATCGGCGTGGCAACCAGCAGCAATCCCCGTGGTATAGACTCCAACCGGTCCGCGGCCGGATCGTCCAGGGAAGGATCAGGGGATGAAGTTTGCAGCACTCGGTCGGTCATTGGCGTTCCTGGCAGCCACGACGGGCCTGGCTGCCTGCGTAGCCGACCCGAACGGCGGCGGCTACAACAGTCCACTCGGCCTCAATACGGGAGCGGGCGGTTCTGGCCCGGCGCCGGGGTCGGAGGCTCCAGGACGCCGCGTCGCAATCCTGTTGCCGCTCACCGGGCAGAATTCAGAGGTTGGGCAGGCTCTGCTGCGCGCCGCCCAGCTTTCCCTTGATCAGCCCGGCGGCTTGCCGCTCGACGCGCGGGATACCCACGGCACCCCGGCTGGTGCTGCGGAGGCAGCGCGCGCGGCGCTGGCGGGTGGCGCCGGCATCATCCTCGGCCCGCTGACTGCTGGCGAGACGGGCGCCGTGGCGCCGCTCGCCCGTGCCGCTGGGGTGCCGGTGCTTGCTTTCACATCAGACGTGGCGCAGGCCCAGCCTGGGGTTTGGACGATGGGCGTGACACCAGGCCAGCAGGTTCGCCGTCTCGTGCTGGCAGTGCAGGCGGAGGGCAAGACGCGCCTTGGCGCCGTCGTGCCGCAGAACGCCTTTGGCGACGCCTTGGCTGCTGGCATGACCGCGTCCGCCGCCGAGGCGGGACTGCCGCCGCCGCAGGTGCTGCGCTACAGCAACGGCTTCGTCGGGCTGAACGCCTCGTTGAAGGAGGTGTCTGCCTACACCGCCCGGCACGGCGCGCAAGACCCGCAGAGTCGTCTGGCCGATGCTCCTCCCGCCGATCCGACCGTTCCAGCCACGCCGCCCGCTCCGCCGCCGGTGGACGCCCTGCTGCTCGGCGCATTGGGGCCGCAGCTTAGCCAAGCTGCGCCGTTGCTGAAGTTCTACGATATCAGCCCGGCACAGATACGCATATTCGGCCCCGCGACCTGGGCGCGGGAAGCAGGGCAGCTCAGCGCCTTGGCTGGGGCCTGGTATGCCGCTCCTGACCCTTCTGCCCGCGTGCCGTTCGAGCAGACCTACGCCGCCAAGTATGGATCGCCGCCGCGGGACCTCGCGAGCATCGCCTATGACGCGGCCGGTGTCGCCCGGGCGTCACTGGACCGGATCGGCTACTCGGCCCAACTTCTGTTGCGTCCTCAGGGGTATATCGGCGCCGATGGGCCGTTCCGCCTGTTGCCTGATGGGCAGGTGCAGCGGAGCCTGGCGATCTTCGAGATTGACCGCGGCGGCTCGCACATCGTGCAGCCAGCGCCAGGGACGCCTGTCGCGCCGAGCACTTGATACAGGTGGCGCGCGCCACCCTTCCCCTGCGAACGGCCGCAGCACTGGCGGCTTGGCCGGTAGCCGTGCTGCTCGTACTGGCCGTTAATGGAGCACTGACCTGGGGTGCGGCGCTGCTGGCGGCAGCGGCGATGGCGGGGGGCGCCGGCATCTTTGCGTGGGTCTGGGTCCGCGATCTTGGGCTGGTGATGCAGGCGTTGCGTCATCATACGCCGGACGGCGTGGGGATGCCTCCGCGCCGTCCCTTGCTGTCGGCGACCGCGCACCTGGCGCGGGAAGCTGCGCGGCTGTCACGCGAACTGGCTGCTCATGAGGCTGAAGTGTTCGGCCTGCTGCGGGCGGAACAGGCCATCGTGCAGCGGCTGCCTGATCCGCTCATCGTTCTGGGGGCAGATCGGCAGGTGCGCCGGGCCAATGCCGCCGCGCGCACCGCGTTTGGCGCCGAGATGGCAGCCGTGTTGCGCCACCCTGGTTTGCGCGCCGCCATAGACCGCGCCACCAGCCGAGGCGAGGATCAATCCGCGGAACTCAGCCTTCCCGTTCCGGTATCCCGGGAAGTGTATGCGACCGTGATGGCCCTTGATCCGCCGCTGGCCGATGGCGGACGCATCGTTGCCGTCATGTCCGACCGCACGCGGGAGCGCGCGGTGGAGCGGATGCGCGCCGATTTCGTCGCCAATGCCAGCCATGAGCTGCGCACGCCGCTCACGAGCTTGATCGGCTTTATTGATACGCTGCGCGGACCGGCGGCCGACGATCCACCGGCGCAGACGCGGTTCCTGGGCATCATGGCCGACCAGGCCGGGCGGATGAACCGCCTGATTGACGACCTGCTTAGCCTGTCCCGGATCGAGCTGACGGAGCACCGGCCGCCGGCTGAGCGGGTGAACCTCGGCGAGTTGGTGCAGCGGCTGGCCGACGCGTTCGAGCCGCAGATGCGGGAGCGGGAGGTGCGGCTGCGGCTGGACCTTGCGCCCGACTTGCCGCCAGTGCCCGGCGACGACGACCAGTTGGAGCAGGTGCTGCAAAACCTGCTGGATAACGCGACGAAGTATGGCCGGCACGGCGGCACCGTGACCGTTGCGGTGCAGCGGGTTTCGCCGGGTGGGCGTTGGCCGGCCCGGCCTGGGGTGGTGATGGCCGTTGCCGATGATGGGCAAGGTATCCCGCGTGCTCACATCCCGCGGCTGACGGAGCGGTTTTATCGCGCCGACAAGGGCCGGTCGCGCGCCGTGGGCGGGACCGGGCTGGGCCTGGCCATCGTGAAGCACATCGTGAACCGCCACCGCGGCCAGCTGCTGATCGAGAGCGCAGAGGGCGTTGGTACGACCGTCACGGTATGGCTGCCGGACGGGTCAGCGCCAATTCCGGCGGCCGCCGCAGCAGGCTGACCATGACCAGCATCGCCGGGACGGCGGCGAAGATCGTCATGGCGTAGAAGGCGGGCCACCCTAACGTTTCGGCCAGCCGGCCCGAGAAGCCGCCGATAGTGCGTAGGCCTACGGCGGCCAGCGACGATAGCAGCGCATACTGGGTGGCGGTGAACCGGGTGGAGCATAGCGTCGAAAGGTAGGTGAGGAAGGCGGCGTCGGCCATTGCCTCGGCGATGTTCTCTAGGATGATCTTGGCGAGGAGGATGCGGCCGTCGCCGTTGGATTCGGCCAGGGCGAAGTATAGGCCCATGGAGGCCATCTGTACGAAGCCGGTGATGACCAGGGCGCGGCCGGTGCCGATGCGTATGACAAGCCAACCTCCGGCGGCGGCGCCGAGGAGGCTGGCGAGCAGGCTTGGCACTCCGGTGGCAAGCGCCACTTGCGCGCGGTCGAAGCCCATCGCTCGGTAGAACGGGACGGCCATCGTGTGGGCCAGGGCTTCGCCCAGCTTGAACAGCATCACGAAGGCTAGGATGCGACCGGCGGATGGGCGGCCTAGGAAGTCCACGAAGGGATCTATTACGGCGGCCCGCAGCCGGGCGCTGAAGGCTGATGCCGTGTCGGGTAAGGTGGCGACTTGAGGCTCGTTGGCCGCAAGCGTTACTAGGGTGCCTGCGCCGACTAGGGCTGCCATGAGCGCGAGAGAGCCGGACCAGCCTAGGACGCCTACTAGGCCGATGGCGCCTGCGCCCGAGATTAGGAGGGCTAGGCGATAGCCCCAGACGTAGGCGGCTAAGGCTATGCCTTGCATTCGTTCCGGGAAGCTTTCGACGCGCCAGGCGTCCACGACTACGTCTTGGCTGGCGGAGAGGAAGGCGACTAGGGCGGCGGTGGCGAGCAGCATGCCGGGGGCTGCTGTGGGATTGGAGAGCGCTAGGCGCAAACAGGATAGGGCTAGCAGGGGTTGGATTAGGAGAAGCCAGCCGCGGCGGCGGCCGAAGCGGGCTAGGCCTAGGGGGGGAGACACTTGGTCAAGCAGGGGGGACCAGAGGAATTTTAGGACGTAGGCTAGGCCGATGCTGGCGGTGGCGCCGATCAGGGTTAGCGAGACTTGGCCCTCGCTGAGCCATTGGCGGAGGGTGAAGCCGGATAGGTTGAGGGGCAGGCCGCATACGGCGCCGTAGGCGCCCATGGTGCAGAGGCGGCGGTCGGGTAACGAGAATGTCGGCATGGTAGGGGACCGCTGGCGATGCCTTGGTCTATGCCGGGCTTGTCGGGGGGGCAAGACCTTGGG
>CAXTOB010000145.1:3402-12954 GCA_964245505.1 uncultured Acetobacteraceae bacterium | reverse complement strand
CCCCGCCGGCCGCCCTGACCCGGCGGTTCGATTTCCCCGACCAACCTGTGCCGGCGCTGATACAGCGGCTACGCGCTGCGACGGCGGCCGCAGCGGCCGCGGCGCCGCGTGCGCGCACGCCGGGCCGCGTCGCTGCTGCCCAGGCCATGCTGGCGTTAGGCCTTGGGGCGGAGGCGCAGTCGGTGCTGTCCCTGGTCGCCGCCGACGATCCGACACCGCCTCCGGACGTGGCGGCGTTGTCCGCGATCGCCGGGCTGCTGGCCGGGCGCGTGACCGCCGATGAAGGATTGGACGCCGCCGCCTTGGACGGCTCAGACGAGATCGCGTTGTGGCGGGGCGTGCGTGACGCGATGCTGGGGCGCACGGAGGCAGCCGCGCGGGTGCTGCCGGGCCTGATGCCGCTGGCGCTCGCCTACCCGGCGCCGTTGCGGGACCGGGTGCTGCCGATCATCGCGGAAACGGCAGTGCTGGCCGACCATCCCGCCGCAGCGTCCTTACCCGACCTACCGCATCTCGGCTTCGCCCGCGCGATGCAGATGCAGCGGCGCGGGCAGGAGCTGGAGGCGCTTGCGGCGTATGACGCCCTTGCGGCCGGACAGGACCAGCTTGATCAGGTGCGCGCTGGCGCAGCTGCGGTGGAACTGCGCCTGGCGTCTAACCGGATGGATGCGGCCCAGGCCGCGGCGGCGATATCGCGGCTGGTTGCAACCTGGCGCGGCGATGCGCGGGAGGCGGCAACCCGGATGCGTGCGGCGGAGCTGTATGGCAAGGCCGGCAACTGGCGCCCTGCGTTGGACCTGCTGCGCGAAACCGAAGCACTGTTCCCGGATGCCAAGGCGGCCATACGTGCGCGCATGGCGGCGGTGTTCAATGGCTTCCTGGCCGGAGCCGATGTGGTGGCGCCATTGGACGTCATCACTCTTGTTGCCGAATACGCCGACTGCATCCCGCCCGGCGCGGATCTGGCTGGGCTATTGACAGATAAGCTGCTGGATTTGGACCTGCCGGCCCGTGCCCGCGCGGTCTTGGAGCCGCGTGTCGCGGCGGCGCCGCCGGGTCCCGTGCGGTCCGGGCTCGGCTACCGTCTGGCGGCATTGCAGTTGGAGGCCGGAGATGCCGAGGCAGCGGGACGGACGCTCGCCGCGACCGAGTTGGCCGGATTGCCTGAACGGCTGCTGAGTGAACGTCTGATGCTGGGTGCCCGCGTCAAGGCAGCCCGCGGCGATCCGTCCGGCGCAGCTGCACTCCTATCTACGGCGGGAACAGCGGCGGCAGACGAGCTGCGCGCCACGGTGCTGGAGAAGGCAGGCGATTGGCGAGGGGTCCTGGCAGCGCTCGACAGTCTTTCGGGCCGGGTACTGCCACCGGATGGCCCGGTGCCGGACGACCAAGCTGACCTTGTACTTCGCCAAGCCAGTGCCGCCGTCCAGCTTGGCGACGCCGGTGTGCTGCACACATTGAACGGACGTTATGCCGCACGCTTGTCCGGGGCGCGCGCGGACCTGTTCCGGCTTTTGACCGCATCTCCGGTCGGTGGGATCGGCGACCTGCCGCGTGCAGGCCGGGAGATCGCCCTGGCGCGCGCCGCGTCGGCTCCGATCCGTTGACATACGGTCCATGCTCGCAACAATTGGCGGCTCCCCACTACGTGCACGGCTCGTAGCTCCAAATTCACTTGCGTTGTTGTGCCCTTGGCCTTAGATCGTCGGCTCTTGGCCCAAGGGTGCAATCTTGCACAACAGGCCGTCTACTGGTTTGGGGGTACGTGATGAACGCACTTGCTCAACTGGGGATGGTCTCGGAACTTCCGAGCGAAAACCAGACGACGATTGCAAGCTTTCAGTCCTTTGAGGGCGAGGACAGAAAAGACTATTTTGTGGAGCGGGACGGCATGAGGTTTGCCGGCACCCATCTCCTGGTTGATCTCTGGGGAGCGACCAACTTGGCCGATCCCTCACTGATCGACGCGGCACTGCGCGACGCGGCGATCCGTGCAGGGGCAACGATACTGCATAGCCACTTCCATCACTTCACGCCGAATGGCGGAGTGTCGGGGGTAGTTGTGCTGGCAGAAAGCCACATCTCGATCCACACATGGCCGGAGCGAAACTTCGCTGCGGTGGATATCTTTATGTGTGGCGCCTGCGACCCGCATGATGCCGTGCCTGTCTTGAAGAATGCGTTCCACCCCGAACGTGTAGTCCTGGACGAGCAACGGCGCGGGCGCGTTTCCTAACAACATCTAACGACAGCGCCGTCCTGAACCGGCCTTTATCGGGCTGGGGCGGCGCTGTATGTTTGTTGTGGAAAATCCGGCATGACCTATTGGTTAAATGAAACGCTTTATCCCGATTGGGGCCAGCGATTTCGCGTCGTGCGCGAGTTGGCTCGGGTCCGCAGCGAATATCAGGACATTCTGGTGATCGAGACGGCATCGCACGGCAACGTGCTGGTGCTAGATGGGGCCATCCAAATCACCGAGGCGGACGAATTCGCCTATCAGGAGATGCTTAGTCATGTGCCGTTGCTGGCGCATGGCGCGGCGCGGCGCGTGCTCATCATCGGCGCAGGTGATGGCGGGGTGCTACGCCGGGTGTTGCAGCACCGTGAGGTCGAGCAGGCTGTCATGGTCGAGATCGACGGTGAGGTAATACGGCTGTCGCGTGAGCACCTGTCCAGTATCGGCGGCGACGTGTGGGCCGATCGGCGTGCTCAAGTGATCGTCGGCGACGGGATCGCCCATGTGGCCGATGCCGCGCCAGGGTCCTACGACGTCATCATCGTGGATAGCACTGATCCCATAGGAGTGGGTGAGGCATTGTTCACCGAGGTGTTCTATGCCGATTGTGCCCGGGCGTTGTCACCTGCCGGTTTGGTGGTGAACCAGTCCGGCGTGCCTTTCATGCAGCCTGAAGAATTGCGGATTACAAGTCTTCGCCGTGCCCAAGCGTTTCCACATGTGGCAGCGTATGTCGTGGCAGTGCCGACCTATGTTGGCGGCCTAATGGCGCTTGGCATAGCCGCAAAGGTGGCAGGTTTGGACCGGGTGCCCGTCGTGCAGGTCAGAGACCGCGCTGAAGCGGCCGGCATCCTCGGACAGACACGCTATTGGACGCCAGAAATCCACGCCGGCGCCTTCAACCTGCCGCCATACATTGCGGAGCTGCTGCCCTAATCAGGCCAGCCTGACATTACCGGGCTGGTGGGCAGCGCGTGAGCCGGCCGGCACCCATGCATAGCCGGCATCAATGCCTACTGCCGGCCGCGCTCATCCTTCTCAGGTGCCTTCTCGTGCTTGCTCCCGCCGGGTTCCAATGTTTCGGCGCCACTGCGGGTGCCCCCGAACTTGTCAGCGCCGCCGGAGTCCTCAGTGCCAGGCTTCTTGTGGTTGCCGGTGTCCTGCTCGTTATCTGTGTGCTTGATCGTCTCTTCGGTGTGCGGCTGCTTCACGATGGCGCTCCTGTTGGCTGGACCATGCCAACGCGCCGCCGTGCCCAGGTTTCCCCTTGGCATCAGGGCAACACGAAGCTCTGCACCAGGCTGCCTGACACTAGCCGCCAGCCATCGGCAAGCACGAAGAAGATCAGCTTGAACGGCAGCGACACTGCGTTGGGCGACACCATCATCATACCCAGGCTCATCAGCACGCTGCCAACCACTAGGTCTATGACCAGGAACGGCAGATAAAGCAGAAAACCCATCTCGAACGCCCGGCGCAGTTCGCCGACCATAAAGGCCGGCACCAGGGCGCGCCACCCAGCTTCATCCGGCGTGGCGGGCGTTGGCATGTTGGCCAGGTCCAGAAATAGCTGTAGGTCGGCACCCCTGGCGTTTGCGGCCATAAAGCGATGGAACGGCTCCGCTGCGAGCTTCAGCCCCTCGATCTCGCCCACCGTGCCTTGGGTCATCGGCTGGAGGCCGGCGGTCCAGGCCTGATCCATCGCGGGCTGCATGACGAAGAACGTCAGGAACAGCGCAAGCCCGACCAGCACCGTGTTGGGCGGCGTGCCCTGTGCGCCGATGGCACTGCGCAGCAGCGACAGCACAATGATGATGCGGGTGAAGGCGGTTCCCATCACCAGCAGGCTGGGAGCCAGGGACAGCAGCGTGACCAGCGCGGTCAGTTGGACCAGCCGCCCCGTGGCCCCGGCCTGCCCGGCGGCGCCCAGGTCTATGTTGACTGACTGCGCCTCGGCCGGGCCGGGCAGCAGCAGCGCAGCGGTGAACAGCGCCAGACAGGCCAGCAGCAGCGGCCAGCGGCGCGCGCTCATACCCCGGCATCCCGTGCTGGCAGCCATGCGACCACGAAGTCCGCGCCGCCGCCGGTCAGCAGCAGCAAGTCGCGTCCGTCGCAGGCGACCAGGTGCAGACGCCGGGTCCGGTCCAGTGCCAGGGCTTCCCGCAGTTGCAGTCGCCGTCCGCCTCCGGGCCGGGCCAGCCCGGCGGCACGCACGCCGCGTGCACCGAGCCATACCAGCCCGAGCACGACGGCCAGGGCGCCAAACGCCGTCAGGGTTTGCAGCGAATCCATATTAGGGCCTTTTGCCAGGGTTGAGTCACGCCGGGGCGTCCGCCCTCAGCGCAGCGCCGAGCAAGTCAAGCTCGGCCAGGATCGCCGCCAGCAGCGGACCGGCAAGGCGGCCCTGGTCCGGAGGCAGATCCAGCGTTTTGGCACACAGCAAGCCGACGGCCCCATCCAACCCCGACAAATCCACCCGCCGGCCGGACCCGGCTAGGGCGCAGGAGATTGCGACGATGCGCCGCACTTGCTCCGCCAAGGCCTGTTGCAAGGCGTCGGGGTCAGTGGGTGGCGTCGGCCAGGAGCTGAAAGCTGTGTTCACCGGAACATACTGGCACCCCCGGGTTAATGATCCCTTTCTGGTCGCCTACACCGACCATTAACCTTCCGATGCGATCCTGCATCCCGCGGCATCAGTGTGCGGCATGGGAGTGTGGGATGGATGCAAGCGGGCAAGTTCCGACCGACATCGGCCTGTTCCAGTTGGCGGAGCGCCGGCTGGCCTGGGCGGGAGAGCGGCAAACGGTCCTGGCGCAAAACGTCGCCAACGCCAACACACCAGGCTACCAGCCCCGGGACATCGCGCCCTTCGCCGCGGTGCTCGGCGCAGTGTCGCCGGGTTTGGCTGTTACCGACCCCGGCCACATGCAGCCGACGGCAGGCACGGCCGGGATGGCGCATAGCCGCCCGCGGGAGCGCGCGCCGGACGGCAACGCGGTCTCATTAGAGGATCAGTTGATGAAGGTGGCCGACACCTCCAGCACGCAAGAACTGGTGGCGAACCTGTATCGTAAGTATCAAGGACTGTTCCACACCGTGCTGGGCCGGGCGGGCTAGGCCGATGGACATCGCCAAGGCTCTGGCCCTGTCCGCCCGCGGCATGGACGTGCAAACGGCACGGCTGCGGACCATTGCCGAGAACCTCGCCAACCAGGACACGACCGGCTCCCAGCCCGGCGCCCAACCTTACCGCCGCAAGCTCATCACGTTTGAGAACCGGATGGACTCCGCGTTGGGCACGGAGACTGTGCGGGTCCGCAGCATCAAACCCGACCAGGGTGAGCTGCCGAAGCGTTACGACCCATCGCATCCGGCGGCAGATGCGGCCGGCTATGTCCTTACGCCAAACGTCAACAGCTTCGTCGAGATCATGGACATGCGCGAGGCGCAGCGCGCCTACACTGCCAACCTGAATGTGATGGAGGCGACGCGCTCCATGCTGACCCGCACGATCGAGCTGCTGAAGTGACGATCCCCAGCATCACCGTCACGCCGTCCGGCGCGGCAGGCGCCTATGCGCGGGTGCAGTCGGGCGACCTTGGCGGGGCGTCGGGCGCGTCCGGCGGCGGCTTCGGCGATGTGCTGAGCCGCGCCCTGTCGGGCGTCGTGGACGCCGGGCATCAGGCAGACGCCAAATCCATGCAGGCCATCGCCGGCCAGGGAAACCTGACCGACGTCGTCACCGCGGTGAACCGCGCCGAGCTGGCGCTGCAATCCGCAGTCGCCATCCGCGACCGGGTGGTGCAGGCGTATCAGGACGTTATGCGGATGCCGATCTAGCCATGGGCGGGGTCATGGATGACGCCGGGGTGGCTGCGGCGCTCCGGGATACCTTGCTGGTCGTAATGAAGCTGGCCGGGCCGCCGCTGCTGGCGATGCTGGCCGTGGGTCTGGTTGTGTCGCTGGTTCAGGCCGTCACCCAGATCAACGAGTCAACGCTGGTGTTCCTGCCCAAGGTGCTGGTGCTGTGCGGCATGCTAGCGCTGCTGGGACCATTCATGATGGCGACGATGGCAGATTTCACCCACGTGCTGATGGACCGGTTGATACTGGTCGGCGGCGGATGACTGCCGCAGACGCGGCGTTCCTTGCGGCGCTGCCGGGCTGGGCCTTTGCCTTCGTGCTGGTGCTGAGCCGCACCGGGGCCGTCGTGATGCTGATGCCCGGTTTGGGGGAGGCGGAGCCGCCCGCCACCGTGCGGGCCGGGCTGGCACTAGCCATCACCTTCTTGCTGCTGCCGGGTGTAGTGCCGCTGGTGCCGGCGGTGCCGCAGGCCAGCATGGCGGGTGCCGGCATGGTTGCCGCGGAGCTGCTGGTCGGCGTGATGTTGGGCTGGCTGTCGCGGCTGCCGGCGCTGGCGCTGGGCATGGCGGGCGCGGTTACCTCCTACATGCTGGGCTTATCGAGCGTGATGCAGACTGACCCGGCGCTGGGCGGGCAGTCCGCAGCGTTGGGCCGACTGTTCGGGCTAGTCGCGCCGGTGCTGGTGCTGTCCACCGGGCTATATGCGCTGCCGTTGCAGGCATTGAACGGCAGCTACGGTCTGTTCCCGCCGGGCACGCTGCTGCCGGCGGGTCCTTTGGCGGACAGCGTGACTGCGGCGGTCGGCGCCTCGTTCGGACTGTCGATGCGGCTGGCGGCGCCGTTCCTGCTGGCTGGGCTGCTGTGGCAGGCGGCGTTGGGATTGCTGGCGCGCTTGGCGCCGCAGTTGCAGATTTATGCCGCGGTGACGCCGGGGCAGATCCTGGGCGGCCTGGCGCTGCTGGGGCTGCTGGGGTCGCGCATCCTGGAAGCCTGGCTGGACGGCGTGTCCACCGCTTGGCAGCTCCTGCCGGGGCTCTAGGGTGGCGGACTCCGAAGACCGCACGCTTCCAGCCAGCGAGCAGCGACGGCAGCAGGCGCGGGAGGAAGGGCAGGCGCCGCTGTCGCGGGAGGTAGTCAGCTTGGCCGGGCTGGGCGCGGCCGGCGCGATGCTGGCTTGGGGGATGCCTTCCTTGCTGCATCGGATGTCCGGCACGCTGCAAGGCATGATGATGGACATGGATGCCGGGCCAGCGGCGGCGCTGCGGACAGCGGCCACGGCGCTGCTGCTGATTGCCGGGCCGGTGCTGGCCGCAGCTGCAGCGTCAGGCTCTGCTGCGGTGCTGCTGCAGAGCGGTGGCCTGGTGCATGGGGCGGCGCTGATGCCGGACCTGTCGCGGCTGAACCCGCAGCGTGGGCTGAAGCGCATCTTCAGTCTGGACTCCGCCGTTGAGACCGCGAAGTCACTCATGAAAGCCGGGGTGCTGGTTTGGGCGCTTTGGCAGGGGTTGACGGGCGTGCTGCCCGATACGGCGGCCGTGCTCTCGCTGCCGCCTGAGGGGCTGCTGGAGCGGCTGGCGGCGGAGGTCCGGCATATCCTGCTGGTGGTGCTGGGCTGTCAGGCGGTGATCGCCGCCGCGGACACCGGCTGGGTCCGCTATCGGTTCAGCGCCAAGATGCGCATGAGCCGGCAAGACCAGATTGACGAGCACAAGCAGTCCGAGGGCGACCCGTCGCACAAGGCCAAGCTGCGCGCCATACGCCGTGCCCGCGCCAAGCGCCGCATGATGGCCGCCGTGCCCACGGCCACCGTGGTCATCACAAACCCCACCCACTACGCCGTCGCATTGGCCTATGAACGCGGCGGCAATGCCGCACCGAAGGTGGTGGCCAAGGGCATGGACGAGGTCGCGGCACGCATCCGCGCCCTGGCGTCTGAGCATCGCGTGCCGATGGTCGCCAGCCCGGCGCTGGCCCGGGCGTTGCACAAGGTCGATTTGGACGCGGAGGTTCCGGCGGAGCACTTCAAGGCGGTGGCGGAGATCATCGCCTATATCTGGCGGCTGCGTGGGCAGGCTGCTGGGCAGCGTTAATGTTCTTGTATTGTTCTTGTCGTTCCTGGTAAACGGAACATATCTTTACGTAACCTGGACCGAACAACGCACGGTTGCAGCGCCGTTCCGTGGTATGACATCCTCCGGTCGAGGATGGCGTCGGCGCCGCAGCCCGCACAATGAGGATCAATCATGGATAAGAACAAGGCGTTGGATGGCGCGCTCGCTCAGATCGAGCGGGCGTTCGGTAAGGGCTCCATCATGCGCATGGGCGCGAAGGCTGGGGACCAGCAGATTGAGACGGTGCCGTCCGGCTCGCTCGGCCTGGATTTGGCATTGGGTATCGGCGGGCTGCCGAAGGGCCGGGTGATTGAGATTTACGGGCCGGAAAGCTCAGGCAAGACCACGTTGGCGTTGCACGCCATCGCCGAGGCGCAGAAGCGCGGCGGCACCTGCGCCTTCATTGACGCGGAGCATGCGCTGGACCCGATCTATGCCCGCAAGCTCGGTGTGGATGTGGACAACCTGCTGCTGAGCCAGCCCGATGGCGGCGAGCAGGCGCTGGAAATCTGCGACACCCTGGTGCGGTCGGGCGCGGTTGACATCGTGGTGGTGGATAGCGTCGCAGCACTGGTGCCGCGGGCAGAGCTTGAGGGCGAGATGGGCGACAGCCACGTCGGCCTGCACGCCCGGCTGATGAGCCAGGCGCTGCGCAAGCTGACCGGCAGTGTTTCCAAGTCGCACACCATGCTGATCTTCCTGAACCAAATCCGGCTCAAGATCGGCGTGATGTTCGGCAATCCGGAAACCACGACCGGCGGCAACGCGCTTAAGTTCTACGCTTCCATACGGCTGGAGATCCGGCGCATCGGCCAGATCAAGGATCGCGAGGAGGTCGTCGGCAATCAGACCCGGGTGAAGGTGGTCAAGAACAAGTTGGCTCCGCCGTTCCGGCAGGTTGAATTCGACATCATGTATGGCGAGGGCATCAGCAAGGTGGGCGAACTGGTGGACTTGGGCGTGAAGGCCGGGGTGGTGGAGAAATCTGGAGCTTGGTTCAGCTGCGACAGTACCCGCATCGGCCAGGGCCGCGAGAACGCCAAGCAGTTCCTGCGTGACCACAAGGAAATGGCGGAGCTGATCGAGAAGAAGGTGCGTGAACAGTCCGGCGTCGTCGCCAACTCAATGATCGCGCCGCCCGAAGAGGGCGAAGAGGCGGAGGCGGCCGACTAGCCAGCCTTGCCGGACCATACGGGGGCGCTCGGCCCGCCTGGCGCTCCGCTGACGGAGGCCGACCACCAATTGATTGAGGCGGCGCGGCAGGTTTTGCTGCGGCACTACCGCCCATTCTGGCATACCGTCGCGGCTGCCCTTAGCACCCCCGACGGGCGGATCTGG
>CAXTOB010000145.1:0-3392 GCA_964245505.1 uncultured Acetobacteraceae bacterium | reverse complement strand
TGTTGCCTTCGGGGGGCGGGGCCCTTCCGCCGCCGCGACGGGCGTATCTGGACGGGCATACACCTGGGCGCGACGGTGGGCCGGCTGTCCATCTGCGCGGAGGCGATTGCGCTCGGCCGGGCGGTGATGGACGGCGATGCCACGATTGAATGCGTGGTGGCGATGCGTCATCCCAAGCCGGAGGAAGTGGTTCGGGACATTGCGGTTGTGTCCCCATGTGGGGCCTGCCGCGAGAACCTGACCGACTACGACCTTGCCGCGACCGTCATCCTGGATGGTCCGCACGGATTGCATAAACTTCCCGTGCGGACGCTGTTGCCTTCGCCATATCAGCGTTAGGTATTCTCGGAACAAAACGCAAACGAGGATGCCATGACCAAGGCGAAGGCTGATACGCATAAGGCTGCTGAGCACGAGGCTGAGAACCCTAAGATCGCTCCGCACGACGATGCCCACCCGTCGAATGCGGTCAAGGATCCGCATGACTGGACCACTGGCAGGGAGACCATGACTGGGGCACAGGCGAGTTACTTGAAGACGCTGTGCGAGGAGGCCAAGATCGAGTTCGACCCTGGTCTGACCAAGGCCGAGGCGTCCATGAAGATTGACGAGCTGCGCAACAGCACCGGGCGCGGCAAGGACCACTAAACGGCGGTTTTCCTAATCTCTAATCCTTCTTCCTGCGAGAGAGGACAGGGATTAAGGGGCGGACAAAGTGTCGGCTTGCCATCGTAGGGCCGTGACGCTTTGGGACTGCAAGCGCCTCGCCCCGCGGCCAAGATCCCGTCCTCCTTCCCCCTCTCCCAGTGAAAGGGGGAAGGAGGAGGCCTACCCTGGATGACAGGACCGGTTTCCTGCGCTACGCACGGGCACGCATCCTTTTGGGACGACCGTTCAGCGCCATGCCCAGCAGCAACGACGTACGTGCTACTTTTCTGGACTACTTTGCCCGCAACGGCCACCAAGTCGTGCCCAGCAGCCCATTGGTTCCGCGCAATGACCCGACGCTGCTGTTCACCAATAGCGGCATGGTACAGTTCAAGAACGTGTTCACCGGGCAGGAGCGCCGGCCCTACAGCCGGGCGACCACGGCCCAAAAGTGCGTCCGCGCCGGCGGCAAGCACAACGACCTAGATAACGTCGGCTACACCGCCCGTCACCACACCTTCTTCGAGATGCTGGGCAACTTCAGTTTCGGCGACTACTTCAAGCCGCTCGCGATCGAGCACGCCTGGACCCTGCTGACCCGAGACTTTGGCATCCCGGCCGACAAGCTGCTGGTGACGGTGTATTCCGAGGATGAGGACGCCGCGGCGTTGTGGCGGAAAATCGCCGGCCTGCCCGACAGCCGCATCATTCGGATCAGCACGGCGGACAACTTCTGGCGTATGGGCGACACCGGACCGTGCGGGCCGTGTTCGGAGATATTCTATGACCACGGGGACGCGATCCCTGGCGGGCCGCCCGGCAGCGCCGATGAGGACGGGGACCGGTTCATCGAGATCTGGAACCTAGTGTTCATGCAGTATGAGGAAGGGCCGCCCGGGGTCCGCGCTCCGCTGCCCCGCCCCAGCATAGACACCGGCATGGGATTTGAACGCTTCGTCGCGGTCATGCAGGGGGTGCACAACAACTACGACATAGACATGATGCGCGCCCTGGTACTGGCCAGCGCCGACGTGACAGGGCAGGCGGTGGACGGGCCGTTCCAGACGAGTCACCGGGTCGTGGCGGACCACCTGCGCAGCGTGTCGTTCATGATCGCCGACGGCGTGCTGCCGTCCAAGGACGGGCGCGGCTACGTGCTACGCCGGATCATGCGCCGGGCGATGCGGCATTTGCACATGATGGGCACCAAGGAGGCGGTGTTCCACAAGCTGGTTCCCGCCCTGGTGCGGCAAATGGGAGCGGCCTACCCGGAACTGCCCCGTGCCGAGCCGCTCATCACCGAGACGATGCGGCTGGAGGAGGACCGGTTCAAGGCCATGCTCGACCGCGGCCTGGGCTTGCTGGCAGAGGAAACGGCGCGGCTGGGCGAGGGTGGGGCGCTGCCCGGCGCCGTGGCATTCAAGCTGTATGATACCTTCGGCTTTCCACTGGACCTAACGCAGGATGCGTTGCGAGAACAGGGCAGGGCGGTGGACGCCGCCGGCTTCGACGCAGCCATGCAGGAACAGCGCACCCGCGCCCGCGCCGCCTGGTCCGGTTCCGGTGATGCAGCGACGGAGCGGGTGTGGTTCGACCTGCGGGAGCGGCTGGGGGCGACGGAGTTCCTGGGCTACTCCACTGAAGCTGCGGAGGGGCAGGTCGTGGCCCTGGTCATGGACGGCGCCGCCGTCGAGCAGGCCGGGCCGGGCGCGGCGGTGTCCGTCATCTTGAACCAGACGCCGTTCTATGCGGAGTCCGGTGGCCAGGTGGGGGACGCCGGGCGGCTGACAGGGCCAGACGGGCTGGTGATCCGGGTGGACGACACGCAGAAGCGGCTAGGGGACGTGTTCGTCCATGTTGGCGCCATTGAGGCTGGGACGGTCCGGGTCGGCACGCCGGTGGTGGCGGAGGTGGACCATACCCGGCGCGGCGCCATACGCGCGCATCACAGCGCCACGCATTTGCTGCATGCCGCGCTGCGCCACCGCCTGGGCAGTCATGTGGCGCAGAAGGGCAGCCTGAACGCCCCGGACCGCCTGCGCTTCGACGTGAGCCAGCCGACGCCGATCACCCGTGAGGACCTCGCGGTGGTGGAGGCCGAGGTCAACGCCCGCATCCGAGAGAATAGCGAAGTGCAGACCCGCCTGATGACGCCCGAGGCCGCGGTGGCCGAGGGTGCAATGGCGCTGTTCGGGGAAAAGTACGGGGACGAGGTTCGCGTGGTCTCAATGGGAGACGGCAACTACTCGGTGGAGCTGTGCGGCGGCACGCATGTGCGGCGGACCGGCGACATCGGCCTGTTCCGCGTGGTGGGGGAAGGTGCGGTGAGCGCCGGGGTGCGCCGGGTCGAGGCGGTGACGGGCGCCGCGGCATTGGCGGCGGTGCTGGAGGGCGACCGGCGGCTGCAGGAGATTGCCGGGCTGCTCAAGACGAACCCGGCGGACGCCGCGGAGCGCGTGGGCCAGTTAGTTGAGGACCGCCGGCGCCTGGAGCGGCAGGTGTCGGAACTGCAGCGCAAGCTGGCGACTGGTGCGGCGACGGCGGAGGTCGAGACGGTGGCCGGCGTGACGCTCGCTGCCCGCAATCTGGGCGACGTTCCGCCGCGAGACCTGAAGGGCATGGCGGAGGCGATCGGCAAGCAGATCGAGAACGGGGTCGCTGCCGTGGTGTCCACGCTGGACGGCAAGCTGAGCATCGTCGTCGGAGTGTTTGGCGACCAGGTGGGCCGGGTGAACGCGGTGGAC
>CAXTOB010000144.1:0-12965 GCA_964245505.1 uncultured Acetobacteraceae bacterium | reverse complement strand
GGGTCCAGACCGGCCGATGCGGCGACCAGCCCGGCCAGCTCCGCAACGGCGGGCAGCGTGGGTGGGCGGCCGGTCAATGCCTCCAGGTCCCGAGCCGCCTGGGCGAAGGCGGCGTTGGGGTCGCGCCGGGCCAGCGAGGACAAACGGGTGCGTATGGCGGCGCGCAGCGCATCGAGCAGCGCGTCGTCCGGCAGGGCGGCAGCCGGGGCAGACTGGAGCAGGACGATCGCCGCGGCTTCCTCGTCGGCGGCGGTGGCCGGCACGTCTTTCCGGGCACGCGCCAGGGCGTCCAGGCGCCGTTCCAGGGCCACTTCCTGCAACGATGGTGCCGCCCCTGGGAGGGTTGCGGTCGGGGTGGCGTCATCCATGCTTCAACGTGGGTCCTTGCCTGATGGGGAGCCTGCCTGGCAGTGTGCGGGGCCACACGGCACAGGCGAAGCTGCCGTTCTGTCTTAGGTCCCGCGATTGTGCGGTGCCTCGTGTTCCCGACCGTGCCATGTACGGTTATTCAGACCGGCCACAAGCTCGGCCTCATGCTTGGCGAGGCGACCGCCGACCAGAAGGTTGTATCCTATGCCCGACCATACCCTGCCCGTCCCGGTTCAGTCCGTCCACATCCCGTTCGACAACAGCTACTCCCGGCTGCCTCCGCGGTTTTATGCCCGGGTGGCGCCGACGCCTGTGGCTGCGCCCAGGCTTGTCCGGGTCAACGTGGCCCTGGCGGAGCAGCTTGGCATCAATCCGGACGAGCTGGCCAGTCCCGAAGGGGTGGAGGTCCTGGCTGGCAACCGCGTGCCGGACGGGGCGGAGCCGGTGGCGATGGCGTATGCCGGGCACCAGTTCGGCGGGTTCTCGCCGCAGCTCGGCGATGGCCGGGCCATCTTGCTGGGAGAGGTTTTGGACCGGGACGGCGTGCGGCGGGATATCCAGCTCAAGGGGTCGGGTCCGACGCCGTTCTCCCGCCGGGGCGACGGCCGTGCCGCGTTGGGTCCGGTGCTGCGTGAGTATCTGGTCAGCGAGGCGATGGCGGCGCTGGGCCTGCCGACCACACGTGCCCTGGCTGCGGTGACGACCGGGCAGTCCGTGATGCGCGAAACACCGCTGCCTGGCGCCGTGCTGACCCGGGTCGCCGCCAGCCACATCCGTGTCGGCACGTTCCAGTACTTTGCTTCCCAGGGGGATGCGGACGCGCTGCGGTTGCTGGCCGACCATGTCATTGCGCGCCATTATCCGGCTGCCGCGACGGCGCCGGAGCCGTATCGCGCGCTGCTGGATGGGGTGGTCGGCCGGCAGGCGGAGCTGGTGGCGCAATGGCTGCTGATCGGCTTCATCCATGGCGTGATGAACACCGACAACACCTCGGTCTCGGGTGAGACCATTGATTACGGCCCTTGCGCCTTCATGGATGCTTATGACCCTGCAACGGTTTACAGCTCGATTGACCATGCAGGGCGCTACGCCTACGGCAACCAACCGCGCATCATGCAGTGGAACCTGACGCGGCTGGCGGAGGCGATGCTGCCGTTGCTGGGCGCGGATGAGGATGCCGCCATGGCGTCGGCGAAAGAAGCGCTCGGCGCCTTCGGTGCGCGCTTCGACGCGGCCTACTCAGGGGGCCTGCGCCGCAAGGTCGGGTTGTCCACGGAGCACGAAGGCGATGCCGCGCTGCTTCAGGACCTGCTGATGCGGATGGCCGCGAATGGGGCCGACTTTACTCTGACGTTCCGCGGCCTGTGCGCCGCCGCGGCCGGGCCGGAGGGCGACGCTGCCGCGCGCGCCTTGTTCCTGGACGGAAGCGCCTACGACGACTGGGCCGCACGCTGGCGCGAACGCCTGGCGGCGGACCCAGTCCCGTCAGAAATCCGTGCCGCCGCCATGCGCGCCATCAACCCGGCCGTCATCCCGCGCAACCAGCTCGTGGAAGCCGTGATTGAGGCTGCCGTGCAGCGTGGGGATTTTGGCCCCTTCGAGGACTTGTCGGCAGCCTTGGAGCACCCCTACGAGGATAGGCCAGGCTTCGAGCGCTACGCCGCGCGGCCTGAGCAGTCCGAGCGCCCCTACCAAACCTTTTGCGGCACCTGATCCTTATCCGTCCGGCTTTTAATCAGCGCAGATACCGAACAGGCCCCGCACGGATAGAGATAGCCCGGCGCTGATTCAGGCGTCAGACGAGGCGTCCAACAGCGCGCGGGCGTGCATGCCAGCAAGGCTGGAATGCCGGCTGCTGCAGCGGCGCTTGTATGTATCACACGCCGGTGCCTAGACGTAGCCACCTAAGCCCGCCAACACTCCACCAGAACGGTTGTTCCATACTTTGCGTGGATCATACCGCCATCAGAACGCGGCGACGCAGCAGGTCGAAGCCGGCCCGGTCTTCCGGTGCGGTCCGCCGTTCAGCCAACCAACGACGCATCTGCCTGGTAACGCCGGGAAAGCCTCGTTCGCGCAGCTCGCGCCATAGGGCAAGGCCGTTCTCGCAACCTTCCGTCAAGCGCCGTTCAAGGTGGAACCAGATAGGAACCAAGGATGCTGGGTCCTGGACCATGTGCGACGCCCGCTGGGAAGCTCTCGGCGCGGGCATACCTGCGCACGGTCCGAAACCCCAAGCCGGTTGCCCGTGCGCTCTCGAGCAGTGTCTCGTCTGCCAGTTGCCGATGCCAGACCTCGTCGTAGTGGGCGAGACTTGCCAAGGGTTCCGTCCGGCGCAGCCGGATGGAATGGCAAAACGAGGGCTGCCAGCAAGCTTGGCTTTCAGCGTCAGCGGCCCGTTCGGACGTGCTGCGCGGAAACGTCCGGTCATGGCGGGCCGGCACTGCTAGTCCGCCATTACCAGACGGCAGCAACAGGCGCCGGGCATAGGGCACTACCAGGTCGGGCAGGCGCTCCGAAAACGACTGGCGGCTGCAAGCGGCGTTTTGGCAGTGGAACCGGCGCACAATCAAGCCGATGCACGCCTCGCGCCCAAGGGAGGGACGATCAGCCGCCTTGCGCCGGTGGCGGCTGTGTGCGGCCCGGCTCGCCCCCCCATATGAGGACGGCGGCTGCCCGGCCTGCTGCCACGGGCAGCGATGTGCAAGATGTCCGGGCTCGTAGGCATGATCTGTTCGACGCGGCAGCCCGGCATGGGACCGAAGTCTGTCATGACACATGGGATGGGGGCACGTCCCGCCTGCACCAACTTATCTGTCCGCAGACGTCACATCTACGCAAAGTGCGGAAGAACCACCAGAGCAGCGGATCAACTTCACCGTGCGGCATTGTAAACTTGAAGGCCTGGGTGCGATGGAGGACGACGTTTGATCCTCCGCACCGCCTGCCATACTTGGGAGTGCCACTGCTGGGCGACAACCTGGTCGTTGCGTCATGTCCTTGATTGTGCTGCCCGGAATGACGAGTTCCTCAAGTGAAGCCGGCGAGGGTTTTGCAAACGCAAACAGCATCCGTTGTTCATGGAGGTTGCAATGAATCATCAACAGCGCCGTTGGCTACTTCACGCAGCCGTTGAGCAACTCGAGCCTCATGCGCATAGTGCAGCAGTCTTGGATTATGTTCGCCAGCATCACTGCTTGGATTTGCCTTTAGTGCGCATCTATGTCGACTTGGAGCGTTTGGTCGCCAACGGCTACCTGTTACGGCAGAAACGAACGGGTCCGAGTGGCGGGGGCGCCACCTTTTACTGGGAAACGACCGGCAAGGTTCGCGTGGAACCAGACCGTCCGAAGCCCAAGGCAGGCGCTGCTGAAGCAGCCCTGTATTATGAGATGCCCCAGTTGCCTGCTGCGGTCGCCAGCGTTGAGAGCTCGCGACCAGGGGCCGCTTTGCTGCCCGAAACCGTATAACCGACACCAAGACATCCGGCCTGTGATGTTTGGGCACTCTCCCAGCCCGTTCTAAATCTTCATCAATTCGCGGCGTGGTTCAGGATATGCCGTTTTTAGGTTGCAAGGCCAGCCGCTTCCGCATGCCTGATCGCCCAAAACGGCGGATCCTGAGCCACGCCGCCGGCGAAGCTTAGCCTCCAGTGCCTGCGCCCCGGCTTGCAGTTGGGTGCGAGTCTCTAACATTTGCATATGGGCCTCTCGCCGCCGCTTTTCTGCCACGGAGCCGCCACAACCACCGGCTACTCTTCTACGCGATGTTCCGAAAACGATCTCTGGGATCGCCGTTGGCTTACCAGGCTTTGTGTTCGGTGGCAGCTTCAAGCAACACGACAAGGGGATGGTGGCATGGACAAGAAGTTGGCGGGATTGCTCGGCGCGATGGGCGCACTTACGGCCATTGCGCCGTCGCAAGCAGCAACGCCAGGTTTTGACGAGGTGATGCAGGCTGAAAGCTACGCCGACCTGCTTCGGCCAATCCCGAACGCGGTTGCGTTGCTGAACGAATCAGACTCCCTGGCGGCTGCCAGCCCGCGCCCGGAGGTCATGGAAGTGCAGTATTACCACCACCATCACCACCACCATCACAGGTATTACCGGCCCGGCTACTACCGCCCGGTCGTCCCGTTCCTGGGCTATTACAGACCGCGCGGATACCATCACCATCATCACCATCATCACCATCACCACCATCACCACGGCATCATCATTCGCTGATGGCTCCTTGGTTCGGGTGGACTGCAACCGGCCCGTCGTCTTAGGCCGTGCAGGTGGCAGCAATGACAGCGGAGGAACGTTTGCGGGGTGGTGCGGCCGCATCATCCAGTTGTAGCATCCCCCGTCACCAATGGAGTTGCATATGGACAAGAAGATGGCCGGCCTGCTCGGCGCCTTAGGTGCGCTTGCAGCCGGGTCGCCGGCAGTGGCGGAAACGTTGGATTTTAACGGGGTGATGCATGCTGCATCCTATGCCGACCTGCTGCAGCCGATTCCAAACGCCAGTGTCATGCTGCGGGCCTCGGACGAGGCGATGACCGAGGATCCGGCGCCCGCCGTGATGGTGCAGTATCACCACCATCATCATCATCGCTACCACCGCCGTTACCGCCGGCACCATCACCATCACCATCATCACTCAATGATGGTATTCCCGAACGCGCCAAAGCCTGCCTGAAGTAAAGCCTGCCTGATCTCCGGAGCGGCACCTACTTGTTGGACTTTGCCGCCCCGAACAGGCGCCGGTAGGTGCCGTCGAATACGGTATCGGTTGCGGACAGCCATTCCGAATCTGCCGACAGGGTCTTCCGCGCCGCATAGATCCGGCGCGACTGCAGTTCTCGTTCGGCCGCTTCCTCTTCTGGCATCGGTACCAGGTCCAGCTTGTCGTCAGCGGGCACGATCGTGACCATCAGGAAGGGTTCGCTGGGGCGGAACACATGGGTCTGCCCCTCGGCGGGCATCTTGAACACGACGAAGTAGATCATCGGCCACCAGTGCCGGAGGATGGCCGGCACCGCGATCGGCGCCGTCCCGGTCGTGTCCGTGTAGAAGCTGGGATGCGTTTCGACCTTGATGGCGAACTCCGCATCCACCTTGAAGTCGGCGAGCAGTTGGTAGGTGAAATACTCGGCGCCGAAACTGCGGAACGGCGGCGGCTCGCCAGCGCCGGCATAGTCGAACACCGGTTCGCCGTCCCGCGCCGTGACGCGCAACTCGCCTGCAGCCGGGAAGCACAGCTCGATGCCGCCGCGCGCCGCCTCGGTGAACGGGATGCAGTGCCAGGGGTATTCATGCGATCCGTCCGCCCGGGGTTCGGGCTGTCCGGCCCAGCCAGGCACCTCGACCTTCGTGCGGCGTGCGACCAGGCCGGGGTTGTGGGTGCGGTACTTGACCAAGGGCATCGCGGACATCCGGGTTGAGGCGAGCCGTTAGGCGGCTGAGACGGGGAGGCGAAGGCGCGGAAGAGAGGGTAGCCGAAGGACGGCACGTGGGGGTAACTGCCTCAGGCACCGTCAATTTGGCAGCTGGCCGGCTTGTGAGAGGGGGCTAAGCCAGGTAGCCCGACGGGATTACAACGTCCACCGTTCCCGGCTACGCCTGCTTCCGCTTTCCGGTTGAGATCATCAGCCATGCTGGCTGGCTCATCACGGGATTGCAACTAGCACGTCCGCCCCGTCAACCTTGGTCCTGTAAGTCCGAATGTCGGCAATGATCGGCGTGCCCTGGCCCTCGCCGGTGCGGACGTCGAACTGGCCATTGTGCAGCGGGCACTCGATGATATGCCCTTCCAGCCACCCGTCCGTCAGGAGCGCGTATGCGTGCGAGCACACGTTGTCGGTGCAGAACCATGCACCCTCGACGTGATAAAGGGCCAGTTGCAGGCCCATCAGCTCAACGGGCATTGCTTCCCCCTCTTCCAGGTCGCCGGTGCCGGCGACCCGGTGCCAATCTGCATTCAGGGCCTCGTCCTCCATCACTCCTTCCCTAGAAATAGCACCCGCGCATTCCCGCGAAAGAACGCGTCGCGCTGCTGCGGGGTGACCGGCATCTTCAAAGCCTGGCGTGGATCATCGTAGTCCCAATGCGGGTAGTCCGTCGCGAACAGCAGCCGATCCCATCCGATCCACCCGATCGCGTCCGCCAGGTGCCCGGCCTCATCCGGCTCCTCCATGGGCTGCGTCGTCAGCCAGAAATGCTGGCGGATGATCTCGGACGGCGGCCGGGTCACGGCAGGTGTCTCGCTGCGTAGCGTGTCCCAGGCCCGGTCCAGCCGCCAGGCGAGCGGAGGCAGCCAAGCAAACCCGGCCTCCACCAGCACCACCCGCAGATCAGGTACTTGCGCGAACACGCCGCTCAGCACCATCGAAGCCACCACGGACTGGCAGGATTGCGAATGACCGACCATGTCTTCCATATAATAGGACGGCCAGCCCGACCCCGTGGTCGGAGTGCCGCCGTTGCCGAACGCGTGGATGCCAACCGGCAGTCCGACCCGCGCCGCCGCCGCGTAGATGGGCCAGTAACGGCGGTGCCCCAGCGGCTCCACCGTGCGCGACAGCAGCAGCACCTGCACCATATCGGGATGACCGGCCCACCGCTCGATCTCCAGCACCGAGGCGTCCGCGTCCTCGTAGGGCACCACGATGGACGCCTTCAGCCGCCGCTCCAGCCCAGTCCACTCCGCCACCTGCCAATCGTTGATCGCACGCGACACGGCTGCACCCAGGTCCAGGTTCTGGAACCCACCGGGATGGGGACGGATCATCTGCAGGATGCCGAGCTCGATCCCGTTCGCATCCAGGTGGTGCGTGCGCATGAAATCGAGGCTGCTGCCGGGCCGTCCGCCACCTGGTGGCCAGGCATCGCGCCGGCTGGCATCCGGCTGGCTTTTCGGGAATTGCGGGCCGCCGCTGTTGCCCTGCCGCGGGCGCTGGCCGAACAGCGAGAGGTGCTCCTGCCAGCGCCTCTCCATATAGGGATACAGCATCTTGAAGTCGCGCGGGCTGTGGTGGATGTCGCAATCGGAGATGCCGAGCCTTGTCGCGGCGGTGGGCAAGGCTTCGGGACGGACCTGAATGTTCATGTTTACCTTCTTCAATTGGCCTTTAATCGGCGCCTGCGAGGGCCGGGCTGCCGCCCGGCTCCAACCCCGCCAGCGGGATCGGTTCGTTCTGCACCATGAAGTAGTAGAATGCCGAGCCCGTCAGCGTCACGGCCGCGCCGATGCCGAGCGCCACCGCAAACGATCCCGTCTGGTCCACCACGTAGCCCGTCAGGACCGGCGACACCGTGCCGCCGATATAGGATCCAAAGTTCTGGATCGAGGACACGGACGCGGCATAGGACTGCGGCGCGACGGCGCTGACCAGCGTCCATTTGCCCGACTGCGCGAAGGACAGGAAGAACATCGCAGCCGAGATGCAGGCGAGCGCCGGCCCGATCCCGTCGGACATCGCCGCCCCGCCGCAGAATGCGCCCGACAGGATGTACCCGCAGGCTGCCGGCAGCTTGCGGCTCTGCACGACACCCATGCCGCCATGCGCCAGCCGGTCCGTGACCCACCCGCCTACAAGTGATCCCAGGATGGAGCAGCCAAGCGGAATCATCGCCACCAGCCCCGTCTTGGCGATGGACACGTGCTGCTGCATCTCGAGATAGGCGGGCAGCCAGGTGCCATACATCCAGATTGCGTAGCCCGAGCAGAACGAGCCCAGGATCATCCCCCACATCGAGCGGAAGGCGAACAGCCGCTGCCAGCTTGCCAGCGAAACCGGGACCCGGGTGCTGATCCCATTTTCTACCAGGTAGGCACTGTCAGGCGCTGCCATGCTCGCCACGACGGGGTCTCGATACAGCGCGAACCAGGCAGCGGCGCCCAGCAGGCCGATGACCCCCATGGCCGTGAACATCGTCCGCCATCCGAAGCTGATCAGCAGCACCGTCAACAGTGGCGTGCCGATAATGCGCCCGAGGTCGCCGCCCAGGGTAAAGACGCCCGTGGGCCGGCCCCGGTCACGGGGGGCGAACCAATTGGCGACGGTACGGACGGCGCCGGGGAACGCCGGGCTCTCGAACACGCCTAGGGCGACGCGGGACCACATGAAGGTGATGTAACCGCCCATCCAGCCGCCTGCCGCCTGCGCCGCGGACCACAGCACCAACGCCCAGCCGAGCAGCTTGCGCGGCCCAACCCGGTCAACCATCAGCCCCACGGGGATTTGCGCCAGCGCGAAGGCGATCGACCAGGCCGACTGCAGCGCACCGATGGCGGTGGCGCTAATGCCGAATTCCTCACGTATCTTGAGGTTGCCAATGGCGAGCGTCGAGCGGTCGATATAGTTAAGTGCGATGGCAAACGTGCACATCGCAACCGCCAGCCATTGCATCCGTTTCAGCGCCGGCGTCGTTGCGCTCACGGTGCTCCTCCCGACTTCTTTGTTGATTATTTGGAGCAGATGATAACTACGCAGTGTGAAAGCTGGCAATGGCTTCCGCCTACCAGCTTTCAGGATTACTTTATCGTCAGATCCCCCACAGAGGGGAGGCTGGAGGACCGATGCTCCCAAACATGATCGACTGCGACATCCATCCGTCTGTGCCGGGGCTTGCATCCTTGCTGCCATACCTGGAGGAGCATTGGCGCGAGGTGGTCGTTGCCCGCGGCATGGATGAGCTGAACTCAATCAGCTACCCGGCAAATTCGCCGCTGACCGCACGGGACGACTGGCGTCCAGCCAAGGGCAAGCCCGCCGCGACGCTCGACCAGGTGCGGCGCGAGTGCCTAGACGCGTTCGGCACCGGCACGGCCATCCTCAACTGCCTGTATGGCATCCAGATGCTGTTCAGTGAGGACATGGCGGCTGCCTATGCCCGCGCCGTCAATGATTGGATCGCCGCGGAATGGCTGGCGCAAGAGCCACGGTTGCGTGCTTCGATCGTGGTGCCGGCGCAGAACGTCGAGATGGCGGTGGACGAGATCAATCGCTGTGCGGCCAACCCGGGCTTCGTGCAGGTCCTGCTGCTCGCAAGTGGCGATACGCCGCTGGGTAAACGGCACCATTGGCCCATCTACGCCGCCGCCGTGCGCCACGGCCTGGCCGTCGGCATCCACGCCGGCAGCAACTACCACAACCCACCGACCGCCGTGGGCTGGCCGTCGTACTACACCGAGGATTATGTCGCGCAGGCGCAGGCGTTCCAGACCCAGGTCACATCGCTGATCTGCGAAGGAGTGTTCTCGCGCCACCCCGACCTGAAGGTCGTGCTGCTCGAGTCCGGCTGGACCTGGCTGCCTGCCCACCTATGGAGACTGACCAAGTACTGGCGCGGCCTGCGGACTGAGATCCCCTGGGTGGACCGCTCGCCGGTCGAGATCGTGCGGACCAACATCCGCTTATCCCTCACCCCCACCGATATGCCGCCGCGGGCCGACATGCTGATGCGGATCCTGGACCACATGCAGTCCGACGAGCTGCTGGTGTTCTCCACCGACTACCCACATAACCATTTCGACGGCAGCGATCCCTGGCCGCCGGGCCTCTCGCCCGAGCTCAGGCACCGCATCGCGGTGGACAACCCGCGGGCCGCCTATCGCCGCCTCAAGGAGCTTGTGGCATGAACGTCCAGGTCCGCCCCACCCCCACCGCGTCCGCCGCCACTCGGCTTGCCATAGCGGATTGCGACATCCACCCGGCGCAACGGACGCCGCACGACCTCGACCCCTGGCTGCCCAAGCAGTGGCGCGACCACGCGGCGCAGTTCGGCGCCATCCGGCGGCTTGGGATGCACAAGGGGCCGGCCTATCCCAAGAGCCAGCCCGATGCGTCCCGGCGGGACGCGCTGCCGCCGGAAGGCGGGCGGCAGGGCAGCAGCCCGTCATTCATGGCGGCGCAGCATCTCGATCCCAACAACGTCGTGCTCGGCATCCTGAACCCGCTCAACAGTGGGCAAGGCGTGTCGAACCCTGATTTCAGTGCCGCCCTGTGCCGGGCCGTGAACCATTGGCAGGAGGAGGTCTGGCTCGCCAAAGACGACCGCCTGCGCGCCTCCATCGTCGTGCCATACGAGTTTGCCGACCTGGCCGCCGCAGAGATCGACTACTGGGCGGGACGCCGGGGGTTTGCGCAGGTGCTGTTGCTGTCCCGCACGGCCGAGCCGTTGGGCAACCGGCGTTATTGGAAGATGTTCAGGGCGGCGGAATCAGCCGGGCTGCCGGTGTCCGTCCATGCGTTCGGCTACGGCGGCTCACCCATCACAAGCACCGGTTGGCCATCCTTCTACATCGAGGAGATGACCGGCCACGCGCAATCCTGCCAAGCCGGGCTGACGTCTATGCTGGTGGAAGGACTGTTCGACCGTCACCCGGCGCTGCGGCTGGTGATGGTGGAGGCCGGGTTCGCCTGGGCGCCGTCGCTCGCCTGGCGCCTGGACAAGGTATGGAAAACCCTGCGAGCGGAAACGCCGCACCTGCGCCGCGCGCCGTCCGAAGCGATGCGGGACCAGGTCTGGTGGACGACGCAGCCCATGGAGGAGCCTGACACGCGCGAACACCTCCTGGACACGATCGAGTGGATGGGCCTCGACCGCCTGTTGTTCGCGACGGACTACCCGCATTGGGACTTCGACGACCCGGCACACGCATTGCCGCTGCCGCTGAGCGAGGCCCAGCGCCGGCAGTTCTTCCTCGGCAACGCCCGCGCCCTGTATGGCGAGGCTGCATGACGCGCCACGTCGTCGCCGCAACGAGCGAGATACCGCCTGGCGCCCGCAAGCGGGTGGTGGTGAAGGGCCGGCCTATCGCCATCTTCAACCTTGACAACCAATTCTTCGGCATGCTCGACCGCTGCCCACACCAGGGCGGCTCCTTGTGCGCCGGCATCGTCACTGGCCTGCTGCAATCGAAAGAGCCGGGCCAATACACCTACACCCGCAAGGGCGAGTTTGTCCGCTGCCCTTGGCACGGGTGGGAGTTCGACATCCGGACCGGGCAATCTTATTGCGACCCGGAGCGGTTCCGCAGCAGGTCCTTCCCGGTCAGCACCGAGTCCGGTGCGACCGTTGTCGCCGGACCGTACAAGGCCGAGACCGTGCCCGTCCGTGTGGAGGAGGCCTACATCATCGTTGACATCTGACGCGTCGGATTGGGGAAGCCGGACCGGGGAGGTTGGCCCTGGTCCGGCAGTCATCGCTAATGCCGGTCAAGCGAGACGAGCAGGCGGTCGAACCCGGCCATGATCTTGGTTGCGGACGCCAGCACCTCGCGCCAATACGGCGTGGCAAGCAGCCCGCGCAACCGGCGTTCGTATAGGGCCATGCCGGTGATCTGTTTCAGGTCGGCCACCATCTTCGTCGCCGTCCACTGGATCACGTTGATTGCCGTGGACGCGCGGCGCAGCGCGCCTTGCTCGCCCAGCCCAAGAATACAAGAATAAGCGTCGTCTGACACAGCGGGATACGGTACGCCAGCGTCGCCGGCTCGACTGGGCACGCCGTGCCGGTATTCGATGCCGGCATCAATCGCTTGCACTTTTGAGCTAGACGGGACGCGAGCGGCACAGGGATGATCTCGTCAACCACGAGCTGACCGTGGAGCCCGGGAGCGTGAGCTTGCCAGCCATCGACGACGAGAGAGACGGTGAACGCGCGTTGATGCGGCGCATTACCTGGCGCCTCGTGCCGATGATCGTGGTATTGTATCTCGTAGCCTACATCGATCGCCAGAATGTCGGCTATGCGAAGCTGCAGATGCTGGACTCCCTGCAGATCAGCGAAGCCGTATATGGCTTCGGCGCGTCACTGTTCTTCATCGGCTATCTCCTGTTCGAGGTGCCGAGCAACATCGCGCTGCACCGGTTCGGAGCGCGGCGCTGGATCGCTCGCATCATGCTGACTTGGGGCATCGTGACCGTGGCGATGGCATGGACCTCGTCGGCGGCGATGTTCTGGGTGTTGCGCTTCCTGCTCGGGGCAGCCGAGGCCGGGCTATACCCGGGTGTCATCTTCTATGTGACGCTATGGTTCCCCGCGCGATACCGGATGCGTGTGCTCGGCATCTTCACCTTGGGCAGCAGCGCCGGGAACATGATCGGCTCGCTGATCGGCGGGGTGTTCCTGGACCTGGATGGGATGGCGGGGCTGCAAGGGTGGCAGTGGGTGTTCATCGCGACGGGCCTGCCGGCGATTGTCCTGACATTCGTGACGCTCGCCTACCTGCCGGACCGGCCCGCAACGGCGAAGTTCCTTTCACCGGCGGATCGTGAACTGCTCGATAGGCTGCTCGCGGCCGAGAAGCGCCAAACCTTGACCCATCCCAGCCCACTCACCTTGCTGCGCGACTGGCGGCTCGCTGCATTCGCATTGGTTTACATGCTGATCTCGATGTCCACCTACGGCGTTGGTTATTGGCTGCCGACAGTGGTGCGCGGCTTCGGCGTCAGCGGCACGGTGAACGGATTGCTGAACATGATTCCGTGGTTTGCCGCCTGCGTCGTGCTGGCGTGGGTGCCGGGCCGCCTGACCGATACGGGCCGGGTCCTCATGCCTCCCCTCATTTCGCTTCAATGACGGAAATGGTCAGGGGTTTTGTGA
>CAXTOB010000143.1:0-12999 GCA_964245505.1 uncultured Acetobacteraceae bacterium | reverse complement strand
CCATGACGCGGTTCGTATTCATCACCGGCGGCGTGGTCTCCTCGCTCGGCAAAGGCATCGCATCCGCGGCCCTCGGCACGCTGCTGCAGGCCCGCGGCTACAACGTGCGCCTGCGCAAGCTGGACCCCTATCTGAACGTGGACCCAGGGACCATGAGCCCCTACCAGCACGGCGAGGTGTTCGTCACCGACGATGGCGCCGAGACCGACCTGGACCTCGGCCACTACGAACGCTTCACCGGCGTCCCCGCCACCCAGGCCGACAACGCCACCACCGGCCGCATCTACTCCGAGGTGATCGCCAAGGAGCGGCGCGGCGACTACCTCGGCGCCACCGTCCAGGTCATCCCGCACATCACCGACGCCATCAAGGAGGCGATCACCCGCGACACCGAGGGGCTGGACTTCGCCCTGATCGAGATCGGCGGCACCGTCGGCGACATCGAGAGCCTGCCGTTCCTGGAAGCGATCCGCCAGCTCGGCAACGAGCTTGGCCCGGCGCAGACCATGTTCGTCCACCTGACGCTGGTGCCCTACATCCCGTCCGCCGGCGAGCTGAAGACCAAGCCGACGCAGCACTCCGTCAAGGAGCTGCAGAACGTCGGCATCCAGCCGCAGATGCTGCTCTGCCGCTGCGACCGGGCGATCCCGGATGCGGAGCGGCGCAAAATCGCCAGCTTCTGCAACGTCCGTCCGCAGGCGGTGATCGCGGCGCTGGACGTGGACACGGTCTATGCCGTGCCGATCAGCTACCACGAGGAGGGCATGGACCGCGAGGTGCTGCGCCACTTCGGCCTGCCGTTCGACGCCGAGCCCGACCTGCGGCCCTGGCAGCGCATCGTGGATCTGGTCCGCGCGCCCGAGGGCGAGGTGCGGATCGCCGTTGTCGGCAAGTACACCAACCTGCTCGACAGCTATAAAAGCCTGGCCGAAGCCCTGGTGCATGGCGGCATCCAGAACCGGGTCAAGGTGCAACTGGACTGGGTGGACAGCCAGGTCTTCGAGCAGGCGGACACCGTCGCCCGGCTGGAGGGCGTGCATGGCATCCTGGTGCCCGGCGGCTTCGGCGAGCGCGGCACGGAGGGCAAGATCGCCGCCGTCCGCTTTGCGCGGGAGCGGCGGGTGCCGTTCCTTGGCATCTGCTTCGGCATGCAGATGGCGGTCATCGAGTGCGCGCGCAACCAGCTCCATCTGCCCGACGCCTCCAGCACCGAATTCGGCCCGTGCGGCAACCCCGTCGTCGGCTTGTTGACGGAGTGGGCCAGGGGCAACGAGATGGAGCGGCGGGCGGAGGGCGGCAACCTCGGCGGCACCATGCGCCTGGGCGCCTACCCGGCGGAGCTTGCGCCGGACTCGCTCGTCAGCGCGGTCTATGGCACGACGCACATCCAAGAGCGGCACCGTCACCGCTGGGAGGTCAACGTGCATTACCGCGAGGCAATCGAGGCCAAGGGGCTGCGCTTTTCCGGCATGTCGCCGGACGGCATCCTGCCGGAAATCGTCGAGCGCCCGGACCATCCCTGGTTCATCGGCGTGCAGTACCACCCCGAGCTGAAGTCGAAGCCGCTGGCGCCGCATCCGCTGTTCTCCGGCTTCATTCGCGCCGCCGTGAAGCAGTCCCGCCTTGTCTGACGCGGTGCCCCCTTCCTTGTCTGACGCGATGCCCCCGTCCTCGTCTGACGCGATGCCCAACGAGACCCGCATCGTCCGGGTGCGCGACGTGGAGATCGGCAACGACCGGCCGTTCGTCCTGATCGCCGGCCCCTGCCAGATCGAGTCCGAAAGCCACGCCTTCGAGATGGCGGACGCCCTGAGCGGCATCGCCCAGGCTGCCGGCGTGCCGCTGATCTTCAAGTCCAGCTACGACAAGGCGAACCGCACCAGCGGCGGCGCCGCCCGCGGCGTCGGCATCATACGCGGCCTGAGCATCCTGGCCGCCGTCCGCGAACGGTTCCGCATCCCCGTGCTGACCGACGTGCATGCGCCGGAACAGTGCGAACCCGCGGCAGAGGCCGTGGACGTCCTGCAAATCCCCGCCTTCCTATGCCGGCAAACCGACCTCCTGCTGGCAGCCGGCGAAACAGGCCGGGCGATCAACGTGAAAAAAGGCCAGTTCCTAGCACCCTGGGACATGGCCAACGTCGCCGCCAAGATCGCCGACACCGGCAACGAGAGCATCCTGCTAACCGAGCGCGGCGTCAGCTTCGGCTACAACACCCTGGTAACCGACTTCCGCGGCCTGCCGGTCATGGCGCGCACCGGCTACCCGGTCGTCTTCGACGCCACGCACTCCGTGCAGCAGCCCGGCGGGCACGGCGGCTCCTCCGGCGGCCAGCGGGAGTTCGCCCCGGTGCTGGCCCGCGCCGCCCTAGCCGTAGGCGTCGCGGCCCTGTTCATCGAAACCCACGACGATCCCGACCAGGCCCCGAGCGACGGCCCGAACATGATCCCGCTACGGCAGATGCCCGCGCTGATTGCCAGCCTGCGTGCCCTGGACGACTTCATGAAGCCGCGCCTGACCTCGCCAACAACATCCGGGACCCTCCTGTAATGAGCGCCATCGCCGACCTGATCGCCCGTGAAGTCCTGGACAGCCGAGGCAATCCCACGGTGGAGGTAGAGGTCATCCTCGACAGCGGCGCCATGGGCCGCGCCATCGTGCCCAGCGGTGCCAGCACCGGCGCGCATGAGGCGGTGGAGCTGCGCGACGGCGACAAGTCACGCTACGGCGGCAAGGGCGTGCGCAACGCCTGCGCCAACGTCGAGGGCGAGATCTTCGACGCCCTCGGCGGCATGGACCCCTTCCAGCAGGTCAAGCTGGACGAGATCATGATCGACCTCGACGGCACCCCGAACAAGGCGCGCCTAGGCGCAAACGCGATCCTCGCCGTATCGCTGGCGCTCGCCAAGGCCGCCGCGGCAGAGCTGGGCCAGCCGCTATACCGCTACGTCGGCGGCGTGTTCGCCCGCACCTTGCCGGTGCCGATGATGAACATCGTGAACGGCGGCCAGCACGCCGACAATCCCATCGACATCCAGGAGTTCATGGTGCAGCCCGTCGGCGCCCCGACCTTCGCCGAAGCGGTGCGCATGGGGTCCGAAATCTTTCAGGCGCTCAAGCGCGCGCTGCACGACGCCGGGCACAACACCAACGTGGGCGACGAGGGCGGCTTCGCCCCCAACCTGTCATCCGCCGACGAGGCCCTGGGCTTCATCAGCAAGGCCTGCGAGACCGCAGGCTACCGGCCCGGCGACGACGTGACCTTCGCCCTGGACTGCGCCGCAACCGAGTTCTTCCATGACGGCACCTACGACATGGCCGGGGAGGGGAAGCGTCTCGACTCCGCCGGCATGGTCGCCTACCTGGCCGACCTAGCCGCCCGTTACCCAATCATGTCCATCGAGGACGGCTGCAGCGAGGACGACTGGGACGGCTGGCGCCACCTAACGGAGGTGCTCGGCAGCAAGGTCCAACTGGTCGGCGACGACCTGTTCGTAACCAACACCGAGCGTCTGCGCCGCGGCATTGAGGCCGGGACCGCGAACTCCATCCTGGTAAAGGTCAACCAGATCGGCACCTTGACCGAAACGCTCGACGCGATGGAGGTGGCGCAGCGCGCCGGCTACTCCGCAGTGATGAGCCACCGCTCCGGCGAAACCGAGGACTCGACCATCGCCGACCTGGCCGTAGCCACCAACTGCGGGCAGATCAAGACCGGCAGCCTGGCCCGCAGCGACCGGACCGCAAAATACAACCAACTCATCCGCATCGAGGCCGAGCTTGGCCCGGCAGCCCGCTACGCCGGACGCACGATCCTGCGCCGTTAGAGCAGCCTCCGCCGTTAGAGCAGGTTGCCTGCTCATACCAACCTCCGAACCTTATGACCGCTAACAGGGGCATCGTCATTGCGAGCCGCGCTTGCGGCGTGGCAACCCAGGACCGCACGCCCAGGTCTTGCCAATCCTGGATTTCCGCGTCGAAGCCGGCTCGCAATGACAGGCGACAGTTGAGATCGGCAGGTCAGACCTTCTGGCGGTTAGTATCAGTTTCGTATCGAAATGACGACCCGCCATGGATGAAAGATGCCCCCATGCTGGGAGGCGGATCACGACGTTCGCAACGCCCTCTACCTAAACCCTAGCTCTCAGTTGTTCGTCTTATTGAGCGATGTCGTGCCGGGAGGCTCGGCCCCCATCGTGCCGATCACCGTGCCGTTCGGCGCCAACGAATAGTTATTATAGCCATACGGCACTGCAAACCGGTTGCCGTTCGAGGGGTCCACCAGCCGCTGCGTGTCGCTCATGGTATCAGCCGCCTCGCGCGCAATGCGGTCGTTCACTGCCGCACGATGCTCATAGGTGCGGTTGATCACGCCGCGCCGGTAGTCCGCTAAATCCTGCTGGATGGACGCGGCCGTTGGACCGCTCGGCGACGGCGATGGCTGAGCCCGCTGCTGCTGCGCTTGCATAAAGGCCTGGTTCTGAGCGGCCTGCCATTGCGGATCGACCTGCAGCGTCTTTTCGAGATGAACAAGCGCTTCAATGGCAGTCTCAAGCCGAGCCTTGTCGGTCGCCGCTGCACGAGCGATCTGCGGCACCATCCAAAAGCCTCCGTTCGGCATCGGCGTCATCAGGGTCGTCGCCGCAACCACGCCGTAGAAGCCGCGCTGCGGATCTTGGCACTGCAGCACGGCGTCGCCCGCCGAGCCGGTGGTCCCCGGCATTCCGATGCTTTGCGCCACCTGCTGACCCAACGCGTCATTACTCTCATGTTGCAGCACCTGCACCGGCCGGCCGCAGGCGCGTCCGAACACTTGCTGACCATACTCAGCCGCAAAATCAGCCCCAGACCGATAGGCGGCCAGCACGGCGCCGTTCCCCACCGGAGCGCCCTCGCGCAGCCCCAATTGAGCATACATCGGCGAGGGCAGAAGAAAGCTGGGCAGGTCCTTGTCGCCGAACCCCACCTGCATCGTATTGTCCGGCGAGCGCATCTCCACGATCATCCTGGTGTCGCCAAGAGATGGACGAAAAAGTCCGCCCACCACCGACCATCCGGCCGGAATTTCTCCGGTGAACGCATGCTCGCGGGGGTCCTGGAACACAACCCAGTCCGCTTGCTGTGCCAACGCCGCGCCCGGCAGCACCGCCACCGCCAGCAGCCCCGCTGCCTGCCTCATCGCGCAAACCCGATGGCCGGTGGCTGGACCGGCACCGCTGCTTCCTGACCCGCCCCCGACATCGGCAACCCCGCCGCCTGCCAGCTTGCCAACCCGCCGCGATACCACAGGACCGTCTTGAACCCCATGTTCACCGCCCTGAGCGCCGCGTTGTAGCTCTCCCAGCACCGCGAGCCCGCGCACAGGAAGACGATGGGATACGCCGGGTTGCTCTGCGTCGCCTCACTCAGCGCCTTCCACAAATTCTGCTGCGTCGTGTCAGTGAACGTGCCAGGGTCCCCGGCTCCCGGCCACAGGCGGGCGCCTGGAACAGTTGGGTGCGGCGGTGCTTGCAGAACATCGACGACCAACACCTGCATCCCCTGGGTCTGTCGCACCTCAGCCGTTGTGATGAGGTGACCGCCCGGTATGCTCATCGGCGTCGGCGAACCGACATTCGTCTGCAGCGTGGATTGCGGCGGCACGTGGTAGTCCGTTAGCTCGTCAGCGTAATTCTGCCGAGCCGCCTGCTGCGACGGCGCCGGAGCCGGCGTAGGCGACCCAAAGCCGATGTGCGGGCCAGTAGGCATGGGAGCGGTAGGCCCCGGAGCAACGGGCATTGCCTGCGTGGCCGGCCCTGCACCTTGGCCAAACTGTATTGGCCCACCAATGCCGCCCATAGCCGGCAACGTCTGCTCGGGCGATTGAGGCGCACCAAGTCCTTGCGCTGAACCTGCCGTAACACCGCCGGCCGAAACGCCAGCCAGCACGTACACCACCAATAACTGTCGCATGGCGAAGCTTCTCTACCCTCTTGTCGCTGCAATAACCCTGGGAAAGGAAGCTATTCTGACTTCGGTCCCAGAAACAATGTTTTTATAGCATTCATATCCTTCTTTTTCGACACGACGGAAATACCCTGTCATTGCGCTGCCGGGAGGCTTGCAACCCTTGTCGCACCGGACTGCGGCAAGCGGAATAGGTTGGCTGGCTACACCCCGGCCAACTTTGTCCCTGCACCCCAGTCGTTTTCGGCTGTGCGGACGCCTGCGATCTGGTAACGTCGGTGTGAACCGCGAGGCGAAAATATGGGACTCTGGGATCGCTTGAAGCAAACGTTGGGGGCTGCCGTCGCACCGGCCCTCTTTGCAGCGCTGGTCGGCTATTTCGGCTGGAACGCAACGCAAGGCGAGCGAGGGCTGAAAGCTTACGCCATGCGCCAGGAGCAGTTGACCTCCGTTCAGGCCGAACTCGCCCGCGTGCAGGCCGAACGCGACACCTGGGAGCGCCGGGTGATGGGCTTGCGCACCCAGCGCCTAGACCCTGACACGCTGGACGAGCGGGCACGTGCGATGCTGAACGTCGCCGACCCGGCGGACATCGTCGTTCCATACGGGGCAAATAAGCGCCTGTTCTAACCAAGCCCGCGCCGCGGAACCCAAACAACGCGCGACGTGGCCAAGCCGCGCAGGGCTGCCCAAAGCCACCGCTGCGCAAACCTCCAAAGGTCAACCCCGCCACTTGGCGCCACTGATTGGCCAACGGCCATATCGCATTGCACAACAACACGTTGCGGAGTTTGTTCACAGCCGCCCTGCGCCGCTTGGGGTTGTCGTTGCCCGTCCGCAGGGCTAGGTGTCCCAGAGAGACATTCTTAGGGACGGAGACGGCGCGCATGGCCCAGGCAGCGGAACAGGATGCAGGCGAGGTCCAGGCTGCGGCAGCCTCGCCGGCCCCGGCGACCAACCAGTCCATGAACCGCGACCAACTCTTGCAGGCCTACGGCGACATGCTGCTGATCCGCCGCTTCGAGGAAAAGGCCGGCCAACTCTACGGCATGGGCCTGATCGGCGGCTTCTGCCACCTCTACATCGGCCAGGAAGCCGTGGTCGTCGGCATCCAGGCATCGCTGAGCGACGGCGACCAGGTCATTACCTCCTACCGCGACCACGGCCACATGCTGGCCACCGGTATGGACCCCCGCGGCGTCATGGCGGAACTGACCGGGCGCAGCGGCGGCTACTCCAAGGGCAAGGGCGGCTCCATGCACATGTTCAGCAAGGAGAAGCGGTTCTTCGGCGGGCATGGGATCGTCGGCGCGCAGGTCAGCATCGGCACCGGGCTGGCAATGGCCAACTGGTATCGCCGCACCGACCGGGTCAGCGCGACCTACTTCGGCGACGGCGCATCCAACCAAGGCCAGGTTTACGAGAGCTTCAACCTGGCAGCCCTGCTGAAGCTGCCCTGCCTATATGTGATCGAGAACAACAAGTACGGCATGGGCACCAGCCTGGAGCGTTCGTCGGCATCGCACGACCTGTCCAAGAACGGCGCGCCCTGGGGCATCCCGGGCGCCCAGGTGGACGGCATGGACGTCACCGCCGTAAAGGCAGCCGCGGAACATGCCGTTGAGCATTGCCGGTCCGGCAAGGGACCCTTCGTCATGGAGGTGCAAACCTACCGTTACCGCGGCCACTCCATGTCCGACCCGGCAAAATACCGCACCCGCGAGGAAGTCCAGAAGATGCGGACCGAACGCGACCCCATCGAAGGCGCCCGCCACCTGCTGGAAGCGCTGGGCGTAACCGACGAGCAGTTCAAGAAAATCGACACCGACACCAAGGCCCGCGTGCAGGACGCCGCCGACTTCGCCCAAAGCAGCCCGGAACCGGACGAGCGCGAGCTATGGACCGACATCCTCGTGGAGGGTTAGGCCTTGTCCACGCAAATCCTGATGCCGGCCCTATCGCCGACGATGACCGAGGGCAAGCTGGCCCGCTGGCTCAAGAAAGTCGGCGAGGACGTACGCGCCGGCGACGTCATCGCCGAGATCGAGACCGACAAGGCAACCATGGAGGTCGAGGCCGTTGACGAAGGCAAGCTGTCGCAAATCCTGATCGAAGAGGGCACCGACGGCGTCGCCGTGAACACGCCAATCGCCGTGCTGAACGGCGACGGCCAGGCCGCCGCGCCCGCACCAGCGCTTCGATCTCGAGTTTACCAAACATGTGACTCTCCCCCAATCTTCGCGTGCGAAGCTTGCGCCGCGGTCGGGCCCCGCCGCCGTGGTCGGGCCCGCCACCGTGACGGCGCGCCAGGTCCGACCCGCTCCGTCGATCCGCTACGCCCAGGTCGCAACCACGCTGCAGGCTCTCATACACTGATTTTTCACGACGTTTTCTCAAAGCGCTTTTTCGGCTTTTCGCGCTGGCCATTCCGGTGCAGGCTGGGTGACCTCAACGCTAGCGACCGCGTGGCTGCACCATGGGTTTGAGTATCAGCGATCTTGAAAACATGATCGACGACCTGCAAGCTTCCGACCAGCAACAAGGGAACTGCATGTTCCAGCTATCGCTGATGGTGGCACGCCTTGCCCTTTCCCCCGTGTCCGAAGGGTACAAGGATGAAGCGTCTCAGACCCTGCTCGAACTGGTCAGGGAAAAGCGCAAGAGCGCTCCCGTGGTCAGCCATCCTCGCTTGGTTCCCGAACAGCGAAAGCCTTGGCTCGTCGACGCTCAGAGCTCACCGGTTCCGCAGGTCCCTTCGGGGCTGCCGGTCAGCGCGAAATGCGGCAGTGGTGGGCTCAACTGATATCCCGCGTGCGGTTCCGGTCCGGCCTCGAGTGTTCGCCGGACGACCTGCACGAACTCCATCCCACCGCCGATGGCGAACGATGCGGCGGCAGCCCACAGCAACTCGGCTCTTTGAGGTCTGATCCCACCTTCCCACGCGGGCACGGCGTCGGCGAAGCGGCATGGGTCTATGACCCGGTATAGACACTCGACAGGCGGCGGAGTTCTGCCGCCGAGAACCGACGCGACATCGCGTCCTGCACGCTGACCGGGGGTTCGGGGATCGCGGGTGGGCCAGCCACCAGCCGCGACGGTTCGAAGATGTGTCCGGATCCGGTTCCAGGTCTGCGGTCGTGCCGCTCGAACGGGGTCGGGCCCCGCGGCTCACCGAAGCCGCGACCGAGCGATGCAAAGGCCGTCTCGCCTCCCATCACCTCGGTCGCGGTATCGGAGGGCCTGGCGCAGCGACCTCCGTCTTCCCGCTTTCGTGACGCGCCGGAGATATCGGCGATGTCGCAAGAAAAACTCATTCACTCTCTTGACAGCGACGCCCTCGCTCGGGAAAGTCGTCGATGATGATAAGCATTGCCGTGTAACGGCCATGAAATGAAAACCAATAATACGGCGCTAATTCAGGGAGGGGACAACGATGTCGGTCCAGCACACGGGTGCCGCGATCACTGCTGCCATTTGCATGGCGTTTGGCTTCAGTCAAAGCGCAATGGCGGCTGGCGAGCAATGCGTCGGCAAGGTGGCGACGATCCGTGTCATCGGGCAACCGATCCCGACCATTCCCTTCCTCGACAGCCAGAAAGGCGAGTTCGAGAAGAAGTGGAACACCAAGGTCGAAATCCAGCAGTTCGGCGAAAACGACCGCCGCGCCAAGTCGCGTCTCGATGCGTCGCAGGGCACCGGCGCCTACCAGGTCTACTATATCGACGAGGCCAATGTCGCGGAATATGCGGCATCGAAGTGGGTGTTGCCGCTGCTCGATTACATGCCGAAAGATTTCGACTGGACCGACTTCCTCGAGGGCCGACGGGCTGTGGCGACGATCGGCGGAACGCCGTATTTCGCGCCGTTCGAGGGCGGGGGCGACCTCATGATGTACCGCAAGGACATCATGGCCCAGAAGGGGTTGAAGCCGCCCAAGACTCTCGACGAGCTGAAGACGGTCGTCGCTGCGCTGAACAGCCCGCCGACGATGTATGGCACCTCGCTGCGCGGCCGCCGCGGCTCGGGCATGAACGTCTGGCGCTGGACCCCGTTCTTCCGCGCCATGGGGGGCCAGTGGTTCGACGGCCCCAAGCCCGTGTTCAACTCCGAAAGCGGCGTCAAGGCCACCCAGTACTACGTCGACCTCATGAAGGACGCGCCTCCCGGTTCGTCGACCAACACCTGGAGCGAGGTCGTCGAAGGTTTCCGGGGCGGCCAGGTCGGTCTCATCATCGAGAGCGACGTGTTCGGTCCCTGGGCGGAGGACAAGACGAAGTCGCAGATCGCCGGCAAGGTCGGCTACGCGCCACCACCCGATCCGCTTCCCTCGGCCGGTTTCGCCCACGGCTTCGCGATCGCGGCCAAGGGGAACCCGGACGATTGCTCGAAGACGGTGTCCGGTGATTTCGTGGCCTGGGCGACCAGCAAGGATATGGAAGCCCGCAAGGTGAAGGCCGGCATCCTCAGCGACTTTGCCCGCAAGAGCACGCTCGACAACCCCGACTTCCAGAAGCAGGTCAACCCTGACTACATCCAGGCCCTGAAAGATACGGCCCCCAAGACCAGTCTGCTGATCTGGCAGAACCCGCTCTGGCCCGAAGTCGGCGACGATCTCGGCCTCGACCTCGAACAGGTGTTCACGGGGTCTCAGCCCGACATCAAATCCGCGCTTGACGATGCCGCGAGCCAAGCCCAGGAGGTCGTGCAGCGCTGAGCGTCCCTGACCCTGTTCGCGGACTCCCGGAAGGACGACCCGTGGAGCCTGCGATCTCCGACAACATGATGTCTCCGACCTCGGACACCGTGGGATCGGTTCTGCCGCGCCGCAAGCCTGCTACGTCCTGGTTCGCCCTGCTCGCCACGGCGCCGGCATTCCTTCTCCTCGTCGTGCTGTCGCTGCCGCCGACCCTTGGGGCGTTGGCGTTGGCACTGCGCAACTATACCCTGCAGTCGCCGACGAGCCGCTGGGTCGGGTTCAACAACTTCGTCCGCATGTGGGACGACCGGCGCTTGTTCAACGCGCTCGAAGTGTCGGTGGTCTGGGAGATCCTGACGGTCGCGGGCTGCATGGCGGTCGCGGTGCTGATCGGCACCGTTCTGTTCGAACGTGTCTCGCGACGCTACCGCGACGCGGTCTGTCTCGCCCTGATCCTGCCGATCCTGCTGCCGCGCGTGTCGGCCGGCCTGATCTGGCGCTTCATGTATTCGCCGCTCATGGGCATCCTCAACTATCCGTTCACGCTGCTGCATCTGCCGCCGATCGAGTTCCTGACCCGGCCCTATCTCGCCCTCTACGCCGTCGCGGTGGTGGACATCTGGCAATGGGGCCTGTTCTTCGGCGTCATCATGCTGAAACTGCTGGAGACGCTGCCGCCGAGCCCGCTCGAGGCGGCCAGGCTCGACTATGCCTCGACCTGGGGCGTGCATTGGTTCGTCAGCCTGCCCATGCTGCGGGTCGCGCTCGTCACCATGACATTCGTCAAGGCCGTCGAGAGCCTCCGCTCCTTCGATCTGATCTACACGATGACGGGCGGTGGCCCCGGGATCGCGACCGAAACGCTCGACCTCTATGCCTACCAGAAGGGCATCGCCCTCTCGGGGCAGATCTCCTACGCGGCCGCGATGAGCGTGCTGCTGCTCGTGATCTCGACCGTCGCCTTCTCGCTCCTGTGGAAGCGAACGCAACGATGGCGGTGATCCGGCGGCTTTCCACCGCGGCGATGATCGGACTCCTGCTGTTCATCGCGCTCTTCCCGGTGCTTTGGACCCTGCTCGGCTCGTTCAAGACCCTGAAGGACATCGTCACGCCGGTCCCGGTGTTCGTCTTCACGCCGACCCTCGGGAACTACGCCTCCGTGCTGGCCACGCCGGCCGTCCAGCTCGGCCTGATGAACAGCGTCATCGTGGTGGGGGGCGCGCTCGGCATCGGCATGCTGCTCGGGATCCCGGCCGCCCATGCGCTGGCGCGGCACGTCACGCGGTTCAAGGACGACGCGCTGTTCTACGTCCTCTCGTTGCGCTTCATGCCGCCGGTGGCGATCGCGATCCCGTTCATCGCGCTCTACCTCAAGCTCGGCATCAACGACACGCGGTTCTCGCTCATCCTGACCTATTGTCTGACCACGATCTCCACGATCATCTGGCTCGGCGTCCCGGCCTTCGAGCAGGTGCCCCGCGAGATCGAGGAAGCGGCCGGGCTCGAAGGCTATTCGGATCTTGCGGTCTTCTGGCGGGTGTCGCTCCCGGTGGCCCTCCCGTCGCTCGTCGGGGCCGTGCTCTTCACCTTCATCATCACCTGGAACGAGCTTCTCATCGCGCTGGCCCTGACGTCGCAGAACTTCACGCTGCCGGTCGTGGCCGCGAGCTTCACGACGCTCGGCATGGAGGTGCCGTGGGGCGTCATCAATGCCTCGACGATCCTTCTCGCCATTCCGCCGTTCCTGTTCATCGGGGTGATCATGCGGTTCGTGAACCGCTTCTTCCGCCTCGACCATCGTTGAACCCGCTCGTCTCGGGCGCCCGCTCCTCTGGGTTAGAATTGCGTCATGGCCAGCGTTGAGATCGACAAGCTCGTCAAGGAATTCGGCTCGGTGCGCGTGTTGCACGGCGTCGACCTGACCTTCGCGGATGGCGAGTTCGTAGTGCTGCTCGGGCCGAGCGGCTGCGGCAAGTCAACGATGCTGCGGATGATCGCGGGCCTCGAGAGCATCTCGGGCGGCGCGTTGCGCATCGACGGACGGGTCGTCAACGACGTCCCGGCGCGCGACCGCGGCATCGCCATGGTGTTCCAGAACTACGCGCTCTACCCGCATATGACGGTCTACGACAACATGGCGTTCGGGCTGCGTCGCCTCAAAGTGCCGCGCCCCGAGATCGACGAGCGCGTCAAGCGCACGGCCGAGATCCTCGCCATCACGCCGCTGCTCGACCGCAAGCCGAAACAATTGTCGGGCGGCCAGCAGCAACGTGTCGCGATGGGCCGCGCCATGATCAAGACGCCCAAGGTCTTCCTGTTCGATGAGCCCTTGTCGAACCTCGACGCGATGCTGCGGG
>CAXTOB010000142.1:0-13013 GCA_964245505.1 uncultured Acetobacteraceae bacterium | reverse complement strand
GATCGAGGAGGCCGCCGGGCGCATCATGACGATCGGAGCCGTGCATAGACGCCTCTACCAAGGCAGCTCCGTCGTTTCGGCGGATGCCGGCCAATACCTGCATGGGCTGCTGGATGACATGCGGGGGGTGCTTCCGAGCGATGCCGGTGAGCGCGCGCTGGGGCTTGAGATCGGCTCGTTCTCCCTTCCGGCCGCCGACATCACCTCGCTTGGGCTGATCACGGGCGAGCTCGTCACGAATGCCCTCAAGCATGGCCAGGGCAGGATCAGGATCGAGGTGCGGCAGGAGACCCGCGGCCTGCACATTTCCGTCTCCGATGAGGGGAATGGCTTCCCGTCCGACTACGACCCGGCAGCAAGCCGTGGCCTCGGCATGCGCCTCGTGTCGTCGCTTGCGAAGGCGGCCCACGGCCACGCCGTTCGCGTGGACCGTTCCGTCCCGTTCGGCCGCATCGTTGTTGTGACGGCATTCGGTGGGAGCAGCTAGCCAAGCACGGCTCCAAGGTCCGACCCGGAAAAGGACTCGCAGGTGACCGACGGGTGTGGGATGAGGCTTGCGATGTTTGTTGCGGTTAGGAAGCAATATTGCGCTCATACCGGATGCGAACCTGGCGCCATGACACCGAGCGTCTCTCTTGAGCGACGCAGGAAAGGCCAGCGACGCCGAGAAGGGTGATCATGGGGCCCTGCTGCGCCAGCAGACCATCTTGGCCAAGTTCGGCGAGCTGGCCCTGAAGTCCGACGACCTGGACGAGATCCTGACCGAGGCCTGTCATCTCGTCGGCGAAGCCCTGGGCACCGACCTTGCCAAGGTCGTAGAGCTGCAAAAGGATGGCCTTACCCTTTTGGTGCGCGCCGGCATCGGCTGGAAGCCGGGCATCGTGGGCGAGGTCACCATCCAAGCGGCAGACGACACTTCGGAGGGTCATGCCCTCAAGACCCGGGAGCCGATGATCTCGCCCGACATCGCAACCGAGACGCGGTTCCGCTACCCGCCGTTCCTGACCGAGAACGGCGTCAAGGCCGTCGCCAACGTCGTCATCATCGGAGGCAAGGACAAGCCGCCGTTCGGCATCCTGCAGATCGACAGCCGCACGCCCCGCCGGTTCACCGACGAGGACACCGCCTTCCTGCAAAGCTATGCCAACCTTCTCGCGGCCGCGGTGGACCGCCTGCGCGTCATCGGGGAGGTGCGCAACGGGGAGGAGCGGCTTCGCCTCGCCTTGGAAGCAGGCGAACTTGGCAGTTGGGACGTCGATCTGGCCAACGGCACCGTCACCAGCTCACCCCGAACCATGCAGATCTTCGGCTGCACCGATCCGCAGCCTGGCTGGAGCCACGACACGTTCCTGGAGCACGTGCTGCCGGAGGATCGCGAGCGCGCCATCGGCACGTTCCGCAAGGCCGTGGACACCGCAGCGGAGTGGAACCTGGAATGCCGCATCCGCCGGGACGGGGACGGCGGTGTCCGCTGGATCGAGGTGCGCGGCCGGCCCGCGGGTAGCCGGGGCAGCAACTGGACCAGCCACCTGCTGGGTGTCGTGGCCGATGTCACGGCACGCAAGGCGGCCGAGGCGGAGCTGGTCCGGTCACACGACGCGCTGGAAGCCAAGGTGGCCGAGCGCACCCGGGAGCTGGTCGAAGCGAATGCCCGGTTGCAAAACGAAGCCGCCGGGCGTGAGCAGGTCGAGGAGGCGCTGCGACAATCGTATCGCAAGGCGGCGGAAGTGGCGCTCGCCGCGGCGGATGCGGGGCTGGAGGCACAGGTCACCGAGCGCACGGCCGCGCTGGCCGTCGCCAACAAGCTGCTTGAGGAGTTCGCGTCCACGATCAGCCACGACCTGCGAGCGCCCTTGCGCGGCATGGAAGGGTTCGCGCGCATCCTGCTCGACGACTTCGCCCCTGGGTTGGGTCCCGTCGGCGAACGCTACGCGAAGCGCATCGTCGCTGCCGCCGTGCGGATGGAAAGCCTGATCAACGACCTGCTGGATTACAGCCGCCTCCAGCGTATACCCATCCGGCTGCGCTCGCTCGATCCCTGCGTCATCATGCGGTCTGCGGCCGAGGACGCGCGAATGTCGGCGCCCGACCCGAACGGCATCGAGATCGAGATTACCGAACCGATGCCGATGGTGCGCGCCGAGCCGGTCGTCCTCGGCCAGGCGTTGGCCAACCTTCTCACGAACGCGGTCAAGTTCCGCGAGCCGGGCCGCCCGGTGCGCGTCCGCATGCACGGGGAGCGCTCCGGCGCCCGCGTCCGGCTTTGGGTGGAGGACAACGGGATCGGCATCGCGCCCGAGCATGCCGAGCGCATTTTCCGGACGTTCGAACGGCTGCACGGCGAAGAGGCCTACCCCGGCAGCGGCATCGGGCTTGCAATCGTCAAGGCTGGCGTGGAGCGCATGGGCGGGACGTGCGGCGTGGACTCCCGGGAGGGCCATGGGGCACGGTTCTGGATCGAGCTGGCGTCAGCGCCGGCCGGCCCGACTGAACCAGTTGACATGACGCGGGACGGGGGACCGGATGCAGGCGCTATCGATGATCCTACTGATTGAGGACAATGCCGATGACGCCGAACTCGTTCGATACGCCTTCGGCAAGGCCGGCATCGCCAATCCGCTTGTGACCATGAACGATGGTGCCGCGGCGATCGGCTACATCGAGGGCACGGGACTCTATGCCGATCGCACTAGCCACCCGCTGCCCAGCCTCGTGCTGCTCGACCTCAAGCTACCCCGGCGCTCCGGCTTCGAGGTTCTGCAAGCCATCCGCAGCAACGCGGCGACGAAGCACACGCCGGTGGTTGTCCTCACCTCGTCGAGCCAGAACGCTGACATCCAGCGCGCATACGAAACGGGGGCAAACTCGTATCTGGTGAAACCTGTAGGCCGCGAAACGCTTCTGGAGATGGTGAAGTCCCTGGAGTCCTTCTGGATCAAGCTCAACCACTCTGCACCAGCCTGAGAAGGCCGTCATGCGCGTGCTCGTCATCGACGACAATCCGGACGACCGTCAACTCGTCCGGCGTGAACTGGAAGCCCTCTTCCCGTACGCGGACATCGTCGAACTCGCCACCAAGGCGCAGCTTGATGCGGCCCTGTCCGCTGGCGACGTCGATCTTGTGGTGACCGACCTTGCCCTGGGTTGGGGTTCAGGGCGCGAGGTGCTGGAGCAGGTCAAGGCCGAGCGGCCTGGTTGCCCGGTTGTGATGTTCACGGGCACCGGCGACGAGATGACAGCGGTCGAGCTGCTGAAGTCGGGGCTCGACGACTACGTCGTGAAGTCGGCGCGGCAGCTTCCCCGGCTCCGGGTTTCGCTCAAGATGGTGGTGGAAGCGGCGCGCAACCGCAGCGCCCTGTCCGCGCGGGAGGCGCAGCTCACCGCGGCGCTGGCCCACAAGAGCATCATCGTCCGCGAACTCCACCACCGGGTGAGGAACAACCTGCAGGCCATCACGAGCCTGCTGCAGCTTCGCGCAAGGACGAAGGGCGGCGAGCTGGCCGAACAGCTCAACGACCTCGCTGGGCGCATGCGCGTGTTGTCCGCCGTGCAGACACGCATTTACAAAACCGACCAGTTCAACCGCGTCGATTTCCGCATGGTGCTTGAGGACATCATGGAGAGCATGGCAAGCGTATATGGCAACGGCAACCTCACTCTCGTCCGCCAATTCGCCGGTCCGCTTGACCTCGACACGGAACGGGCCATGCCGCTTGCCCTGCTGTGCTACGAGCTTGTCCTGAACGCGCTCAAGCACGCCTGGCCGGATCGGCGGGCGGGCCGTCTCATCGTGTCCCTGCGAACCTGGAACGCCACTCCGGAAATCTGCATCACCGATGACGGTGTGGGCTTCGTCGAAGAGAAGGTCGTCCAGGGTATGGGCTCACGGCTGGTGCGTGGGCTGGCCGGAGAGGCAGGTGCCGAGGTTCAGACGATAACGAGGCCTGGCAACGGCGTTTCCAGGATCTTGCGCTTGGTCTGAGGATGTCCGGTGTAGAAAGCCGACCAACTTGAAAGCGATCCAGGATGTGGAACACAGCGCGATGAGCGGCAAGGTCGTGCTTGTGGTCGAGGACGAGGCCCTCATACGCATGATGCTCACAGACGCCCTGGAGGACTCTGGCTTCGCCGTGCGTGAAGCCGGGACAGCGGACCGGGCTATCGAGATTCTCGGCAACGGCGAGGCGGTCGATTTCGTCGTGACCGACGTGCGTATGCCCGGCAGGGTTGATGGGATCGGCCTTGCCGCCTGGATGCGGGAACATCGGAACACGACGCCGGTCGTGGTCACGTCAGGCTACGTGACCGAAGCGGAAGCCAAAGCGGCAAACCCCGACGCTGTTGTCGTGGCAAAGCCCTACTCTCCGTCCGCGATTGTTGCACTGCTCGCGACCTTTGATCACTGAGGGTATCTCGTCCCAGTAGGCCCAGTGACCGCGGACCCCGGGCCTACCCCGGGTTGGGCGAGTTCGCCAACGGTATCCGAACCCACCCGGACAGTGGGCCTGGCAAGGCCCGGACGATCTGCCGTTATCAGGGTCATACATTTCTTGACCCTTCCTTGCCCCATTTCTTCCGGCTCTTCCTTGCCGTACGTTGGCAACCATGCCAACAGCGCTGATGGCCTCACGACCAGCACGGCAGCCGCCGTCCCCCCTTACGGCATGCACGCTGCAAGAGGGCCGCGTGCCCGGTGCCGACCAGGGGACTGGCTCTCTGAAGGCCCAGGTCGCCGGCGGCATAGTCGCCACTCTTCAGGACCGGCACCTGACGGCCAGGGCTGCCGCGGTGGCCGCCGGCATTGACCCGGCCGACGTCCAGCGCATCCGCAACGGGGACTTGGCCCGCTTCACGTTGGACCGCCTGATACGTGTCGCGTACCACCTGGGTCACCGGGTTGAGATCGTGATGCTGCCGGCGAGCCACGCCGCATGACGGCGTTCCTGACCGGCGGGGGCACGACAGGCGTCCTGATTCGCGCCCTGGACTGGTCCGCGACGCCTCTTGGTCCCAGCAGTGCCTGGCCGCAGAGCCTGCGCACGTCGGTCAGCACCTGCCTCAACTGCAGCTTCCCCATCGCGATCTGGTGGGGTCCGCAACTCGTTATGCTGTACAACGAAGCCTACGCAGCCATCATCGGCGGGAAGCATCCGCGCGCCCTTGGCTCGCCGGGCCGCCATGTGTGGCCGGAGATATGGGACACCATCGGCCCGATGCTCGGCCGCGTCATAGACCAGGGCGAAGCGGTGCCGGCGGACGACCTGCCACTCGTGCTGCGCCGCCACGGCTACCCCGAGCCGTGCTGGTTCAGCTTCTCGTACAGCCCGATCCGCGACGAGGTGGGCCAGGTCGTCGGAGTGTTCTGCCCGGTCATCGAGACAACAGCGCGCATCCTGGCCGAGCGCCAGGCGGCGGCCCTGCTCGACTTGGAGCGCGCGTTGCGCCTGGCCTCCAGCCCCTCGGACGCCAAGGCGGCGGCGTGCGGCGTGCTCGGTCGTCATCTCGGCGTGGCTCAGGTCTGCTACTCCGAGGTGGAAGAGGATAGTGAGCACGTCCTGATCGAAGGCGCATGGGACGACGGCCGCATTACGGCCGTATCCGGGCGGCACCGCCTGGGCGACTATGGGGCGCCGTTGATCGCCGACCTCTGGCTGGACCGGACGATCGCAGTCGCCAATGTGACGCAGGACCCTCGCACCTCTGCTCCGGACGCCCTGGAACGATGTGTGGCCACTCACGTCCGGTCGTTCCTCAAGGTGCCGCTTATTAAGGCGGACCGGCTGGCGGCGATCCTGTTCGCGTCGGATCCTGAGCCGCGGCGGTGGGCGGACCACGAGGTTGCTCTGATGCGGGAGGCCGCCGAGCGCATCTGGGCGACTGTCGAGCGGCGAAGCGCCGAAGCCGCGCTGCGCCGGTCGGAGGAGTTCCGCGCGTTGGCCGAGAACCTGCCTAACCTGTGCTGGATGGCCGGCGCGGACGGCTGGATCTATTGGTACAACCGCAGCTGGTACGACTACACTGGCACCACCCCTGCCGACATGGAGGGCTGGGGCTGGCAGTCTGTGCATGACGCGGCGGTGCTGCCGACGGTGCTGGAACGCTGGACAGAGTCGATCCAGGCCGGCGTGCCGTTCGAGATGACGTTCCCACTGCGCGGCAGGGACGGCGCGTTCCGCCCGTTCCTGACGCGGGTGGTTCCGGTGCGGGACGCCGGCGGCGCTATCACGCGCTGGTTCGGCACCAATGTGGACATCAGCGAGCAGCAGCAGAACGAGGCGGCCCTGCGCGCAAGCGAGGACGCCCTGCGTCGGTTGAACGACCAACTTGAGGCCCGCGTGATTGCGGAAGTGGCCGCGCGCGAGCAAGCCCAGTCCCGGCTGGCACAGTCGCAGCGTTTGGATGCACTTGGCCAGCTTGCCGGTGGCATCGCGCACGACTTCAACAACGTGCTGCAAGCCGTTACCGGCGGCCTCGGCCTGATCGGGCGCCGGGCGGGGAACGCCGATGCGGTGCGCCAGCTCGCCCGCATGGCGGGTGACGCCGCGCAGCGCGGCACCGCCATCACCGGACGGCTACTGGCGTTTGCGCGCAAGGGCGAGCTGCAAGCCGCGTCGGTCCCACCCGGGGCTTTGCTGGACAACCTGCACGAAATCTTGGCGCCGACCCTGGGCGCCTCCATCCAGGTCTTGACCAGTGTGACCCCAGGCGTGCCGCCACTGTTGGCAGATAGGGCGCAACTGGAAACGGTGCTGGTGAACCTGGCCGTGAACGCGCGCGACGCCATGCCGGAGGGCGGCACGCTGCATGTGGCGGCCAGCGTGGAAGCAGTGGGAGGCGACCACCCGGAGGAACTTGGCGCGGGCGCCTACGTGCGGCTGGACCTGACGGACACAGGCGTGGGCATGACGGCCGCGACGCTTGCCCGCGCCTCGGAGCCGTTCTTCACCACCAAGCCGCCGGGCCAGGGCACTGGCCTGGGCCTAGCGATGGCGCGCGGGTTCGCGGAGCAGTCGGACGGCGGCTTTGCGCTGCGGAGCGCGCCGCACCAGGGTACCACAGTGACGCTCTGGTTTCCCCAGGCAGGACTCACGGCGGATGCCGAGGCTCCCACCGAGGCCGCCGCGGCGGAGGTGCCCCGTGCCCGGCCCATCCGCGTGCTGGTCGTGGACGACGATGCGATGGTGCGCGCGGTGGTGGCCGGGCACCTAGAGGATCGCGGCTACGATATCGCCACAGCGTCCGACGGGCTGGACGCCCTGGTGCGGCTGGACGCCGGGGAGGTTGCGGACCTGCTGGTGACGGACTTCTCCATGCCTGGCATGAACGGGCTGGTGCTGATCCAGGAGGCGCGGCAGCGGCTGCCGGGCCTGCCGGCGCTGTTGCTGACCGGCTACGCCGACACCGGCATCCTGCCCCGCATCGAGAATGTCCTGGACAGCGCCACGGCCCTGCTGCGGAAGCCGGTATCCGGCGACGAACTGGCCGCTTGTGCAGGAGCGTTGCTGGACGCGTGCGCCGAAGCTGTGGACCGACGGTGCCTGTCTATGCCGGGCCAAACCACACAAGCCAGCTTTACGGCGGCTGTCCGCCAACCGAACCCTGACGGACACTGCGTCGGGCGCGGGCCATACCACGATGTCGTTTGACGAAGCGGCACAGCCTTAACTAGCAACGGTGAGCCGTCGCCTTTCGATCTAGCACTCGATCCGGGCAGCGAGGCCGTCGCTCACCGGAATCATCGGCAACCGCACCTCGGCGCTGTCGATCAGCCCGGCGCGCCACAGCCAGTGCTTGATCGGCCCCGGGGTTGGCTCGGCGAAGAGCAGCCCTGGCAGATCGCAAAGCTGGCGCCAAGCCGCCAGCGAGCCTGTCCCGTCACCTGCCACGAGTAGGTCCTGGACCGCGGCGAAGGCGCGGGTCTCGATGTGCGCGGAAGCTATGATGCCGCTCTCAGCCCCTTCCGTCAGCATGGGGTAGTAGAAGGCAGCCCCTCCGGTCAGCATCGTGAAGCCGTGCGACTTGCGACGCAGCAGATCGAAGGATTGCGCCAAGCTGAACAACACCGACCCGCGCGCCTGGCTCGCCGACGTGCTACGTCGGATCAACGACCACCCCGCATCCCGCTTGCACGAGTTGCTGCCCTGGAACTGGCGCAAACCCGGCCAGGACATCGCAGCCGCCGCCTAGACGCACGCAACCGCGGCCCTCGCCGGATGGATACCCATGGCCTCGCTGCTGACCCGGGGCATGACGATAGCAGCCCCCACGGCGCGGGCGGGGTAGACCGCGCCGAACAGGTAGGCGCTCTGGTGCCGGCAGTCGCGTACCCGGGCCAGGCCTAAGCCTATGGGTGCCCACACGTAGGACAGGGTACCCTGCTGGCCCACGCGGGTTTCGTCGGGGAACCAGATCTCGATGATCTTGCGCTCGGCCTCGGACGGCAGAGCGTCGGCTATCAAGCCGGCAAAGTTTTTCATATGCCTCCTGCGCCGCCAGGTCCGACTTCGGGTGGTAGGGCCGCGGCTGCAGGCGCGTCATCCTCAGCTTGCACAGCAGGGATGAAGCAAGTGCTTCATCCGGCTTGCCCACCGTGCGCTCGTGCAGCTCCACTTCAAAGCGTGTCTTGATCTGTGCCCGCAACTCCACGCAGTGCCAGCGCACCACGCCGTCCTTCGTCAGGTCCGGCCCAGCTAGGACCAAGCCTTCCAACTCCTGCATCTGCTCCGCCGACAACGCAGGCACACGGCCCTCGTTGCTGATATCGCCTAGGCCCTCAACACCGTGCGTGTTGTAGCGGTGGACCCAGTCGCGCGGGGTTTGACGGTCCATCCCGCCCGCCCCCGCCACCAACAGGCCCCGGTGCCCGTCCAACACCATCGCCAGCGCCCGCAAGCCGCGGGTTTGCATGGCATCCGACCACCCAGCTCTGTCCAACTCCGTCCTCGTAATCTCAACGGCTGCCATGCCGCTCACCCCAGATCCAACACACAGCCGATGGACTCACATCCACAGCAACTTGGGAATTCCTGGAGTCAGGGTCAGAGCCGGTTGGAACGACATTTGGCCCGGACTACCCGATGGAGGCTGGTCATACGTCCGCTAGAGCGATTTGCGTGTAGGTCCGGCATTCGATCCCATATGCCTGGTTTTGGGATGGCGTATGATGGCTAGGGCGTATTCGACGGACCTGCGTAAGCGTGTGTTGTCCGCGGTGGAGGCGGGCGAGACTGTATCGGCGGTGGCCCGGCGGTTTGCGGTGGGCCGCTCGACGGTGCAGGACTGGGTGCGAGCGCTGCGCCAGGACGGCCGGCGCGAGGCGGGCCGGATGGGCGGGCACCGCAAGCCGGTGGTTGCGGGTGAGGTGGAGGTGGCGCTGCGGCGGATGCTGGAGGTGGCCAACCACTTGACCTTGGCAGAGTGCCGGGACCGCTTGGCCGCGGAGGTCGGGGTGTCGGTGCATCTGGTGACCGTGCACCGGGCGCTGGCGCGCATGAAGTGGAGCTGGAAAAAAGCGCACGCTGCGCGCGGCCGAGTAGGACCGTGAGGACGTGGCGCAGGCGAGGGCCGCCTGGCACACGGACGCAGAGGCCGGGGTGGGCGGGATCAGCCCGGAGCGGTTGGTGTGCCTGGACGAGTGCGGCGTGCTGACCAACATGGCCTGCCTGCATGGGCGCGCGCCGCGTGGCCAGCGCGCTCGGGGCACCGTGCCGGCAGGCCGGTGGGAGCGGCTGACCGTGCTGGGCGCCTTGGGCGTGGACGGCATTGTCGCCGCCATGTCGGTCCAGGCCGCAACCGACGGGGCCGTGTTCCTGGCCTACTTGGACCAAGTGCTGCTGCCCAAGCTGCAGGAAGTGCGGCCAGATGCGGTGCTGCTGATGGACAACCTTGCCGCGCACAAGACGCCCGCGGTCCGGGCACTGCTAGACGCCTCGGGCTTTGGCTACCGCTACCTGCCCTCCTACAGCCCAGACCTGAACCCCATCGAGCCAAGCTGGGCCAAGATCAAAGGCAAGCTGCGCGCAGTGGCCGCGCGCACGGCAGATGCGCTGCACACGGCGCTCGGACCCGCGCTGCAGGCCGTCACCGCCAAGGACGCCCAAGGCTACTTCAGGAACTCAGGATACAAAATTGCCGGACCTAATCGCAAACCGCTCTAGCTCTCTTGAATTTTCCAGGCTAGGACCTGTTGGCATTTGAGCCAATCGAAGGCTGCGGCGAGGCAAAGGGCGCCCATGAAGGAGTTGGCGGTTTTCTCGTAGCGCGTGGCGACCGCACGCCATTCCTTGAGCCTGGCCCAGAGCCGCTCGATAGTCTGAACGCAAATGACAAAAGTGGGCGGCTTCGCTGGCTGGGCTGGTCGGGATGACGTAGCGGATTTCGACCTCGCCGTCGGTGACGACGACACGGGCCACCAGCCATTCGATTAGCTGCCGTTTCTGCTCCCAGCTGGCCTGCTCGAGACCCTGGCTCACCCGGCGGCAGAACTCCTCCAGGCTCAGCCCGAGGCGTGCGACCTCGACTTGGCGGTCCACCTGCGCCTCGAGTTGGCGTTCTTGCCCAGCAAGGGCCTGCCCGCGCTGTTCCAAGTCGCGCCGCCGACGCTGGTATTCGTCCAAGCCCACCACGCCCGCCATGTAAGCCTCGGTCAGCCGCTCGACCTGCCGTTGGAGGCCGGCTTGCCCACGCCGGAGGGTTTCGCAGCGCGCTTGCAGCTCCTGCGGCAACTAGTGCCCGCCATGCGCCCGCTCCAGCGCGAGGCGGATCGTCTCCGGGTGGGTCAGCGCCTGGCAAAGGTCATCCCAGACCAGCGCATCCAGCTGTGCTGCCGGGATATGGCGCGAGGGACAGATCGTGTCCCGATGAGAGTGCAAGGCCGTCAGCTTGCCCCGGCACTGGTAGTAGCGGTAGCCCGGTGACGGGCAGCGGCCGGAGCACGACAAGCCGCACACGCCGCAGCTGACCAGGGCGCGAAGCAGGTAGACGTGAGCCGTGTTGTTGCGGCGCGCGAACTGCTGGTTCTGGGCAAGCTTGTCCTGCACGCGATCGAACTGCTCCTGTGTGACCACCGCCGGGACCGGCGCGACTGCGATCCAGTCCTCGCGCGGCCGCACTCGGCGCGTTGTCGCCGTCGCTCCCGTGCCGCACGTTTCCTGGATGCGACCGGCGTAGATATGTCCAGTGTAGACGGGATTGGTCAGGATCTGGCGCACGGTGGTCACGTTCCAACGCCGCCCGCCGCGTGGAGGCAGGACCGCGTCGCGCTGCAGCTTGCTGGCGAGGCCGAACAGGCTGCACCGCTCTTCGGCATACAAAGCGAACAGGGTGGCGACAACGGCGGCCTCAGCCTCGTTCTGGCGTACCCCGGCCGGATCGCGCGGCCGCTCGGGGTCGAGGCGAAAACCGTAGGGCGGCCTGGTCCAGGGCAGCAAAAGGCCGGCTTGCAGCTTGCGCAAGCGCCCCCGGCGCATGCGCTCGGCAATCAGGCTGCGCTCGTATTCCGCCACAGCGCCGCAGATCTGCAGCAGGAGCTGGTCGTGGGGGTCCTGGCTCATCGGCCGGTCGAGGAACTCAATCTGGCAGCCCGTTGACGTGATCTCCTCCAGCAACAGCACTTGGTGCACGTAGTGTCGCGCCAGCCGGTCCGGTGCCGTGATCAGCACCCGGTCGAGGACGCGCAACGCCACGCGGTCGCGCAGCCGCTCCAGGCCGGGCCGCTTGAGATTGGCGCCGCTGTAGCCGTCATCACGGAAGATGTCCTCCTCCGCCACCGGCCAGCCCTGCGCCTGGGCGCGCCCCTGCAGGCGATCCAGTTGCTGGGCGACCCCGTCGGCCTGGGCTTGGCGCTGCGTTGACACTCGTGCGTAGAAAGCGGTCCTCATGATTGACCTCCTGTTCGGGAGGCTCGGGGCCGACCGGGACCGCGGAGTGGACGTCCGTCGGCCGTGTCCACGCCAAAAGCTGCTGGTAGGTTCGGTCCCAGTGTCGTTGCCCGGCCGGATGGGGCTGTAGTGTCCGGCGCACGCGCCAATCCCGCATGGTTGCCTCCCGCCGAAGGCAGATCCTGCGGTCGGGAACGCACTGCGGGTCCAGCCTGACGCGCACGCAACGGCAAGCGCCACCAAGTCAGCCGCAGCCGCCCGAAGCGGCTCAGGCAGAATTTGTCATTTGCGATCAGACCATCTCGACTTGGTTGCGATGGGTGTAGATCCAGTTCGGGCAGGCCACCGGCGCCTCGTTCCGCTTGGGCGGGATCGCGGGCCGTGCGCCCAGGTGCCAGATGTGCTCGCGGAAGCCATGGCTGCTGTAGCCGCGGTCGGCGACGACCCAACCGGGCACGCCCAGCAGTTGCTCGAGCAGCGCCACGGCATGCGGCAGTTCGTGCGCCTGGCCCGGTGCCAGCACAAAGGCCACGGCCCGTCCGATGGCGTCCGTGATCACGCAAGCCTTGGTGCCATAGCCGCCGCGAGACCGGCCAAGCGCCTCGCGATGGTCCCGTTGCGCCGAGGTGCCGCCTTTTTGGCCGCCCCGGCGGCTTTCTGATGCGCTCGGATGTTGGTGCCGTCGAGGAACGTCATCCCAAGCTGCACGCCTTGCTCTTGGACCAGTGTCAGCAGCTGTTCCCAGACTCCGAGCCGCGACCACCGGATAAAGGTTTGAGCCGCCATCCACCACGGCCCAAGTCCGGCCGGCACGGCGCGCCACTTGGCGCCGTTGTCATGCCGCCATACGATCGCGCTGATCGTGCGCCGTGGATGCTGAAGCGGCACCTTCGCAAGTGGGCGAATCGCCTCGATCAAGGGTTCCAGCACCGCCCATTGCGCGTCCGTCAGCATCCAGTCCACCCCCCAAAAAAGCAGGACGATGCAGAACCAAGCCAAAAGTTCAGCCGCTAACAGGCCCTAGTGCTCTACCTCATCACTTGGCACCATCGGTGCGAGGTGGGCCGGCATCTGCGCCATGGTTCTGACGCAGTTACGCCCGGCGCACTTGGCCGCATACAGTTCCTTGTCTGC
>CAXTOB010000141.1:0-13051 GCA_964245505.1 uncultured Acetobacteraceae bacterium | reverse complement strand
CTCGTCATAGACATAAACGAAGGCTCCACGTTGCACTGCGCTGCCGATCGCCATCAATGCTCTCCTGTCCAAGATGCTGGTGCAGGAAAGAGAGCGCCAGGTGTGCGACAAAGCCGGACGTGGCCGCGTCTTGGACAGCACGGCGGCCGATTGCGGAGCGTAACCCTCGGCCCGCACAATTAGCGGCAACCGCCGGGACCCCCGCATGGCAAACCTCCACCTCACCAAGTCGCGCACCATCGCCGGGCTGCAATGCCTGCGCCGGCTTTGGCTGCTGGTCCACGAGCCGCCGGACTACGAGGAGCCCGACGCCGGCTCGCCGCTCGCCACGGGTCACGAGATCGGCCGCCATGCGCACAAGCTGTTCCCCGGTGGCGTGCTGGTGGCCGAGGAGCCCTGGCAGCACGCGCAGGCCGTCGCGCGCTCGGCGGCGCTGATGGCAGATGCGGCGGTGCCGGCAGTGTTCGAGGCGGCGTTCGTCCATGACGACATCCGCATCCGGGTGGACGTGATGGAACGCACCCGGGACGGCTGGGGGCTGCGGGAGGTCAAGAGCAGCACGGGCGTCAAGGCCCATCACCTCGACGACGTGGCCCTGCAGCGGCACGTGCTGGCCGGCGCCGGCGTGCCGGTCAGCTCGACCGAGGTGCTGCACGTCAACACCGGCTACCTGCGCGGCCCGGGCGAGGTGGACTGGCCGGCGTTCTTCACCCGGGTGGATGTGGCTGGCGCCATCAAGGCCAGGCAAGACCACCTGCTGCCGCGGCTGCCGCCGATGCGCACGTGCCTGCAGGAGGACAGCCCGCCCCTGGTCGAGCCGGGCGGCCACTGCCACACGCCGTATGGGTGCGAGTTCTGGGAGCGGTGCACGGCGGACAAGCCGGCCGACTGGATCGCCCGCCTGCCGCGTCTCACTCCGGCCCGCCGGCAGGAGCTCGAGGCGCTCGGCATCCACGCGATCTCCGCCATCCCGCCCGGCTTTCCGCTCACCTCCAAGCAGGCCATCATCCGCGACGCGACCGCAAGCGGACAGCCCTACGTGGCGCCCGGCCTGGTAGGGCTGCTGCGCCGCTTCGGCCCGCCGGCCTGCTACCTGGACTTCGAGGCGATGATGCCGCCGGTGCCGCTGTATGAGGGCACGCGGCCCTACCAGACCCTGCCGTTCCAGTGGTCGCTACACACCGCGGCGGCCGACGGCACCCTGGCGCACGCCGCCTTCCTCGCCAGCGGTGCGGACGACCCGCGCCGGGCGTTCGCCGAGACGCTGATCGCTGCCCTGGGCGGCTCCACGCTGCCGATCGTCGTCTACTCCGCCTACGAGCAGACGCGGCTGCGGGAGCTTGCGCAACAGATGCCGGATCTGGCTTCCGCCCTGGAGGCCATCATCGGCCACCTGGCCGACCTGTTGCCGGTCGTGCGCGGCGCCGTCTACCTGCCGGAGTTCGGGTTCAGCAACTCGGTCAAGGCCGTAGCGCCGGCGCTGGCGCCGGGCTTCGGCTATGACGACCTTCCCGGCATCGCCGACGGGGCCGCCGCTGCCGCCGGTTTTCTCCAGCTCGCGTCCGGAGGTCTGTCCCCCTCGGCACGGGCGTCGGTCAGGACGGAACTGCTCGCCTACTGCGAGCGCGACACCATGGCGATGGTCGAGGTCCACCGCGCCCTGGTCCGGCTGGCCGGCTTGCAAGCCGATCCCGGATCGCGTTGAGAGCTGGACAGGCCACTACGTCCGCATTTGAAGCACTCGCGTGCTCTTCTTTTCCTGCATGAACGGAACCGAGATGCAGCACATTGCCAGTAAGGCTTCGCGGACCTTTGACGGCAACCCTGCCACCGACGTTGGCCCGGCCGTCCCAAACGCATCCCAATCAGGATCGGCACACCGCGGTTGGCGTGGGTGCCGGGACGGAGCGGCTTCCATCCATGCGGTATAAACCGTCGCAGCGCTTGTTGCGCCTGGCTCTCTTGTTGGCTGCAACGCGCATCGGCCTCACCCTGGACGAGATGGCGCAGGAACTGGGGGTGGACCGGCGCACGGTCGAACGGCTGCGCGACTCCCTTGCTGAACTGTTTCCGAAGCTTGAAAGTCGAGACGATGACGCCCGCATGCGCCGGTGGCGGCTGCCCGGCAGCGCGCTTGCCGGGGTGGCCGAGCCGCGGGCCGAGGCGGTGGCCGCTGTAGACGCAGTTGCGCGCGAGTGCGCCACCCGCGGTGAGACGGACCGCACCGGGCTGCTGCGCGAAGCCGCGACCACCCTGCGCGCGCTAATGCGGCCGGCGGCGCTGCTGCGGGCCGAACCGGACATCGCCGCCCTGATGGAGGGCGAGGGCATCGCCATGCGCCCAGGTCCACGGCCAAAGCTCGACCCCGCTTTGTTGCCTACCCTGCGCCGGGCCATCCTCGGCGTGCAGCTTGTGGCGGTGCACTACGCCCGGGATGCGGACGAGGCGCCCGTCACCCGCATCCTGTGCCCCTACGGCACCCTCTATGGCGGCAACGGCCGGGCGTGGCTGGTCGGGCACGTGGAGGACCTGCCCGACATGCGGCTGTGGCGGCTCGACCGCATCGCCTCGTTGGACCTGCTCGATCGGTCTTTCACCCGGCGCGCGGACTTCGACCTCGCCGCTTACGCCGCACAGTCGTTTGGCGTGTTCCAGGAGGAGCCGATCGACGTCGTGCTCCGCGTCGCACCGGAGGCGGCCGGCGAGGCCAGGTGCTGGATGTTCCATCCCTCGCAGACCCTGGAGCCGGAGCCGGACGGGGCGTTGCTGGTGCGCTTCCGCGCGGGCGGGGTGCAGGAGATGTGCTGGCACCTGTTCACCTGGGGAACCACGGTGACCGTGGTCGCACCGGACGACCTGTGCCTCAGCCTGGCCGAGATGGCCGCCGCCGTCGCGGACCACCATGGCGGAGCCATCGGCGATCGGCACTACCATGGCCCAACCGAGGCGTGACACATCGAGAGGGGACGACGATGAACCCATCCAGCACAGCCAACGACTGGTCGGACGAACTCAAGAAGCAGACACGGGACGTGCTTGAGGGCCGCGGCACCTCTGTCTCGCACGACGGCCGGCTTTGCCTCAAACACATCACCTCGGGGTTTGGCACCATCGCGCAGGAACACCTGTGGAGCGACGTGCTGAAGGTCGTTGACCGGCAAACCGGGGCGGAAACCTGCTACACGAACGTAGACGAGCTGATCGCGGCCGGCTGGGTGATCGATTGAGCGTGCACCCGCAGCCGTCCTGGCGGACCTTGCTGCCGTGGCCTCTCGTGGTGATCGACTTCGAGGCGAGTTCGCTCGATCTCGACAGCTACCCCATCGAGGTCGGCATCGCCTGCTGGCCTGCACCGGACGAGCCGGTCTTCGGCTGGTCGGCACTGATCCGCCCTGCCGGGGTCTGGACCCGGCAGGGCCATTGGAGCCCGGCGTCCGCCAAGGTGCACGGCATCCGCGGCAGCGACCTCGTCGCCAGCGGGCACGCACCCGAACGGGTCGCGACGGCGCTGAACACGGCACTCGGACCCGGCGGGATCGCATGGTGCGACGGCGCTGACTACGACGCACACTGGACCACCACCCTGTTCAAGGCGGCGAACATCAGGCCGACCTTCACCCTGGGCGACTGGCACCGGCTGGCGGCCATGCTGGGTCCAACAGCGCGTGAGCGCGCCTTGGATTGGATCGAGCGGGAGCAGGCGCCGCACCGAGCGCGTGACGATGCCGAGCAGCTCCTGCTCGCCGTCGCTCATGCTGTTGGAATTGAAGTTGGGCCTGTTCAGGACCTGAATCAGCGTGTGCCAGTGCTGGCGGCGTTAGACGGTTTACATGTAATTCAGTGCGGGTGCAGAACACAGAAATAGTTGATCACGCTCAACATTCCGTGGCGCTGATCAGCGCTGAAGCCCACTACTGATCTACACGTACCAGGGCGTGCTCACGAGGCAAGGTCCGGCGGCAGTTCGTCGCCCGGCTCAGGCGGGTTGCCCTGGCCGGCGCGGGCCAGGATGTCCAGCGCCCGGGCCGGGCTGGAGCGCGCCGCACGCGCTGCAAAGTAGCGTTCGGCCTCCGCCTGGGAGCCGGCGTGGGTTGCGACGATGGAGAGCAGGTACTGGTTCAGGCTCACGCCCGCGCGCTCCGCCTGGGCAGCGACCGCGGCTTTGAGGTCCTCGGGCATGCGGAATGGAAAAGTGCTCACCTGATCCTCCTCAGGATGTCAGCGGGCGGCTCGGCTGCGATGCCGAAGCGGGCCGCCGGGGCGCGCAGGTCGCGTAAGTTGAAGGTGGCGATCGCGTCAGCGAGGCCGTTCACCGCTGCGTCGATCACCAGGTCGTCGCCGCTGTCAGGCGACTGCGGACGCCAACGGACCCGCACTGCGACCGGCAAGCAGACGGCGCACAGGCCGTCGAGGAAGCCGAGCGCATCGCGGGCGCCGATGCCGGCCTGTTGCAGCGTCTCGGGGCGGAGCAGGACATCCTCGTATTCCAGCATAAGGGCGGTGGAGGCGACGATGGTGATCCTCCCCATGAGGGCCGCCTGAAGCACCTGGCGGGACGCGCCGGCACTGCTGACGAAGCCGGCCCGGAGCACGGAGGTGTCGAGCAGCACGCGCAGCGGCATGATGTCCCATACGGCATCACGCCATCGGGCGCCACTCCTGTTTACAAACCCAAATGCCCGGATACCTTTGGCGAATCCGAAGTTGGCCATTTGTTTACGTCGTCACTGGTCCTGTAGGGCCCGCTTCACCAGCATTGAGGACGTGCCTCCGCAACTTGCCGACGCGCCTCCTGATGGGGCCGAGTGGATTCGCTAACGGTATCCGCTCGTTTGATAGTTTATAAATCTGTGATCAAGGCGCAATTGAGCTGGTCGGCAAATGCGATATAGCATCGAAATATCACTTTGCGCCGGCATCCGCAGCGACCAATGCGCGCGCTAGGCTTTGTCGCTCCCCCACCCAGCTGTTCCCGTTTTCAGGGCCGACCAGTTCAGCCATGCGCGGCAGCAGCACAGGGCGCATGATCACGGTGACTTCGGCGATTGGGTGGCACCCCACTACTGGGGGACGAACCTCAATGCGCTCCTCACGCGCCGCTCCGTCCGTCGTTGCATACAGCAGCACGCTCACCCGGCCCGGAGAAGCCAGCGCATATAGGACGAGTTGGTATAGCCACTCCGCCGGGTAGCTTTTGCCCCAGACGTCACGGTACTTGGCATCCAGGAAGCGTATCGGAGCCTTGCTCTCGACCAGCGCATAATCCGGCCGCACCCGCGGCGCGGTGCGTCTCCTTGGGTTACAGCCAGAGGCATAGCGTAGCATGCCGCAGACGACGCGTTCGTCCTCGATCCGCTGACCCGCGGGCAGGTTGTCATGCAGAAAGCGTGACAGGAGCTGCTGAAAGAAGCTGTTCATGTCGAACAGGAAACCGGGCACTGCCGCCGTTCGCTCCGGCTCGGCTACAAGTCCCTTCGCGTCTAGCAGCAGTCTTACCAATGTCAGTGCTGGCCCATACGCGGCCGTCAGCCGCGTCAACAGCCCTTCCGCTTCCGTAAGCACTTGCGTGTCCAGGCGCACCGGCGCCACACCGTCTAGCCGGCCATGCAGCCGCTGCACCCGTCGGCGCAGGTCCGGGTCGGCCGCCACCTCTACGGCGAAGTGCAGGCCAGCTCGCAGCACCTGGTTCAGCTGCCAGTCCGCCCGGCGCTCGACGTGACGGCAGGGCAGCCGGGCCTCCATTACGCCGCCCTTGCGCGCGAGCGCGTCTGTGAGAAAACGTCCGCGCGGACTTTCCAGCCACTCGTCACGGCCCACGTACTGGCGGGCCAGGCCGCGATGCAGCAATTCGTCCGCTTCCATCGCGAGCATGGCAACAAGAATGTCTTGCAGGCCGTAGGAGGCCACGGGCGCCGCGACCGGCTCCAGTGGCGGCCCGAGGTCACGCAGGCCGTAGGCATAACGCAGCAGGCGGGTCAGCGACAGGTCAGGGAGCTTGGGCCGGATCGTGATACGCAACGGCCCTACGGCGACGTGGCCGATATGCGACATGGCCTCGACCTCCAGGCCGCCAAAGCCGGGCCGGATCCGCACTTTGCTTTCCAATGCCTTCGCTTGCGCCACTGCCACAGCGTCCAGCACCAGGCCGCGCAGGCCCGGTTCCAACTCGGGGCCAATCTGCTCCCACTCGGCCAGGCTGACGCTAACGGTTCGCGTAGCCTCAACCATCGTTCGTGCCGGCCTCGGTGTCTCCAAGGTCGTCAGCATCTCCGGTTTCGTCCGGCTCGGCCGTTTGCTGGTAGCTGAACATTTCCTCGAAGCGGAGCGCATCAAGGAATGCGCCGGTTTCCGGCGCATCGAACAGCTCGTCGCGGATACGGCCTACCTCGGCATCCACCAGGGCCTTACCCAGGATTGCTTGCAAGGTCGCGAAATCGTCGTAGCAATACTCCTCCAAGAGTGGCACCACGTCGTAGCGCAGCACCCGCGCCAGCTCGGCCACCGACGTGATGGGCTGGTGCGGTAAAAGATAGGCGTGGCCGACCTGCAGGTTGCGCGCGTCCCGCTTCAGGTGCTTGCGCAACCGAGCGTTCAGCGCGTCCAGCCAAGGGCCGAGCGCCAGGCTGCCGACAGCGTGGCCGCGTAGGGCGGCGCTGCTAGGCATCAGCTCGATGAAACCGAAGCGCCGCCGCAGCGCCGCGTCCAGCAAGGATATAGAGCGGTCGGCCGTGTTCATTGTACCAATCACGTGGACGTTGCGCGGCACGGCGAACGGCTTGCCGGTGACGGGCAGGAGCACGGGCGTGCCTCGCTTGTCCCACTCGATCACGGTCAGCAACTCGCCGAAGATGCGGGGCACGTCGCCGCGGTTGAACTCGTCCACCACCAGGAAGAACGTCCGCCCCTGCTCGCGCGTGGCGTCGGCGCACAGGCGCTTGAAAGTGCCGTCGCGCGGCTTGAACACCAAATGCCCGGCGCTGCCCGCTTCTGGCCGCAGCCCTTCCATAAAGTCTTCGTAACCATAGCCAGGATGGAAGGTGCAGACGCGCACGAGGCCATCCGGCCCTTCGACTTTGGCCCGGTCATCGCCGCGGAGGTCAGCGTAGGCCCGTCCGAACGCGCGACGCGCCGCCAGTTCGTGCGAAGCTCGCAACGCCCAGAAGGTCTTGCCAGTGCCGGGCGGGCCGTAGAGCAGCACCTGACCCTTGCGGTCCAGCACCTGCTCGATGCGGGCGATGAAGGGATCGAGTGGCGGCAGCTTGTAGGCGTCAGGTTTGGGCACCCGAGTGGAATTGAGTGGCTTCGAGTCCAGCAGGTGCCTTTCGATTTCCAAGACGTTGGCCGGGTATTTGCCAAGTTCCACGCAGGAAGTCAGGTAACCTTCCTTTTGTGGCAGCGTCCAAGAGTCTACCGACAGCCACTCGACCGGGCGCTTGTGAGGGAAGACGAGCGTCCCATCGTACTCGTATCCGCCGCTGACGCGGCCAATGCCCAGCACGGTTTGCCCGTCACAGGCGAGCACGATGTCGCCCTCCGCCATGGCGCGGGCGCAGTTAGCGAGCTCGCCCGCTTTTCTCGTCAAGGTGGCGGCTGCGGCAGGCTGCGAATAGATGCCGCTCTCGTCCAGCTTGCTGCGCACCCACGCCTTGACCTCCGTCGCGCTGCCGCGGACGGCTTCGGACATGTCGGGCACCTGCTTCTTCCAACCGATGGACAAGAAGCCGCCATCTCGCATGGTGGGCCACTGGAGCTGGTTGCTATCACCGTCCCGCGTGCCGACGCGCCAGTAGCGGTGGAACACCCCATGGCGCCGGTTGAGAGCGGTCATGAGCGTGGGCATGGGCACGCTGAACGCTCGGGCCAGGGCGACAAAGCGCCCAGCGCAGGTGAAGCGGGATGCACCCGAGCCGAGCAGCGTGCCCTCGCCCCCAGGCGGCGACTGCAGCAACTTGAAAAGTTGGAAGCGTTGCAGGCGCGGGGCGTGGTAACCGTCCAGCCGGTCCGGGTGGATCAGGAACCACCATTTGTGCGCCCAGCCATCCCCGTGCAGATCGGGCGCCACCGTCGCCATCTCCGCCTGCAGCCGAGCGTAGGCGACATCCGAAGTGTCCGCCGGCTCCATCCCGGCCAGCACCGCATGGCCGGCCAGCAACTCGTCCCGTTGCCGCCGGGCCTTCGCAATGGCTTCGGCCATTGGAACGACGCTCGCGTCCCCCGGCCAGCCAATCACCCAGGCACCATCGGCATCCCTCTGATACACACCGAACTTGGCGGCGTTGCCGCCTGCAATGCTGCCGAAGGACGGGCCGGGAAAATCGTCGTCGTTCTTGAACTCCAGCCAGTAAACCATGGACTGGCGCGCATCCTCATCCCATCGCCCGTGCATCCGGCGCAGCAGCGCTTCGCCATCTAGGCTGGCAAGCGCCGCCGGGCCGAAGCGGTCGCAAAAGGCGGCAACGTGTTGTTCCGTCCGCTCCGTCGTGCTCGGTTCCGCGGCGATCGCCGCCCCGAGCTTCTGTTGGATGCGTCTGTCGAGCTCCGCACCGGCCATGTCACCGGCGCTCGAAACGGGAGTGTCCGCCATTCAGTCCTCGTAAGGTTGCTTTGGGGAAAACGTGATCCGTGTCCTTGCCGTCGTTCCCGTAGTGGCGGCGCGCGTCAACCCGCACGCGACGAAACTCCTGGTGCATCTTCTAAACCCCGTCTAATTTGGGAACCGTAGTGTCTTTTCGTCAGGGTTGAGGTGGTCCTTGACCCAGAGGCGGTCAGCGACGGCGCAAGGGTCTTTGTTGATTTGGTCTTGGAAGGCACCGACGCGCCGGATCAGGTCATCTGCGGTGGCATGGCAATGGTGGTAGGTGACGTCCTCGCGCAGCCAGCGCCAGAGTGCTTCCACCGGCATCAGGTCGGGACTGTAGCCGGGCAGCGGCGCAAGCGTGATGCCGAGGCTGGCTGCCGCGGCCCACACCGCCTTGGCGCGGTGATAGGGGGCGCCGTCCCAGACCACGACGAGCCTGCCTTCAGGCAACTCGGCGCGGAGCCGATGCAGCACGTCGATGGTGTGCTCGCCATTGGCGCGCGGGTAGGGCCAAATCCGCACCTGGCCTTCGTTGAACAGGTAAAGGCCGTAAAACGACACCTTGGCCGACAGCCCGGGCGAGGAGGACGCCACATGGAACCGCTTGCCGCGCTCGCCCCAGCCGTGGCCGAGGTCGACATCTTGGTGGATGTGCGCTTCATCGAGGTAAACCAAATGGTGGCGGTCACGCTGGGCGCCGTCCAGCAAGGGGCGCAGTTGCTCGATGAAGGCTGCTCGGCGTCCGGAACTGGCGCGGCCAAGCAGCTTCCGGGCCTTTTTCCACGACAAGCCAAGCCGGTGCAGGGCAATGCGGATGGTTTCGCGGCAGCGCGCCTGGCCGAACCGCGCCCGCACAAAGCCAACCAGCCGCTTGAGCGTCCAGCGCGGCTTCGGGTCGGCCCCGGCTACGGGTGGGCTGGCGGCCTCTTACTGCGCGGTGCGGACGTCTTGGCCAAGGGCTGCCTCATGCCGGGGCAAAAGGGCGGCGGCCGCCGGTGCGCCGATACAGCAGCGCCTCGGGACCGTGCTCGTTATAGCCGTGCAGCCAGCCCATCACCGTTTGCGGATGACGACCCGTGCGCGCCGCCACCTCCGTGGCGCAAGCACCTTGGGCGACCTCGTGCAGGGCAAGGAAACGCTCGCGGCTGCGATCATGCGCAGCGGTCAAGGCCAGACGGCGCAGGTCCGCCAGCGTCTGGTTCCAGCGCTTATGATCAACTCGTAACACGGGTCTCGATCATACCTTCTACAACAACTCCACACCTGGGCACCGCCGCAGCGTCACCCAATACCGTGACTACAGGTTTCAAACTGGACGGGGTTTAGCGACGTCTGCTGAACACGCGCGCGACTAAATCAGTGCCCGCACAGTCGCCACCCTGACGAAGGCGTAGGGGAGGTGCGGCCCGGCAGTCCGAAGGCGGCGGATGCCCTGGCACATGGGCGAGCTGTCCGGGCGGAGGCATCGGCTCCGCTGCGGGCGTGATCTGCGGCCAGGGTGCGCGCACTGCGCGAGGAAGGTGCGACCTTCCGAGCGATCGCCGCCACCCTCAAGGCGTAGGTAACCTGCCTCCGTAAAAGCGGGCCGTCGATGAACATTGGTGCATTGATGCGCCGACGTAGGCGCGTCTTTGCTGCGCGGCTACGTCGACGCGATGCTGTTTAAGCTGTGAAAGGCCGAACCGGGATCCCTCCCGAAAACAGCTGCAATAGTTGATTTCGCAACCTAATGGTGGGCAATTGAGGTCTCGATTGGCGCCGGTCGAGACCCCACCCTTGCAGAAACTTTCTGATCTCGATCAACGCAGTAAACCCGCCTCCGGCGGTGTCCCACTTCGGCACTTGTGCACACATTAGCCAGCTCCGCTCTGGTTCAACGCTCACTGTGCCTCAATCAGGTCCGGCTGGTATGCGATGTCGGCAAGCATTTTAGACGCGACCTTCCGTGACTCGTACCGCCCAATCTCAATCCCACGCTTGTCGGCCATGGCCGCGATCCTCGATAACACCCACAAGCGGCTATCAAGCTGCACGAGGCGATACAGCCGACCGTTGCGCCGAGAATGCCAGGTCCCTATCCCTGCGGTTTGAGTCCAGGGGCAGTCCGCGCCCGACAGCAGCCGGTTCTGGCTAGCAATCCGGTCCGCCTCGACACGGGCACGTCTGGTGGCCTCGCGTTCCCCTCTCAGCCGTTCTTCTTCTGCGTCGATCCATGCCCGCATGGCACCGATGATCGCCAACAGCTCCGTGCCTGCCTTCCTTTCCCGCTCATACAATACCAAGCAACCTGCCTTCAGGTCGTCGTCAGGCCACGCGCTGTAGCAATCTTCCTCACGCATCGCCTCCATGCGTTGGACTACGTCCACGATCGTGAGAGGCGGCCCGGGCAACTGGTTCAGTTCTTCGCACAGGTGTCGCTCTGGAAGCCAGCACGGCAATGCCGCCCTCGCCACCGTTTCCCGCGGCAAAGACCACTTCCGCCATGGGGAGGTTGGGCCGTCCACATTGCGTAGGATTGCCAGCGCCAGTCTCTGGATTTGCTCCGGCTGGCGGATATGTGCGAGCGACGGGCTGCGAACATGGTCGAGCAGCAACCGCACAATCTCGGTGCTGCGTGGATCATCGGGCATCATAACTGGTCAAGGCGCTCCAGGCCGTGCCACTTGCGCGGGCAAGCGCGATCAAAGCCGTATGCGCTCCACTTCGGCAAGGCTGACCTCCTCGCACCGCCGGTCATAGAGCTGGGTCGTGCGCGTGCTGGCGTGGTTGGCCATCGCGGCGGCGTTCTCCAGCGTGCCGCCGGCGTTCAGGTAGGCAGTGATCCCTGTCGCCCGGAAGCTGTGGTTGCCCACCTTGGTTTCGATGCCGGCCGCAGCCGCCCGGCGCCGGATCATGGCGTAGGCGTTGGCCTGGGGCAGGGGCGTGCGCGTCAGCCGCGCCGTGCCGCGGCCGACCGTGCGGAACAGCGGCCCCTTACCGTCGCCGGCGATCCCGGCCCCGTCCAGATAGGCGTGCAGGTACTCCTCCAGGTTGTGATGGCAGGGCATGGCGTGCGCCTTGCCGCCCTTCTCCTGCAGCCGCACCCACAGCCGGCGCCCTCGGGTGAACACGTCCTCGACCGTCATGCCGAGCGCCGCGCCGACCCGGGCGAAGCTGTAGACCATGAGGCCGATCAGCGCCCGGTCGCGCAGCCCTATGGGCGTGGTGACATCGATGGCGTCCAGCACCGCCCGCGCCTCGGCCGGCTCCAGCACGGGGGTGCGCCCGACCTTGACCACGTGCCGCGGCCCGCGCACGGAGGCGGCCGGGTTGGTGGGCAGCACCCCGCCGGTGACCAGCCAGTCGAACAGGTGGCGCAGGGCGGCGAGCCTCAGCTTGGCCGTGGGCGCCGCCTTGGTGCAGGCCTGCAACTCGATCCAGGCCGCGACGTGCAGCGGCTGCACGGCCGCCACCGACGGCACCCCATGGTCCCCGCACCAGGCCAGGAAGTCGGCCACGGCGCGGGCGTAGGCGCGACGAGTGTGCGGGTTGCGTATGGCGGCGGCGAAGAACTCCAGGAAGCGCAAGAATGCGCGCTCGCCGGCAGCGGCGACCAGGACGGGGACGGCCAGCCCACTGGCTGAGCGGGAGGGCAAGGAGTCGGCCAGGGGCAGCCCTGGCACGAGCGGGGCGCCGTCCATCAGCCCCGCCCCTCGACCTCGGCGAGGTACTCGGCCGGCCGCAGGATGCGCACGCCGCGCCAGGGATGCAGCACGAGCAGGTCGGCATCGCCGGTGACGAGTGTGCCCGCGCCGGAGGCAAGGGCAAGCTCCAGATACTTATCGTCCTTGGGATCACGGCAGTCGGCCACCGGCGTCGTGGGCACGACGACGATGCCCAGCGTGTCGAGCAGGTCCAGCAGTTCGGCACGCTGCCCCGGGTCTATGAAGCGGGCGATGCGGGGCCGATACAGCACATCGAGCAGCTCGGCCATCATCAGTTCCGACACCGCGACCTGGTCGGTCAGGACGGCATGCCGCACTGCCTGGTCGGGTACGCTGCCGGGACGGAACGCCGCGCTGACAAGCACCGACACATCGAGCACAATCACCCGGCGGGGGGCCGCTCTCGGCGTTCGGCGTTATAGGCGGCGAGTTCCTCGTTAAGGATCTCGTCGGTCAGGCCGCGGCGCTCCGCTTCGGCACCGATCGCGTCCATCACGGCGAAAAGACGCTCGATGCTAGCTGGCTGGACCGTGCGCTGGATCAGCCGCTCAATGCGGGCGCGCGTCACCGGATCGCCAAGGGCCGCGGCGGTTTTGGGGTCGAGGTCCAGGGTCACGGGCACGGTGCGGGCATCGTCGGGCATGGGCGGCCTCCTGGCGGCAAGCTAACCTGGGAGCCTTGGGCAGTGCAACCATATATATGTGATAAAGAACATTGGACTAAACTATCCGAGTTGAGTGCTTGAACGGAATGCCATGGCCGGATTGAG
>CAXTOB010000140.1:9299-13066 GCA_964245505.1 uncultured Acetobacteraceae bacterium | reverse complement strand
GGATAGGCTGGTGAAGGGCAGCGGGCGTTCGGTGGCCGGGGTGGATCTGGGCCGGGCGGTGATGGCGGCCCGGGCGGCAGGGCTGCTGGCGACCGGCGGCGGCCATGCGATGGCGGCGGGGTTCTCGCTGCTGCCGGAGCGGCTGGCCGAGTTCCATGCCTTCCTGAACGACCGGCTGTCGCACGCCGCCGCCCTGCCGCGGGCCGCGGACCTGGCGGTTGAGGGCACGCTGGCGGTACCCGGCGCCACGGTGGACCTGGCGCAGCAGCTTGCCCGGCTGTCTCCCTTCGGCAATGGCAACGAGGAGCCGGTGTTCGTCCTGCCTCGCGCCCAGGTCGTCCGTGCCGACCGGATTGGCAAGGAGGGCGGGACGGTGCGCGCCTATGTGCAAGGCGAGGGCGGCGGACCCCGTCTGAAAACGCTGCTGTTCCGTGCCGGCGATGGCGTGCTGGCGGAGGCGCTGCTGACGCCTGGCGCTCCGTTGCATTTGGCCGGGCATCTGCGGGCGGAGGAATGGAATGGCACGGTGTCTGCCGGGTTCTTCGTCGCTGACGCGGCGCGCGTGGTGTGATGCAGGCGGCTTTTGCCTTTGATCCCTGGTCATACCGACACCGGACGGAGGCCTCTGCGGCTGACTAGCGGCAGCGCTGCCGTGGCGTGACCGTCCCTTCACATCCAGCAATCCCACCTCGGGGCAGGACGCCATCCTCCTACTCCGGCTTGACAACATGCCCGTCGCCCCCTCGTGTGCGGCCCGCCACGCAGGATGCCCAACACTATGTCGAACCCCGGAGACGCCGACCACACGCCGATCGGCTCCGTGCAGCAATTGGCCGACCACATTGCCGCCGGGTGCAAGCCGCCATCGGAGTACAGCATCGGCACCGAGCACGAGAAGTTCGGCTTCCAGGGCAAGGACCTGCTGCCGCCTCCCTACGAACCCCAGGGCATACGCGCCGTGCTGGACGGCATGGCCGCAGCCGAGCCGGAGGGTTGGGCGCCGATCCTGGAAGGCGATAACCCCATTGGCCTGAAGGGCCTCGACGTCCATGGCGGCGCATCCGTCTCGTTGGAGCCGGCTGGGCAGTTCGAGCTGTCGGGCGGCACGGTGCGGACCCTGCACGAGACTGCGGCGGAGTTGGACCGGCACTTCGCCGCCGTGCGCGCCGTGGCGGAGCCGATGGGCATCGGCTTCGCGCCCCTGGGCTTCCACCCCACCCTGCGCCGGGACGAAATGCCGTGGATGCCTAAGGGCCGCTACGCCATCATGCGCCGCTACATGCCGCTGGTCGGCACGCGGGGACTGGACATGATGACCCGCACCTGCACCGTGCAGGTCAACCTGGATTACTCCAGCGAGGCTGACATGGCGCAGAAGCTGCGCGTGTCGCTCGCGTTGCAGCCGGTTGCGACGGCGTTGTTCGCCAACTCCCCCTTCATCGAGGGCCGGCCCAGCGGCGACCTGTCCAGCCGTGCCCGTGTCTGGACCGACGTGGATAATGTTCGTTCCGGCATGCCCCCCATGATGTTCGAGGAGGAGTTCGGCTTCGAACGCTACGTCGAGTGGCTGCTGGACGTGCCAATGTACTTCATCGAGCGCGGCGGCGCCTACCAGGACATGGCCGGGCAGTCGTTCCGCCGCTACATGCACGGCGACCTGCATAACACGGTGCCTGGCCCGGCTACGCTGGGCGACTTCGCCGATCATATGACGACGGCGTTCACCGATGTGCGGGTCAAGCGTTTCCTGGAGATGCGCGGCTCCGATGCCGGGCGTCCGGACATGATGGTGGCGCAGAGCGCCTTCTGGGTGGGATTGCTGTATGACCCCGCCGCGCTGGCTGCGGCAGACGCTCTGGTGCGCCGCCAGCCCTGGGACGCCTACATCGCCGTCCGGGCGGAGGTGCCGCGCCTGGCCCTGGATACACCTTGGCCCGGCGGAACCCTGCGCGACCTGGCGCGGGATGCCGTCGCCATCGCCGAGGATGGGCTGCGCGCCCGCGGCTGCCTGGACGGGGATGGTGTGGATGAGCGGCGCCACCTGGCCCCGTTGCTGCCCCTGCTGGACGGCGGGCCGACCCAGGCGGAGCATTGGCTTGACCGATACCGGGGCGAGTGGGCCGGCGACGCGTCCCGCATCTTCGCCGAGGCGGCGGTGTAGCCTAGAGCCGGTAGCCGCCAGACCAACCGCAATCTGCTTTCAGCCTTCCCATTATTGCAAGAGGTCCAGGGACGCCGCAAACCAGGAGCGGCACGCTATCTTGCAAGTTCCTGGATCGGTCGGCCACAAGCGGCTCGTGACGGCTGCTGTCGTTCGGGTTAGTCAAACAAAACGCCCTCTGCTCTGATCGTTTCCGTCATTGCGAGGAGCACAGCGACGCCGCGATCCAGGGCGGCACCGACCGCGCTTGCGGTCCTGGATCGCCGCGCCGCAAGCGCGGCTCGCAATGACGGCTCGGCAACGGAAAGGTCATTGCGACAGGCCGTTGGTACCAGACCGCCGCTCTCCTACAACGGCCAGGTCCGCACGATCAGCCACGTGCCCATCCCGACCACGATGCATGACAGCGGCAGGCCCAGGCGCCAATAGTCGCTGAACCGGTAGCCGCCGGGTGCCATGACCAGCAAGTTGTTCTGGTGGCCGATCGGCGTCAGGAAGTCGCACGACGCTCCCAGCGCCACCGCCATCAGGAAGGCGTCCGGCCCAAACCCAAGGTTGCCCGCGACTGCCGCCGCGACCGGGCCCATGACCAGCACGGATGCGGCGTGGTGTAGGAACGGCGTGACCAGCATGGTGGTCACCAGCATGAAGGCGACAGCCAGGCTGCCCGGCAGGTGGGCCGCGGCCAAGGTGAGCACGTTGCCGATCAGCCCCGCCGCGCCGGTGTCCTTCAGCGCCTCCCCGACCGGGATCAGGCTGCCCAGCATGACCACAATCGGCCAGTCCACGGCATCGTAAGCCTGTTTGGGGCTGAGCACGCGGAACAGCACGACGAGCACCGCTGCGACGAAAAATGCCACCTCGGCCGGCGCCAGGCGCATCGCGATGGCGACGATGGCGGCCACCAGGATGCCGGCCGGCAGCAGCCGGGGGCGTTGCTGGCCCAATGCCAGGTTGCGCTCGGCCAGCGGCAGGCAGCCGAGCTGCGCGAGCACGTCCGTCAGCCCGCGCCTGCGGCCCTGAATCACCACGATGTCCCCGACCTTGAACAGGGTGGCGCGCAGCCGGTCCCTGATCTGTTGCCCGCTGCGCCCCACCGCCAATACGTTTACCTCGTAGCGCTGCCGCAGCCGGAGCGTTTCCATCGTCCGGCCGACCATCAGGGACCCCTCGGTGATGACGGCCTCCACCGCCTCTAGCTCGTTGTCCTTGTCGCCGGTTGCCGGCAGCTCGACGGCGCCGAGCAGCTCCAGCCCGCCCTGGTCAATGACCGGCGTGAGCGCGACCGGGTCGCCCTGCAGGACCAGCAGGTCGTCCGCGTGCAGCGCCCAGTGGCGCCCGGGGATGTTGCGGCCCTGACCCTCCCGGATGATCGCCGACACAACCACGTCGCCGAGCGCCTCAAGGTCGCCGACGGTTTTGTCCGCCAACGGCGAATCCGGGCGCAGCCGCACCTCGCTCGTGTATCGCTCGATCTCGAACCTCCGCCCGGCCGATGCCGGGCCGGTGCGCCCCTTGGGGATCAGCCGCCACCCGAACGTCAGGAAGGCGACCGCCACGACCGAGAGCGGCAGGCCCACCGGGGTGAAGTCGAACAGGGTGAATG
>CAXTOB010000140.1:0-9289 GCA_964245505.1 uncultured Acetobacteraceae bacterium | reverse complement strand
CGCCGACGAGGGAGCCGAAGGCGAGCGGCATCAAATACAGCGACGCCGGACGCTTGCTGCGCGCCGCAGTCTGGATGGCGATCGGCATGAAAATGCCCAGCGTGCCGACGTTTTTCATAAAGGCCGACAAGAAGGTGACGCAGGCTGTCAGGGCGCCGACCTGCAGCGACGTGGTGCTGAGCCGCGTAAGCACCCGGCGCATCGCGCCCTCGATGACGCCGGATGCTGCAATGGCTTGGCCAAGTACTAAAACGGAGGCGATGATGATGATGACGGGATTGGCGAACCCCTCGAACACCTTATCACGCGGTACGATGCCGGTCAGCGCGGCGGCCGAAAGCGCCAGGGCGGCGACGAGGTCGTAGCGCAGCCTGTCCGACGCAAACAGTACGAGCATGAGGATTACGATCGCAAAGGCCTCGGCCTGGTGCAGGGTCAAACGGGCGTGCTCCAGATCGAATGGGTTGCAACGTAGGAGGGTGCATGAGGCATTGCAGAACAGCCGCAATTGCGCTGTCGGGCCGTCAGGCTGGACGGCAGCTGCGGCCTAAGCCCCCTATTGGGATTAGACCGGTTCAGGCGGGGAGCCGGAACCCTTGATGTAGCACCATGAAACGGGCCGTTGTGGCCAGGGAACGGCTGAGCGGCTGTCTTGCGCCGACGATCTGGTTCGTATTCAAGAACCACGGCGCGCACGTGTTGGAACACCGGATCGCACGCGGTTTGGCAAATAGCTTCAACGTGGCAGAGGCGCCGGCGGCATCCTCCGGAATCTGCGGCGATGGTCTGCCTCCGGCAGAAATCCAGGGTTCAACACAGCATAGCGATGCCGGGGGTCAGGGGAACCTAGATGCAGATGAGAACGGGTGCCCATGGACGAGAAGACGCTTGCAGTCCAATTCCGGCAGCGTTGTCCCGGGACCCTGCGTCATTCCACCTTAATGGCGCGACGCCGAGCGGATCGGCGCCGGCATTACGCCAAGTCCGTCCAGGATGGATCCGGCAAGCGCCTTGGCCATGCAGCGGTATCCGCGATCATTGTGGTGAACGCCGTCATCAGACACGAACTGGCTATAAGGGTGACCCTCCGCCTGCCACTGGTCCATCAGTGCCCCGCGGCTGAACAGCCCGGCGCCGCTTCGCGCCGCCACATCCGACAACGCCTGGTCGAATGCAGCCCGGTCCGGGGAGGCCAGCACCAGCGGCGAGCGCTGATTGTCCATTAGCACGACGTCCACTTTGCCGGCCTGCAGGGTCGCAACCCCCTGTGCCACCAAATCCCGGAACACGTTGGGATCGCCATGCTGCATAGCCGCGTTCGCGCCGAGTTGCCAGATCACCAAGCTGGGCCGGACCGCGAGCGCATCCGCGCCCAGCCGGGGCACCATCTCCAGCGCATCCTGCCCACCAACGCCGCGGTTGATGATTGCGATGTGCGAAGCAGGCAACGCGGCCTGCAGCTCGGCTTGCAGGATGGCCGGGTAGCTGTGCGCGATGTCGGTGCTGTGCCATCCCTGGGTGGAGGACGATCCCAGGGCGACGATGATGACCTCCGCATTGTTGCGGATGGCCTGCTTCATCAGCGGAAGGTCAAGCGCGGGAACGTGGCTGCGAGGGCAATCGAAGCTGGCGAACTTGTCATGCGTTGACGACAAGGTGGTCTGCGCCAGGGCTGGTACTGACGAAACGGCCAGCGACGCGGCCCCCAGGACGCAAGCGGTCAAAATTGGCCGGATTGCGTCTAAAAAGGTGCATGACATTATTGTAACCTAGGTGGCCGTTCCGCCCACAGTCAAGGCTGATAAGCGCAATGTAGGCTGCCCTACCCCGACCGGCACGCCCTGTCCATTCTTGCCGCAAGTGCCGATGCCCAGGTCAAGACCGGGGTCGTTGCCGACCTCGGTGATCCGGAGCAGCGCATCGGGACCATTGCCGATCAGGGTTGCGCCTTTCACCGGCGCGGTGATCCGCCCGTCCTCGATCAGGTAGGCCTCGCTGGCGGAGAACACGAACTTCCCCGAGGTGATATCCACCGAGCCGCCGCCGAAGTTGGTCGCATACAGCCCGCGTGGGATGCCGCGCACCAGGTCCGCCGGGTCGGACTGGCCGCCGAGCATGATGGTGTTGGTCATGCGCGGCATCGGCGCATGGGCGTAGCTTTGCCGGCGGCCGTTCCCGGTCGGCCGGGTGCCCATCAGCCGGGCGTTCATGCGGTCGTGGATGTAGGCCTGTAGGATGCCGTCCTCGATCATCACGGTGCGGCCAGTGGGGGTGCCCTCGTCGTCCACCGTCAGGCTGCCGCGGCGGTCGGGGAGGGTTCCGTCGTCCACCACCGTGACGCCGGGCGCCGCGATCCGCTTGCCGATCAACCCGGCGAAGGCCGAAGTGCCCTTACGGTTGAAGTCCCCTTCCAGCCCATGCCCGATGGCCTCGTGCAGCAGGATGCCGGGCCAGCCTGGGCCAAGCACAACCGGCATGTCGCCGGCCGGCGCCGGGCGGCTGTCCAGGTTCACCAGGGCCTGGCGCAGCGCGTCATCTACGGCGGCGCGCCAATACTCCTCCGTCATCAGGCGGTCGTAGCCGTGACGCCCGCCGGAGCCATGGCTGCCGGATTCGCGCCGGCCGCCGTCCTCCACCACGACGTTGACATTCAGCCGCACCAGCGGGCGCAGGTCGGCGACGCGCGTGCCATCCGCGCGCACGACCTGCACGGCCTGCCATTCGCCGAACATCGAGGCCATGACCTGCTTCACGCGGGGATCGCGGCTGCGGGCATAGGCGTCGATGCCGGTCAGCACCGCAGTCCGGGCGGCAAACTCGGTTTGAGAGAGCGGGTTGGCGTCCGAATACAGCCTTGCGTTGGTGGCACGCGGTGCTTCGGCTGCCGTTCCGGAACGGCCGGCGCGGACGGCGGACACCGTCGCGGCGGCACGGGCTAGCGCCGCCTCTGATACGTCCCCGGCATGGGCGTATCCCGCTTCTTCACCGAGCACGGCGCGCAGGCCGAAGCCGAGCTGAGTGTCGAAGCCGGCCGTGCGGATTCGCCCGTCTTCCAAGGTCAGCGCCTCGCTTTCGCGGTATTCCAGGAACAGTTCGCCGTCGTCCATGCCGGCCAGAGCCTTGCTGACGATGCCACCAGCCGATGCAGGGTCCAGGGTGGCGCCGGTGCGGCCGAAGAACAGGGCGTCAGTCGTCGCAAGCGGGGTCATGCCGTATCCTTAGCTGGGGTGGGCGGCGTCAGCGGTCCAAGACACCATGTGCCCTGTTATTGCTGAAATAATCAAACGGGAATGGCCGCATACTGCCGGCGGGCTGCGGCGCGAGGCTGTGCGTGCAGCAGCGCCAGCGCCGCCGTTAGCAGAAGTACTGCCATCGCCTGATGCGCCGTGGCCAGCGGCACCGGCACGACCCAAAGCAAGGTGGAGACCCCCAGCGCATACTGTGCCAGCACTGCGCCGCCGAGCAGCAGCAGCCGGGTCCGCAGAGTTCCAAGTGCGCCGGCGCGCAAGCCATAGGCAACCGTGCCGAGCGCCAGCAGCGCCGTGCCCGTCGCCAGCAGGCGGTGGTCGAACTGCACCGCCGGGATGTTCTCCGTCAGGTTCTGCAGGCCGGGCAGTGCCCAGTATCCCTCCGGCACGAGGTGACCATCCATCAGCGGAAATGTGTTGTAGGTCAGCCCGGCGTGCAGCCCCGCGACGAAGCCGCCGGCCACCACCGTCAAGGCGACCAGATGCAGCACGGCGACGCTTAGCCGGCGCAGGGCAGGAGGGGCCGCCGCAGGTTCCGCCACGGCCGGGGCGCCGTCTCGCCACAGGCCGAGCGCCGTCCACAGGATGACGGAATACAGCACCAGGGCCATCGTCAGATGCACCACGAGCCGGTAGGGTGACACCGCCGTGCTATCGGCTGCGAAGCCGCTCGCGACCATGAACCAGCCGATGGCGCCTTGCAGCCCGCCGAGCAGGAACAGCACGCCGAGCCGCCGCGCCAGCCGCCCGTCTATGGCGCCGCGCACCGCAAACCAGATCAGCGGCAGCAGGAACGCGATGCCGATCAGCCGGCCCCAAAGCCGGTGCGTCCATTCCAGCCAGAAGATGCCCTTGAAGCCCTCGATCCCGAAGCCCTGGTGGACCAGGCTATACTGCGGAATCTGTTGGTATAGCGCATACAGGCGGTGCCACTCCGTCTCGGACAGCGGCGGCAGCGTGCCCATCAGCGGCGCCCACTCCATGATGGACAGCCCCGACCCGGTCAGCCGGGTAGCGCCGCCCAGGGCGATCATCACCAGCAGCATGGCGCAGATCACGAACAGCCACGCCGCCACGGCACGCGGTGCAGGACGACGGACCAGGCGGAGGTGGCGGAGCAAGGGAGGAGCGGCGACGTCGGACGGCATAGCGGTGGAGATCCTGATGCTGTCCCCAACATAAGGTGCCTCAGGCCGCCGAACATGGCCCGGGCAAACGTTGGTCACTAAATAGGGACCTCGCCGTGCCGGGGCAGTAGGGCCACACTCGTTGTTCGGCCTCGCCGCCATTGCCTGGCCAGTCCGGTCCGTGTCCACGGCCGGCCGGCAGGCGCGTCGCGATGCCGTGCGCCGCTCTGAACGCCTCCGCCGCTACATTCCAGCCGCCGACGCCAGCACCACGACCCCCGAAGCGGCAAGGGCCACGCCCGTCGCCACGTTGGCCGCGTGCAGGATGCCTGGGTCAAGGCGGTCGCGGGTCCATGCGACAACGCACACGACCAGAGTCCACCAGGCCGCGGATCCAGCTGCGACCCCAAGCGCCAGCAAGGGCGCGTTCTGCAGCGCGTCGTGATCCCCGCTGAGGATGCCGGGGGCCATTGCTGCGAAGGTCAGCATCGTCATGGGGTTGCCAAGTGTCCAGCTCAGGCCCGTCAGGTAAGCGCGCACCTGACATGTCCGCGGTGGGGCAGTGCCTGGCGCCCGGTAGATGCTTTGGACCGCCAGGTAAAGGAGGAATACCCCACAGCACGCCTTGAGCGCCGCTGACCAATGAGCGGCAGCCTCCAGCGCCATGGCCGACCCGGTGACCGCGACCGTCCCGTAGATCATATGGGTGGTTGCCGCGCCGTATCCGGTCGCCAGGCCCGCTCTGACGCCGGCGGTCAGGGTGCGCTGGACGCACAGGAGGCAGGTCGGCCCCACGGGCGCCGCAACGGCAATGCCCAAGGCGGCGCCGCGCGCCAAGACATTCCAATGCTCGCTGAGGCTCAGCATCGGACCGGCCTTCGCCGCGAGGTGTTGCTACTCAACGGGATGGCGCCGCAGGCACCGCGCCATCGCCGACTCCACGGTTTGCCGGAGATAAGGGAACAGCCGCGCGTCGCCTGAGGCCCGCGCCAGCATGGCTTCCAGCTGCACCGGCGCTACGTGGCCCTCGACCTCGAACCGCACGCAGTCCGCCAGGACCGGACCGAAATCCCGGTCCAACTGGGCCGACCAGGCGCGCTGCGCGTCCCGGTCCGGCAGGTGTATGCGCGCAGGCGCCGGCATGTATGCAGCAAGTGCGATTGCAGCGGCGGCCGTCAGCCCTGCCGCTACGTTCAAACTGGAGACTCTGGTCATCATCCCGCTTCTCCTGAATGCCGGGCGACCGTCGGCTGTCGCGTCTTGCCACCCTGTTAGGAGGAACGACCTGTTCACTCCGAGAAATGCAGGGTTAGGCGGGATGATGGCTGATTGCCGTGATCCAGGTCACACCATGGCCTTGGCGGGTCCTGCCGGCGCCGTGCTGGACGGGCTGTCCTGCGCCGGTGATGCGGCCCGGCGCTTGCGGGGCCGCTGCCACGGGTGCTACCGCCCGCGGCGATGCGCCTGCACCCCGCCCCGACGCCCCGGCCGCATTTGGCCGATGACGGCCTGCCGCCCCTGGTGTCCGTCGTCGTCCCAGTGCGGAACGAGGGCGACAACATCCGTCCGCTCATCGCGGAGATCGGCGCGGCGCTGCAGGGTGTCCACCACGAGATCATTTACGTGGACGACGGCAGCACCGATGACACGCCGGCCCAATTGCAAACTCTCCGGGCCGAGCTGCCTGGCATCCTGGCGCTGCGCCGCCACCGCACGAGCTGCGGCCAGAGCGCCGCCATCGTGACCGGCATACGCGCGGCCCGGGGGATGTATATCGCCACCCTGGACGGCGACGGTCAGAACGACCCGGCCGACATCCCAGCCCTGCTGGCGCGGGCTCAGGCGGCGGACGATCCTTGGCTGCTGGTCGCCGGGCACCGCACCCAGCGGCGCGACACCTGGATCAAGCGGCATACCAGCCGGATCGCCAACCGCGTCCGTGCCGGGCTGCTGCATGACGCGACCCCCGATACGGGATGCGGGCTGAAGCTGTTCCGGCGTGCGGCGTTCGCCGAGCTGCCGTGCTTCGACCACATGCACCGTTTCTTGCCGGCGCTGTTCATCCGGGCTGGCGGGCGCGTGGTGTCGGTCCCGGTCAACCACCGCCCGCGCCTGCGGGGCCGCAGCAACTACGGCACCCTGGACCGGCTATGGGTTGGCCTGTTCGACTTGGTGGGCGTCGCCTGGCTGCAGCGCCGCTGGAAACGCCCCCAGGTCGAGCAGCCGTGAGCCTGCCGGCCGCAGCTTGGCTTTCTGGGGCGTGGCGCCCGGCCCTGCTGCTGGTCGGGCTCGTCAGTGCCGGGGTTGCACTGCGTGGCTTAGGACTTGATGCACGGATCGCAGCCGTCGGTGAGAATGGGCCGCTTGCTTACATGGCATTGGGGACCCTGGCCTGCGCCGTCGGCGTGCCGCGGCAGGTCGTCGCCTATGCCGGCGGCCTCGCTTTCGGGTTCTGGCCCGGCGCCGCGCTTGCCATGGTGGCCGAGGCACTGGGCTGCGCTGCCGACTTCTTTTGGGCCCGTCTGCTGGCCCGGCGCTGGGCCGAGAACTGGCTGCAGCGCCGGGGCGACGGGCGGCTGGGGCGGCTCGACCGCTTCCTAACTGCCCGCGCCTTCACCGCTACCCTGACGCTTCGCCTGCTGCCGTTCGGCAGCAACATCGTGCTCAACCTGCTGGCGGGGGTGTCCGGGGTGGCAGCCGGGCCGTTTCTGGCGGCTTCCGTGCTTGGCTACATCCCCCAGACCGCCGTGTTCGCGCTGCTGGGCGGCGGCGTGCGGGTGTCGGAAGCAGTGCAGGTGGGATTGGCCGTCACGCTATTCGCCGCCTCTGCAGGGTTGGGTGTGCTGCTGCTGCGGTGGCGGCAGGCGCCGGCCTGATGCCCCCCGCCTAATGCAAGTGCATCATGTGCGCCGTGTGCCGCATCGACGCCGGCCGGATCGGGCCGCCGCTGGCGACCTTGATCGAGTGCAGCTTGCCCTCCAGTTCGCGCGCCCAGAAGTCCAGGAACCGGCGCAGCGCCGGGTAACGCGGCGCGAGGTCGAGGCCTTGCCAGACATAGGTTTGCAGCAAGCCGGGATGATCGGGCAGATGATAGAGTATCTCTGCGGTGGTCAGGCGGTAATCCTTCAATTGCAGCGCCAGGGTCATGCACGGGTCCCTCTGTGATCGGTCCATGCCGGGCGGCGGCAACCGCCTGGCATTGGAAGATTGCAGAATTGAGACGGCGTTTGGGAAGTAAAAAAGCTGCGTTGCCAGCAGTTTAGCACTCATGCCCAACGATTGCTGCCGGAGGCTTGACACAAGTACAACGATCTCCTAGATCGCTGGCACTCCTCGCCGGAGAGTGCTAACGGCCTCCCGGTGACGGCAGCAACGGACAACCCAATCCTATTGGAGCGATCCCAATGAAGTTCCGACCCCTGCACGACCGGATCGTGGTCAAGCGTATCACGGCCGAAGAGAAGACCCGCGGCGGCATCATCATCCCCGACACCGCCCAGGAGAAGCCGATGGAGGGTGAGGTCATCGCTGTCGGGCCCGGCGCCCGCAACGAGCAGGGCGCCATCGTCGCCCTGGACGTCAAGGCCGGCGACCGCGTGCTGTTCGGCAAGTGGAGCGGCACCGAGGTGAAGCTGGACGGCGAGGAGCTCCTGATCATGAAGGAGACCGACGTCATGGGCGTGATCGAGGGCCAGGCCGCCACCGCCAAGGCCGCGTAAGCAGCCTCGCACACCTGAAACGCCTGCACTAGAAACGATAGAAGGAAGCAAGACATGGCAGCTAAGGACGTACGTTTCGGCGGCGAAGCCCGCCAGCGCATGCTGCGCGGCGTGGACATCCTCGCCGACGCCGTGAAGGTTACGCTCGGCCCCAAGGGCCGCAACGTGGTGATCGACAAGAGCTTCGGCGCACCGCGGATCACCAAGGACGGCGTCACCGTCGCCAAGGAAATCGAGCTGGCCGACAAGTTCGAGAACATGGGCGCGCAGATGCTGCGCGAGGTCGCGACCAAGACCAACGACATTGCCGGCGACGGCACCACCACCGCGACCGTGCTGGCCCAGGCCATCGTGCGCGAGGGTGCGAAGGGCGTGGCCGCCGGGCTGAACCCGATGGACCTGAAGCGCGGCGTGGACATGGCCGTGACCGCGATCGTGGCCGAGCTGAAGAACCGGACCAAGAAGATCACCACCGAGTCCGAGACGGCGCAGGTCGGCACCATCTCCGCCAACGGTGAGGCCGACATCGGCCGCATGATCTCCGAGGCCATGCAGAAGGTCGGCAACGAGGGCGTCATCACCGTCGAGGAAGCCAAGGGCATCCAGACCGAGCTGGACGTCGTCGAGGGCATGCAGTTCGACCGCGGCTACATTTCCCCGTATTTCATCACCAATGCGGAGAAGATGGTCGCCGAGCTGGACCAGCCTTATATCTTGATCCACGAGAAGAAGCTGTCCGGCCTGCAGGCGATGCTGCCGTTGCTGGAGACCGTGGTGCAGAGCGGGCGTCCGCTGCTGATCATCGCCGAGGACATCGAGGGCGAGGCGCTGGCCACGCTCGTGGTGAACAAGCTGCGCGGTGGCCTGAAGGTCGCGGCCGTGAAGGCGCCGGGCTTCGGTGACCGTCGCAAGGCGATGCTCGAGGACATTGCCATCCTGACTGGCGGCCAGGTGATCTCCGAGGACCTGGGCATCAAGCTGGAGAGCGTGACGCTCAACATGCTCGGCCGCGCCAAGCGCGTGCTCATCGAGAAGGAGAACACCACGGTCGTCGAGGGCGCCGGCGGGTCCGAGGACATCAAGGGCCGCTGCGGCCAGATCCGGGCGCAGATCGAGGAGACCACCTCCGACTACGACCGCGAGAAGCTGCAGGAGCGGCTGGCGAAGCTGGCGGGCGGCGTTGCCGTTATCCGCG
>CAXTOB010000139.1:0-13093 GCA_964245505.1 uncultured Acetobacteraceae bacterium | reverse complement strand
CGTCCGCGCCGTCCGCAAGCTGGTCGAGGAGGAGCGGGTGGACGCGATCCTCGGCCCCAGCACGTCCCCGGCCTCCGTCGCCGTGCTGGACGCCGCCGCCGGGACGCCCTTCCTGTCCCTGGCCGGATCGAATGCACCCATCGAGCCGCAGGAGGGCGCCCGGCGCTGGGCCTTCAAGCTGTTCCCCGGGGAACGGCTGGCGACGGGGCAGATGGCGGCGCACATGAAGCGCACCGGCGCCGGGCCGCTGGCGATGATTGGGTTCTCGACGGCATTGGGCGACGGCTACTTCGCCGCCATGCGCGCCGACGCCGCTGCGCAGGGCATCTCAATCGTCGCGGAGGCTCGTTATGCCCCCAGCGACTCCAGCGTCTCGCCGCAGGTGCTGCGGCTATTGCAGGCCAAGCCCGGCGCCGTGTTCGTCGCCGCCAGCGCCACGCCCGCGACCACGCCGATCATCGAGCTGCGCGCCCGGGGGTTTGCCGGCCCGATCTACACCGTGATGGGGATCGCCGGACCGGACGCGATCCGCGTTGGCGGACGGCCGCTGGACGGCGTGCTGCTATCCGGCGTGCCGGTGCTGCTGGCGGAGTCGCTGGACGACGCGAACCCGGTCAAACCAGCCGCGCTGGCCTTTATCGGCGCCTACGAGGCCAAGTACGGTGCTGGCACCCGCAACCTATTCGGCGCGACGTTGTGGGACTCCTTCCTGCTGCTAGACCGCGCCGCCGGCCCGGCGCTGACAGCCGCCCGGCCCGGCACGCCCGAGTTCCGCACGGCGCTGCGCGACGCGATGGAGCAGGTACAGGGATTGGCCGGCACGGAGGGGATATTCAGCTTGTCGCCCACCGACCACAGCGGGGCGGAGCCGGCCAGCCAAGTGCTAATCGAGATACGCGGCGGCGGCTACCACCTGGTTCCGCCCTGACCGGCATCCGGGCCACACGGGGCCGGGCAGCGCAACGCAGCGGCGTGGACGCGGAGGCCGTGGCAGAGGCGGCGCTCGTGGCCGACGGTTGGGAGGTCTTGGCCCGCCGCATGCGCACGGCTGCTGGGGAGGTTGATCTTGTGGCCGAGCGTGCCGGGCTGCTGGCCATCATCGAGGTGAAGCGCCGCCCGACCTTGGCGGACGCCGCTGCCGCGCTCGGACCGAGGCAACGCGCGCGGCTGGTGGCAGCGGCGGAGATCATCCTGGGCGAGCATCCGGAGTGGGGCAGGACCGGAGTACGGTTCGACGTTCTGGTGGTGGATGGAGCAGGGCAGGTCCGCCGCATCGCGGACGCGTTCCGGCAGGAGGGCTGAACCGGATGCACAGCCCTGCTCCCTCTCCCTCCGGGAGAGGGCCGGGGTGAGGGAGGCCGCAAGCACCATACTTTATGACGGAACAGCACCTGCCCTTGACCCGTCGTCATTGGCCGTCGGGCAGCGCTTTCGCGGCGCGGCTCGCAATGATGGGTTGGAAGCAACGGCCCACTACTAGAAGCCTATTCGCTCCCTGATGCTCGGTCGCAGTCCTTGCGGCTTCTCTCACCCCAACCCTCTCCCGGAAAGAAAGGGAGCCGGCGTCACGGTCCACGCCCCGGAACCCGGTGCCGGTAGGCCAGCGCCTCCGCCACATCGGCCCGGCGCACCAGCGGCGCCCCAGCTAAGTCAGCAATCGTCCGCGCCACCCGAAGCACCCGGGTAAACCCGCGGGCAGACAGCCGCAGCTTCCCCGCAGCCTGCTCCGCCAGCGTCCGCGCATCTGGCTCCATCTCGATCGCCCCCATCTCCGCCTCAGCATTGGTCGGCGCGGCGTCGCCATACCGGGCGCGCTGCACTGCCCGGGCCTGGCCGACGCGCACCGCCACTTTGGCGCTAGGCTCCCCCCGCGGAGCACGGGACAGTTCGGCCGGCGGCACCGGCTGCACCTGCACCGTCAAGTCAATCCGGTCCATGAGCGGCCCGCTGATCCGGGCCAGGTAATCTTCCCCGCAGCGCGGCGCCTTGCCGCATTCCCGCCCGGCATCGCCCAGGTAGCCGCAACGGCACGGGTTCATCGCAGCGATAAGCTGGAACCGAGCGGGGTAGGTCACATGCGCGGCGGCACGGGCGACCGTGGTCCGGCCGCTTTCCAGCGGTTGCCGCAGCGCCTCCAACGCAATGCGCGGAAACTCCGGCAGTTCATCCAGGAACAGCGTCCCGCGATGGGCCAGGCTGACCTCGCCGGGCCTGGCACGCTGGCCGCCGCCGACCAGCGCCGCCTGCGCCGTGCCCGCAGCCGGCGAGCGATCCGGCGGGCGCATCACCAGCCGCCCGCCGTCCAGCATCCCGGCGACGCTATGGATCATGCTGACCTCCAGCGCCGCCGCCGGCGTTAGGTCCGGCAGCAGGCCGGGCAGGCACGCCGCCAGCATGGACTTTCCGGCGCCAGGCGGGCCGATGAGCATCAGGTTGTGCCCACCTGCCGCGGCGATCTCCAGCGCGCGCCGGGCCGTTTCCATGCCGCGCACCTCGGCCAGGTCGGGACCGGGCACGGCAGGGCGTACGCCGGCCGGCTCCGGCGGCGTCAGGACCTGGGTGCCGCGGAAGTGGTTGATGAGCGACAGCAAATCCGGCGCTGCCAACCCCTCGATCCGCCCAGCCCATGCGGCCTCTCCCCCTTGCGCCGCCGGACAGATCAAACCGAGGTCGCGCGCCGAGGCGGACATCGCCGCCGGCAGCACGCCCGCAACCGGGTTGATGGCGCCGTCCAGGGACAGCTCGCCCAATGCGGCGTAGCCTGCGATTTCGTCCCGCGGCAGCACGTCCATCGCGGCCAGCACGGCCAGGGCGATCGGCAGGTCGAAGTGGCTGCCCTCCTTCAGCAGGTCGGCAGGTGCCAGGTTGATGAGGATGCGCTTGGGCGGCAGTGACAGGCCCATCGAGGTCAGCGCCGCCCGCACCCGCTCCCGCGCCTCGCCGACGGCCTTATCAGGCAGGCCGACGATCAGGAACGCGGGGAGCCCGCTGCTGATCTGCACCTGGACCTCGACCGGCACCGCCTCGATGCCGGAGAAGGCGAAGCTGCGGATGCGGGCGAGGCTCATGCCCGCGCTTGGGCGCGGCACGGCGCAATGCCGGTCCGGGAAGCCTGAAGTCCGGCCAACATCATGTCGTGCAAGTGCTTGAATCCTCATCCGCAAGTCCGCCGCCCGGATTAGGCCCGGCAGAACGGCTTGCAGATGGCATCACGCGCATGGGAGGAGTGCCCGTCAAGGAACCGCTCGACGGTTCCTGACAGAAAATAGCTAAACTTTACAATTGCAAAGCGGAAGCATTGCAAAGCAGAAGCGAGGGGATTGGGCAATGGAATGGGACGAGGACCGCATCGACGAGGCCGTGCTTGCGCTCCTGCAGCTCACGCTACACGACGGCTGCCGCGCCTGGAAAGGTCATGACTGGGACGTGTTGGGCCGCCTGCACGCGAAGGGCATGATCCACGATCCCGTGGGCAAGACAAAATCCGTCGTGCTCACCGGCGAAGGGCTGCGTGAATCCGAGCGGCTGTTCACCCACCTATTTGCAAGGGCGCCGGCCAACCCGGACCAGTCATAACGGGGCCAGTCCGGTCTCAGTTGCTGGTGTCCTACGCCGCGTAGGCGCTCAAGAACCGAGCCAGCAGCCCGCCGATGACGTCGGTGTTGTAGCCGCCCTCCTGCACGATCGCTGCCGGCAGCTGCAGCCCGGCAGTCGCCTCCGCCGCCCGCGCAAACCCGTCCGCCGTGACGCGCAAGAAGGCCAGCGGCTCGTCCACCGAAGCATCAAAGCCCAGGCTGATCACCAGCGCATCCGCCCGGAACCGCCGGATCGCGTCCAGCCCAGCGCCGATTGCCGCGAGCCAGCCGTCATCCGCCGTGCCCTGCGGCAGGGGCAGGTTCAGGTTGCAGCCATCGCCGGCGCCGGTCCCCCGCTCCCCGGCATGGCCGGTATACCAGGGATAATAGCCCGAGGGATCGCCATGCACCGACACGAACAGCACGTCGCCGCGGTCCCAGAAAATGCCCTGGGTGCCATTGCCGTGGTGGCTGTCAACGTCCAGCACCGCAACCCTCGCCGCGCCGCCATCCCGCAGCCGCTGCGCGGCAATTGCGGCATTGTTGATGTAGCAGTGCCCACCCGCCCGTGCGGCATAGGCATGGTGCCCCGGCGGACGCGCCAGCGCATAAGCCATACCGCCCGCCAGCGCCTCGTCCGCCGCAGCAGCCGCCCCCGCAGCCGCCGCCGAGGCCGCGGGCCAGGTTTCCGCGCTGATCGGGCAGGACGTGTCCGCGGTGAACCAGCCGAGCTGCCCAACCACGCCGGCGCCGCGCTGTGCCCCCTGCGCCAGCATCTCGGGCGAGGGATGGATGTTCGGCACCATCTCTGGCCCGGCGCCGGGCTGCGCAGCCCACGCCTTCGGGCCGTCCCGGAGAAAATCGAGGTAAGCGGGGTCATGGACCGCTGCTATAGCCGCCGGGGCAGGCGCCGGCACGATGGTCTTGAGGCCCAGCGCCGCGCACCCCTCCAGCAGCGCCAAGGCGCGGGCCGGCACCTCGAAGTTCTTCCGCACTACGCCGCGCTGCAGGAAGAACTCCGGCGCGTGCCGCAGTTGCGCCTCGTCCCAGAAGACCTTCATCGGCGACCCCTCGCAGGCCTGCAGCGACTTCCGGCGCCGGTGACGCCCAGGCTGGTCACCGCACGACCGGTCACAGCACGATACGCCCGCCGAGCGCCCGCACCAGGCACACCCCCGCCAGGCACACCAGCACCGCGGCCGACAGCGCCCATCGCAGCCGCATGTAGGACTGCGGCATCAGGCCGCCGCGCGCTGCCCGCGCCTCGATGAGAGTGGTGCCAATCACCCCCACCATCAGCAGCACCAGCGCCAGCAGCGGAAACCCCAGGAACGTCACCAACAGCGCCGTCCAGCCCAGCAAAGCCGGCAGCACTCCCAGCCCAAACCGCAGCCGCTGCACCCGCACCGTGGGCGTCGTCCCGCTATCCTCCAGCGCAAAGCCCCAGTGGACCCCGCCCAGGAACGCCAGAATGACCGCGCCATACGCCACCAGCGCCAGCAAGGCCCGCTCCGCCAGCTCCGGGTCCGGGCTGAGCGCCCCCAGCCCGCACCCGGCAAAGGGCACCAGGCCGCCGAGGCCCAGCAGGATGGCGAAGGTCGGCAGGGGGCGTGTCATGGGAAGCCTCGCAGCGGGTTGGGCCAGGTGGTTAATCGGCAGCCCCGGCGCATGCAACCTCCCGGCCCACCGGCACGGCTGCGCCACCCAGGCCCGCCCTGCCCAATCCGGGGCGCGGGCGCTATGAAGGGTCATGGGCCTCACCTTCGAGCTGATCACAATTTTCCTGCTCATCGTCCTGAACGGCGTGTTCGCAATGAGCGAACTGGCGCTCGTTTCCGTCCGCCGGGCGCGGCTGGTCGTGCTGGAGCGAAAGGGAGTTGCCGGCGCCGGCACCGCCCGCCTCCTGTCGGAGGACCCGGAACGGTTCCTGCCCACCGTCCAGGTCGGCATCACGCTGGTCAGCGTGCTCGCCGGCGTGTTCGGCGGCGCCCGCGTCGCGGCCCGGCTGCAGGTCTGGCTGGCGACGATCCCCGCGCTGCAGCCCTTCGCCGAATCCCTGTCCCTGGCCATCGTCGTCGTGCTCACGACCTACCTGACGCTCGTGCTGGGCGAGCTGGTGCCAAAGCAGCTTGCGCTCCGCCGGCCGGAGGGCGTCGCCGCCGTCGTCGCCCCGGCGCTGAGCAAGCTGTCCCGCGTCGGCGCCCCGATCGTCTGGCTGCTGGGCAAGTCGTCCAGCCTGGTCCTGCGCTTATTCGGCGCCCATGCCGACGAGCGCCAGGGCATCACGGAGGAGGAGCTGAGCGCAGTCCTGGCCGAAGGCACGGAGGGAGGCGTGCTGGAAACCGAGGAGCGCGACATGATCGAGCGCCTGCTCCGCTTGGCCGACAAGCCGGTCCGCGCCATCATGACCCCGCGCAACGAGCTCGCCTGGATAGACCGCAACGATCCGCAGGCCGACATCGTGGCAACCCTGAAGGCGACGCCGCACAGCCGCTTCGTGGTGTGCGATGGGGTGGTGGACAACGTAGTGGGCGTCGTGCAGGCCAAGGACATCCTGGACCGCATCCTGGGCGGCGGCGACTTGTCTGTTGCGGCGGCGTTGAAAACGCCGATGGTGATCCCTGACACGGTGACGGCGCTGGACACGCTGGAGCGGCTGAAGGGCGATCCGTTGGGCCTGGCCCTGGTAATGGACGAATATGGCAGCTTCGAGGGCGTCGTGACTGCTGCCGACGTGCTGGAGGCAATTGTGGGCGAGCCTGCCGACACAACTCCCATAGCACCCCCTGGGCCAGACGGCGCCGCCGCGCCGCTGCTGCTGGACGGCGCTTCCCCGGTGGATGAGATCAAGGCTAGGCTGCTGCTGCCCGATCTGCCGGCGGAGGGCAGCTACCATAACCTGGCCGGGCTGGTGCTGGCGCTGCTGCGCCGCCTGCCACGCACTGGAGACCGAATCGTGTTCGGCGGCTGGCGCTTTGAGGTGATAGAGATGGACGGACGCCGGGTTTCCCGCGTGAGCGCCCAAGCTGAGCCGGTGGTGGAGGGGTAGCCCGGCATTCTACTGCCGGGGCAGGTGACGCGGTGTGCAGGCGCTCCTGTCTGCTTCTGCCTGAGACCGTCGTGCGCACGCACTGCCATCCTGATGTGCGGTTAACTCGGCCGGACAGCTAGTTCGCAGACGTCAAGCATAGTTCGATGTGCATTCCCAGGATGCCGGGTATGCAGACAACCGGAATTTGCATGCCGATGTCTCAGGAAGATCGCCGTCATCGCCCATTGAAGAACGGTGGCGTACTCCTGCCAAACGCTCCTCGCTCTAACCGTTTCCGTCATTGCGAGGAGCGCAGCAACGCGGCAACGCAGGGCAGCGAGCACCGCGTTGGCAGACCTTATGTGCCGCGCCGCAAGCACGGCTCGTCATGACGGCTCAGCGACATAAAGGTCACTGCAAGGGGCCATTGGCATCGTATTGAACGGACGGCGCTCTCACCGTTTCCATCAATGCGAGAACCGAAATAGCACGTTAATCTAGGATTATAACGACCGTCTCAGGAGTTCTAGAGTCCCGCGCCGCAACCGGCTCGCCATGACAACTCGGCAACGTAAAGGTCAGTCGGGAAAATCGTTTGTATCACCGTGCTCGCAAAGGTTTTCCGGCGTGATTAAGACAATTCCAGGCCAGCCGATCGGCGATGCAAAGTCATCACGCGACCGCCCCCAATCGCCGAAGACCAAAGGCCACCGCGTATCCAAAGCAACGATGCCAGCAAGCCTTGCTGCGGCTAGAAGCCTCGTCCGTTGCCGAAGATCAGAAACAGGATCAATAGCAGCAGCAGCAAACCCAGCCCGCCACCATAGCCGCGTCCGCCGTAGTAACCGCGGTTGTAACCGTAGAACCCGCCGCCGCCAAACAGCACGACAAGAACAATCACGATAACGATCAGGCTCATGGGTAGCTCCTTGGCGCGTTGACGTTGCCATGTGTAAACGTCCGGAACCCTGTACGGTTCCGGACGAAACCCAATGACGTCTCTGGCGCTTCGCCGTTAGGCCGCCTTCGCCTCCCGCCGCCGGGCATGCAGGATGAACTCGGTGTAGCCGTTCGGCTGCACCCGGCCCTTGAACACCAGGTCGCAGGCCGCCTTGAACGCCGGGCCGTCTGGATTGCCGGCCATCGGCCGATACTCCGGATCCCCGGCATTCTGCCGGTCCACCACGGCCGCCATCCGGTGCATGGTTTCCCGCACCTGCGCCTCCGTCACCACGCCATGATGCAGCCAGTTGGCGATATGCTGGCTGCTGATCCGCAGCGTCGCCCGATCCTCCATCAGCCCGACATCATGGATGTCCGGCACCTTGGAGCAGCCAACACCCTGGTCGATCCAGCGCACGACATAGCCCAAGATACCCTGCACGTTGTTGTCCAGCTCCTGCTGCACATCGTCAGGCGCCCAGTTCGGCCGGTCGGCCACCGGGATGGTGAGCAAATCGGCAAGCGTCCCCCGCGGATGCCCGGCCAACTCCGCCTGCCGCGCCGCAACGTCCACCTGATGATAATGCAGCGCATGCAGGGTCGCAGCCGTCGGAGACGGCACCCAAGCCGTATTGGCCCCGGCCCGGGGATGGCCGATCTTCTGCTCCAGCATCTCCGCCATCCGGTCCGGCGCCGCCCACATGCCCTTGCCGATCTGCGCCCGTCCGCGCAGGCCGCACGCCAGCCCGATATTCACGTTGCGGTCCTCGTAGGACCGTATCCAGGGCGTACCCTTCATCTCGGCCTTGCGGATCATCGCGCCGGCCTCCATCGAGGTATGTATCTCGTCGCCCGTGCGGTCCAGGAAGCCGGTATTGATGAACACCACGCGGTCCCGGGCAGCATGGATACAGGCGGCCAAGTTGGCGCTGGTGCGCCGCTCCTCGTCCATGATGCCCATCTTCAGGGTATTCGGCGCCAACCCCAGGATGCCCTCAACGCGGGTGAAGATTTCCACCGCAAAGGCGACCTCCTCCGGCCCATGCATCTTCGGCTTCACGATATAAACCGATCCGGCCCGGCTATTCCGGATCGGCCCGGTCCCTTGCAGGTCGTGCATGGCGATCAGCGAAGTCACCGCCGCGTCCAGCAGCCCCTCGGGGATCTCCTGCCCATCCAGCAGCACCGCATCGGTATACATATGGTGGCCGACGTTGCGGATCAGCATCGTGCTGCGCCCCGGCAGCGTCAGCACCGAGCCGTCCGGCGCCGCATACTCGCGATCCCCATTCAGCCGGCGCACGATGGTCTTGCCGCCCTTCTCCAAATCCGCCGTCAGCGTGCCTTGCATCAGGCCGAGCCAGTTACGGTAAACCTCCACCTTGTCGGCAGCGTCCACCGCGGCGACGCTATCCTCCAGGTCCTGGATGGTGGTGATGGCAGACTCCAGCACCACGTCGGCAACGCCCGCGGGGTCCGTGCCGCCGATCGGATGCGCCCGGTCGAGCTTGATCTCCAAATGCAGCCCGTTGTTGCGGAGCAGCACGGCCGTCAGTGCCGCGGCATCGCCGCGATAGCCTACAAACTTGGCCGGGTCACGCAGCCCGGTGGTCCCGGCCGCCGTCGTCACCACCAGCTTGCCGCCCTCAACGGCATATTCCTTGGCGTCGGCATGCGACCCTTCGGCCAGCGGTGCCACGTTGTCCAGCACCCGCTTCGCCCGAGCCACCACCGCGGCGCCGCGCACCGGGTTGAAGCCGCGCCCGCGGGTGGCGCCATCGTCCTCCGGCAGTGCGTCGGTGCCATACAGCGCGTCATACAGGCTGCCCCAACGCGCATTCGCGGCATTAAGGGCATAACGCGCATTCATCACAGGCACGACAAGCTGCGGCCCGGCGATGCTGGCGATCTCCGCATCCACCCCGGCAGTGTTCACCTCAAACGGCGCCGGCTCCGGCAGCAGGTAACCGATGCCGCGCAGGAAATCGGCATACGCCGTTGCGTCGTGCGGCCCGGCGCCCTGGCTGGCGTGCCAGGCGTCAATCTGCGCCTGCAGATCATCCCGCCGCGCCAACAGGGCAGCGTTGCGTGGCGCCAAGTCGCGCACCAGGCCAGCGAACCCAGCCCAGAAGGCATCCGGAGCGATCCCTGTGCCCTCCGCCGCCTCGGCGATGAAGACATGAAGTTCCGGGGCGACGTGAAGGCCGGCAGCATCTACTCTATCCATATAGTTTGATCCCTTTTAATCTGGCTGGTGTTTGGCGTTGCCGGCATGGCCTGTCGAGAGGCGACCTGTCACGAACAGCCCGGTCGTGAAGGGACTGGGCAGTGCGGCACAGCCGGGTGATAAGATGTGCATGACAGCTCCCACCTCCTTGCAGGACGTCTGCACCGACGCGTTCCGCCAAATGTCCCATGGCGTGACGGATCGCCACTCCCCATTCCGCACGCCGACGCTGGCGACAATGGGTACGGACCAGCGGCCGGGCCTACGCACCGTGGTGCTGCGCAGCTTTGACCCGGCGACGCGGCGGCTCGTAATCCATAGCGACCGGAGGGCGGCGAAGCTGGCGGACATTGCCGCCAATCCCCGTGTTGCCCTGCATGTATGGGATGATAGCAGCCAGGTCCAGGTCCGTGTGGACGGAGCCGCCATGCTGCAGCCCGAGGACGTTGCACGGTCGGAATGGGACCAGCTACACGCCGGCTCCCGCGACACCTACCGCATACGCCCGACTCCCGGGACCGCGCTGGCCGATCCGGCCGTTGCTGACACAGACCGGCTGAGTGAGGATGCTGCCTTCGCCAATTTCGCCGTGATCGCCGTGCATGTTGATAGAATGGAGTGGCTGCACCTGGCCCGGGATGGCCATCGCCGGGCCGCCTTCACCTGGACCGCAGACGGCCAGCAGGCGGAGTGGCTGGTGCCGTGACCTGGTCCGTCGTGCAGCATGATGCGGACGCCGAAGGCCCCCATGGGCGCAAAATGCCCGTTCGTGCAGTCAGGCGTTGAGGCTGTATCGACGCAGCCCATGACCAGCCGCCATCTGGACGCGACTGGGGCCGGATGGATCGCCATGGGCCTAACCCTCCGCCTAGGCCGCCAGACCTCGTCAGGACACCGCGGCGCTGCAATCAATCCGATGTGTCGGCGCCGGCCCGGGGAAGGCAGTTACCTCATAGGCCTGCTCCGCCAAGACCTGGTCGCCCCGGCGCACCGTGAAAGTCCAGGTTCCCGGGACCAGCTCCCAGGGGTCGTCGAACGAGAAGCCGACCAGCCCAGGCTGCTCGCCGCTGACCGTCATGTCATAGGTGACGCCCGTGCTGATGCGGCCACTCGGCTGCAGGATGGGCGGATGCACCGACACCACCGTCACGTCCATGGTCTCGCCCGGCGGCAGGTTTTCCATCGTGAACATGAAGCCGAACCGGCGGCAAAGCTGCGCCTCGATCCGGCTGGTGCGGCGGGTAATGCGCGGCTCCTCCACCATGACCACGGCGTCGCCGTCCCTACCGACGGGATCGCGCGGCCCAAGGTCCCGCGTGGCCGTGAACTCGCCCGAGCCCGTAATGTGCAACGCCGGCGTGGCCTCACTGGGCGGCGTAGCCGGGGGCACCTCCTGAGCAACGGCCGCAGCCGACAGCAACATCAGCATAAGCAGTGGGGTTGCTAAGCGCACGCGCATGAACCGGTCTCCGTTGACCTTGCCGGGCTGGGCCATGGCCATCCAGGGAAGTATTGCCGCAGACTAGCCTCCCCGACAGGATCAGGAAACCAGTGCGACGCACCTGGCTGGCGAGTGTGGGTCCGCGTCCGCCGGCACCGTCACCTCGAACTGCTGTTCCGTCAGCACGTCGCCACCGGACAGGACGGCAAAGCTCCAAGTGCCCGGCACCATCTCATACGCGTAGTCGAAGGTATAGCCGACCCAACCCGGCCGTCCCGCACGGATGGAGGAGGGATAGCGCACTCCCGTGCTGACGTGCCCATCGGGACGGGTGATGGCGGGATGGCGCGATTGGATGGTGACGTCCAAGACGCCGCCGGTTCCCAAGCCCTCAAGGATGAAGCTGATCCCGAAGCGGCGGCACAGCCGGGCCTCGATGCGGCTGGTTTGCTGGACGACCCGCACGCCGTCAAAGATCCTGACCGGCTCCGTATCGCCCTCGACGGTGCTGGGATCGCGGACGCCCAGCTCACGGCCGAAGGTTGCCTCGCCATAGCCGGTGATGCGCAGCGCCGGCTGGGCATGGGCGTGGCCTATGAGCAGCAATACGGCCAGCGCTGCCAATCCCGGGGCCGCCGACGCCCGGAACGGCATGGCCGGCCTCCGCCATTCCGCCGGTTGGCGTCGAGGCATCATACGCCCAGCTCCTCCCGCATCACCTCCAGCTCCAGCCAACGCTCCTCAGCCGCCGCCAGGTCGGCCTGCGCCTTCGTCAGCGACTCCGTGAGCGTGCGGAAGCCGTTAGGGTCCTTGCGATAAAGATTAGGGTCCGACAACCGGCGCTGCAGCCGGGCGATCTCCGCGGACGTCGCCTCCATCTGCTTCGGCAAGGTCTCCAAGGCGTGCTTATCCTTGAACGTCATCTTGCGCCCGGACGTCCGGCCCGGCGCGGCCTTCTGCGACCCCGGCCGGACCCGCCCGGCAACGACGGCGACCGGCACGCCACGCTGCACCAGCATGTCGCTATAGCCCCCGGCATACTCCACCCAACGGCCGGCGCCCTCGGCGGCCAGGGTGCTGGTCACCACCCGGTCCAGGAAGTCGCGGTCATGGCTGACCAGCAGGACAGTGCCGGGATAGTCCGCCAGCATCTCCTGCAACAGGTCCAAGGTTTCCAGGTCCAAATCGTTGGTCGGCTCGTCCAGCACCAGCAGGTTGCTGGGCCGCGCCATCGCACAAGCAAGCATCAACCGTCCGCGCTCCCCACCGGACAGCACGCCAACCGGAGTGCGGGCCTGCTCCGGCTTGAACAGGAAATCCTTCATGTAGCTGATGACATGCCGGCGCTCCGTCCCGACCAGCACGGTGTCGCCACCGCCGCCGGTCAGGGTATCGGCCAGGGTCGCGTTGGGGTCGAGCGTCGCACGTTGCTGGTCCAGCGTGACCTCGGCCAGGCTGGCGCCCAGCTTGACCGTGCCGCTATCCGGCTGGTCCACCCCGGTCAGCAGCCGCAGCAAGGTGGTCTTGCCGGCGCCGTTCGGCCCGACAATGCCCAGCCGGTCGCCGCGCAGGACCCGCATCGTCAAGTCGTGCACAACCTCCTTGCCGTCGAAGGCGCGGCTGACGTGCTCGGCGACGGCGACCAGCTTGCCGGACAGGTCGGCCTCGCTGGCGACCAGGCGCAGCGGGCCGTCGCTGCCGCGCGACTCCCGCCGCTTCTGCCGCAGCGCGCCCAACTCGCCGAGGCGGCGGACGTTGCGCTTGCGCCGGGCGGTGACGCCGTAGCGCAGCCAGTCCTCTTCGCGGGCGACCTGGCGGGCGAGCTTGTGGCGGTCGCGCTCCTCCCGCTCCAAGATCTCGTCACGCCACGTCTCGAA
>CAXTOB010000138.1:0-13139 GCA_964245505.1 uncultured Acetobacteraceae bacterium | reverse complement strand
CACGCGGCCGGGCGCGGAGCAGCCGTGGCGCGGCCTGTGCGCCGGCATCGGCGGGGGCGGGATCGTGACCTGCGGCGCCATCGGCGCGATGGCGGCGCACTTGGAGGGACGGCAGGTCAGCACGCTGGACTTCACCGGGCTGGCGCAGAAGAACGGCGCCGTGGTGTCGCATGTGCAGATCGCCAATCCCCATGTGGAGGCCGGCCCTCATATGGAAGGTGGGGTCGCGGAAGGCGGCGGTCTGGACGTGGTCCGCATCCCGCAGCGTGAGGCCGACCTGCTGCTGGCCGCCGACATGGCGGTAGGCGCGGGCGCCGACGTGCTGGGGCGGTGCAAGCGCTCTGCGGGCGTCGTCGGCAACCTCGACCTGCAGCCCGGCGCCGCCTTCATCCGCGAGCGGGACCTCACGCTGGATGCCGGGCTGCACCGCCGGGCCATCGGGCGGAGCACGTCGGCGGAGCGGTCCCGCTTCCTGCACGGCGCCGCGCTGTCCGAGCGCCTGTTCGGCAACGCGCAGGCGATGAACACGCTGCTGCTGGGGCTGGCTTGGCAGATGGGCCTGGTGCCAGTCGGCCAGGGCGCGCTGCTGCGGGCGATGGAGTTGAATGGAACGGCGGTGGCACTGAACCGGCGAGCGTTCCTGTGGGGCCGCATCCTGGCGGCGAACCCGGCGCTGGCGGACGAGATCATGCGGGACCGTGCGCCGTTGCCGGACGACCTGGACGCGCTGGTGGCACGGCGGGCCGCGGAGCTGACGGAGTACGGCAACGCCAAGCTGGCCGCGCGCTACCTTGGCCTGGTGGATGCGGCGCGGGCACGGGAGACGGCGGTGACCGGCGCACCCGGCGCACTGAGCCGCGCGGTGGCGGAGGGTTACTACCGAGTGCTGGCGATCAAGGACGAGTATGAGGTTGCCCGCCAGCACGCTGCCGCCAGCTATGGCGACGCGCCGGTATTCCATTTGGCGCCGCCGCTGGTGAGCCGGATGGACCCGGCAACCGGGCGGCGGCGCAAGGTCGCGGTGCCCGGACGCGTTGCCCTGCCGCTGTTCCGGCTGCTGCGCCACGGCAAGGCGTTGCGCGGCACGGTGCTGGACGTGTTCGGGTGGCAGGGGGAGCGCCGGGTCGAGCATGGGCTGATCGCCGAGTATGAGGCGGATATCCGCGGTGCCCTGGACCGTCTGCGCCGTGACACGGTCGAGGCAGCCGCGGGGATAGCGGCGCTGCCGATGGACATACGCGGTTTCGGCCCGGTGAAGGCGGCGAGCCTTGCGGCGTCCCGGCCCCGGCGGGAAGCGCTGCTGGCACAGTTGGACGCCCCGGTTCTGGCGGTCGCTGCGGAGTAGCCGTTGCGGCCCTGCTGGACTACACCACGTACAGCAAAACGAACTTCTCAGGAAACGTCACCATGCTTGAAAGCACCGACCCGAATGCGCTGATCGTCGAGACCGCCCGCCGCTTCGCGCAGGAACGCCTGATGCCCACCGCCGCGGCACGGGAAAAGGCCGGGCGGATCGAGCCGGAGATCATACGCGAGCTAGGCGAGATGGGATTCCTGGGCGCCACCAACAGCGCGGACTGGGGCGGCAGCGAAATCCCGTATGAGACCTACGCGCAGGTGGTCGAGGAGATCGCGGCCGGGGATGGGTCGGTATCCACTCTGGTGAGCGTCCACAACGCGCCGACCTGCGAGATCCTGGAGAAGTTCGGCACTCCGGCGCAGAAGGAGCGCTGGCTGCGCCCGATGGCGAGCGGCCAGGTCGTGGCCAGCTTCGCGCTGACGGAGGCCGGTGCCGGGTCGGACGCCGCGGGGATACGCACCCGGGCGGAGCGGACCAACAGCGGCTATACCATTAACGGCTCCAAGCAGTTCATCTCCAACGCCAGCATCGGCAAGACCACCATCCTGTTCGCAATCACCGACCCGGCGGCGGGCAAGAAGGGCATCAGCGCCTTCGTGGTGGCCAACGACACGCCGGGCTTCTCGGTGGCGCGGGTGGAGCACAAGCTGGGGCAGAAGGCGTCCGATAGCTGCGCCCTGTCGTTCGACGATATGCACATACCGGACGACCAGCGGATCGGCGCCGAGGGCGAAGGCTTGAAGATCGCGCTGAGCACGCTGGAGTCTGGGCGTATCGGCATTGCGGCGCAGAGCGTTGGGATGGCGCGGGCGGCACTGGAGTATGCGATCGGCTATGCCAAGGAGCGCAAGCAGTTCGGCAGGCCGATCATCGAGCACCAAGCCGTAGGGTTCCGGCTGGTAGAGGCCAAGACCAAGCTGGCAGCAGCGCGCGAACTGACGTTGCGGGCGGCGCGGCTGAAGGACGCAGGCATCCCGGCGCTGGAGGCGGCGGCGATGGCGAAGCTGTTCGCATCCGAGGCGGCGGAGCAGATCTGCACCGCCGCGATCCAGACGCTAGGCGGCTATGGCTACCTGGCCGACTATCCGGTGGAGCGGATCTACCGGGACGTGCGGGTGTGCCAGATCTACGAGGGGACCTCGGACGTACAGAAGATCATCCTACAGCGGATGCTTTGATCTTCTCCCTCTCCCTCCGGGAGAGGGTCGGGGTGAGGGAGGCCACAAGGGCCGGATTGGGTCTATTTGAGGGTCAGACTAGCCTGCAACAGGGCAAGCTTCGGCGTGCCGCCTTTCCCTCTCCCCAACCCTCTCCCGGAGGGAGAGGGAGTAGGGCAGCGTTTTTTCTCGCATTGCTGGTCACCGCCCCAGCCTACGCCGCGTGCCGGCCCGAGGTGCAAACCGTAGCGCCCGTGCGCCTACAGGACGGCTTTCCCCTGGTCACGGCGGAGATCGGCGGACGTCCGGTGACCATGCTGTTCGACACAGGCGCACAGGGGATGCTGCTGCTGCCGGATGCCGTGTCCCGGCTAGGCCTGTCCGCCGAACCAGGGCGGACGACCCGGCTGCTAGGCACCGGTGGCGCCCGGGACGCGCCTGTCGTCTTGCTAAGCGGCCTGACGCTGGCCGGGGCGGCACTGCCTGGCGGCTACGTCCCCGTCACGGCCCTGCCCAGCATCCCGGTGACTGACCCGCCCCTGGCCGGGCTGCTCGGCGCACCCTTGCTGCAGGCCTATGACGTAGAGCTGGATCTGCGCGCTGGCCGGCTGACGTTGCTGGCGCCATCCGGGTGCGCGCCGCCGGGCATTGCCATCCCGTTGCAGGAGGTAGGCGGCGACCGGATGCTACCGGTCCGGGCCAACGGCAGCCCCCTGCTGGCCATCCCCGACACTGGAACCCGCATCACCTTAATGTCGGATGCCGCCGCGGCGCGCCTGGGCCTGGACGCGCCGGTGGCGGCCAGCACCGCCCGCGGCATAGACGGTCAGCGGGTGACGCTCCGCTACCTGAAGCTGCGGACGTTGCAAGCCGGCCCGGACTTGGCCGCCAACATGACCATCAGCATCACCGGTTTGCAGGTCGCCCCGGCGGACATGCTGCTGGGCCTGGACTGGTTCAGCCAGCGCCGGGTCTGGCTCTCCTATGCAGCAGGGCTGATGGTGATCCGCCAGGGACCTTGAGGCATGGGCATATGATTACGCGGACCCAGTTGACAGCGATGGACCGGGACGACCCGCTTGCGCCGTTCCGTGACGAGTTCATCCTGCCGGAGGGCGTGATTTACCTCGACGGCAACTCGCTCGGCGCGCTGCCGCGGGCCACGCCAGGCCGGGTTGCATCCGTTGTAGAGCTAGAATGGGGTGCAGGCCTGATCCGCTCCTGGAACGACGCCGGGTGGATCGAACTGCCGGCCAGGGTCGGCGACAAGATCGGCCGCTTGCTCGGCGCGCCGGAGGGCACGGTGATCGCGGCGGACTCGACCTCGATCAACGTGTTCAAGCTGTTGGCAGCCGCGCTCCGGCTACGGCCCGGCCGCCGCGTCATCTTGTCCGAGACCGGCAACTTCCCGACCGACCTCTACATCGCCGAGGGCCTGGCCGCGCTGCTCGGGCAAGGCCATGAACTGAAGCTGGCCGCGGCGGACGCAATTCCTGCGGCGCTCGGGCCGGATGTGGCGGTCGTGATGTTGACGCACGTGGATTACCGTGCCGGGGCGATGCACGACATGGCGGCGCTCACGACGGCGGCGCACGCGGCGGGGGCGCTGGTGCTGTGGGACCTGGCGCACTCCGCCGGGGCTGTCCCCGTGGACCTTGCGGTGGCAGACGCCGACTTCGCGGTCGGCTGCGGCTACAAGTTCCTCAACGGCGGACCGGGCGCCCCGGCATTCCTGTATGTCGCCGAGCGGCTGCAGGCGGAGGCGCGCTACCCGATCACCGGATGGCTCGGCCATGCCGACCCCTTCGCCTTCGATGGGAGCTACCGTCCGGCGCCGGGCATCATGGGTGCCGTCGTCGGCACGCCTTCGATCCTCGCAATGGCGGCGCTGGAGGTTGGGGTGGACATTGCGCTGCGAGCGCCGATGGCGGACGTGCGGGCGAAGTCACTGCGCCAGGCCGCGCTGCTGATGGAGCTTGCCGCGCAGCAATGCCCCGGCGCCGGGCTGCAGGTCGCAACGCCTACGGCGGAGGCCGCACGCGGCAGCCAGGTTTCCTTCCGCCATCCGGAGGCTTACGCGGTGATGCAGGCACTGATCGCCCGCGGCGTAATCGGCGACTTCCGCACGCCCGACATCCTGCGGTTCGGCATCACCCCGCTCACCCTGCGCTATGCCGACCTGTGGGACGCCGCGGCGGCGCTTGGGGACGTGTTCGCCAGCGCCGCATGGCAGGACCCGCGCTTCCGCGTTCGCAACCGCGTGACTTGACGGCTCCGCTGCGGGAAAACCGCCCTGGAGGCGACGTCGCTTGTTACGCCGTTTCCTTGAACAGCTCCCGCCCGATCAGCATCCGCCGGATTTCGCTGGTGCCGGCGCCGATCTCGTACAGCTTGGCATCCCGCAGCAGCCGCCCGGTCGGATAATCATTGATATAGCCGTTGCCACCCAGCACCTGGATCGCCTCCAGCGCCATCCAAGTTGCCTTTTCCGCGGCATACAGGATGGCGCCGGCAGCGTCCTTGCGCGTCGTCTCGCCGCGGTCGCAGGACTTGGCGACGGCATACACGTAGGCCTTGGCGGCGTTCATCGTCGTGTACATGTCGGCGATCTTGCCCTGCATGAGCTGGAATTCGCCGATCGCCTGGCCGAACTGCTTGCGCTCGTGGATGTAGGGCACGCACACATCCATGCAGGCCTGCATGATGCCGAGCGGCCCGGCGGCCAGCACCGCACGCTCGTAATCCAGGCCTGACATCAGCACGTTGACGCCGCGGCCGAGGCCGCCGATCACGTTGTCCTCGGGGACTTCGCAATCCTGGAACACCAGCTCCCCGGTGTTGCTGCCGCGCATGCCGAGCTTGTCCAGCTTTTGCGCGCAGGAAAAGCCAGGCATTCCGCGCTCGATCAGGAAGGCGGTGATGCCGCGGGGTCCGGCGGCCGGGTCGGTCTTGGCATAGACCACCAGGACGTCGGCGTCGGGGCCATTGGTGATCCACATCTTGGTGCCGTTCAGCACGTAGCAGTCGCCGTGCTTGTCGGCGCGCAGCCGCATCCCGACCACGTCCGACCCGGCGCCGCTCTCGCTCATCGCCAGGGCGCCCACATTCTCGCCGCTGATGAGCTTGGGCAAGTAGCGGCGCTTCTGCGCCTCGTTGCCGTTCTTGCGTATCTGGTTCACGCAGAGGTTGCTGTGCGCGCCGTAGCTCAGCCCCACCGAGGCGGAGGCGCGGCTGATCTCCTCCATTGCCACGACATGCTCCAGGTAGCCCATCCCGGCGCCGCCGTATTCCTCCTCCACGGTGATGCCCAGGACGCCCAGGTCGCCCATCTTGCGCCACAGGTCCGCGGGGAAGTCATTGTCGCGATCTATGGCGGCGGCGCGCGGCGCGATCTCGTCGGCGGCGAAGGTTTCGACCGAGCCGCGCAGCATGTCGGCGGTCTCGCCAAGGTCGAAGTTGAGGCCGGGCAGGCGATTGGACCGGGATGCGGACACGGCGGGTTTCCTCTTGTCTTTGCCGATATATAGGCCGGCCCCTACGGTTGCACGACTGCGGTTGTGCTCCAGGCACGGGGCGCAGGGGGGAACCCTGCTTGCCCACGGTGCCGCGGCATCGCTAGCATGCCCGCAACGACCGGCCGGACGGTGCGGCTGGCCCACCCCGGGGAGCGTCCATGACCGCCGCCATCAGCTATGTCCACGGCGCCCGCGACGTACCCCTGCTTGGGGAAACGCTAGGCCAAAACCTGGACCGCACCGCCGCCCGGGTCCCGGACAGCCCGGCGCTGATCGTGCCCTCGGCCGGCGTACGCTGGTCCTATGGCGAGCTGGTTGCCCGTGCCGACGCCTTCGCCGCCGGGCTGCTCGCACTGGGGCTGGAGCGCGGCGACCGGCTGGGCATCTGGTCCCTGAACAATGCCGAGTGGGTCGTGGTGCAGTTCGCCACCGCCAAGGCCGGCATCATCTTGGTAAACATCAACCCGGCCTACCGCATGACGGAGCTGGAATTCGCGCTCAACAAGGTCGGCTGCAAGGCGCTGGTAACGGCGACCAGCTTCAAGACGAGCGACTACATCGGGATGCTGACGGGTCTGGCGCCAGAACTCGCGGGCGCGGCGCCGGGTGAGCTGCGCAGCGCACGGTTGCCGCACCTGCGCACGGTGATCCAGATCGGCGGGTCGGCGCCGGGCGCCGTGCCCTTCGACGCCGTGCCGGACCTGGCGACGCCAGCGCACCGGGACGCCCTGGCCCGGCTGCAGCCAACCCTGCAGTTCGACGACCCCATCAATATCCAGTTCACCAGCGGCACCACCGGCGCGCCGAAGGGCGCCACGCTGACGCACCACAACATCCTGAACAACGGCTACTTCATCGGCGAGGCGATGCGGCTGACCGAGGCCGACCGGCTATGCATCCCGGTCCCCCTGTATCACTGCTTCGGCATGGTGCTGGGCAACCTGGCCTGCACCACGCATGGGACGGCGATGGTGTATCCCGGGCCGGGCTTCGATCCGCTGGCGGTGCTGCAGACCGTGGCCGACGAGCGGTGCACCGGCCTGCACGGCGTGCCCACCATGTTCATCGCCGAGCTGGAGCATCCGGAGTTCAACCGCTTCGATCTCAGCAGCCTGCGCACCGGCATCATGGCCGGCTCGCCCTGCCCGATCGAGGTGATGCGCCGGGCGGTGGAGCGGATGCACCTGCGGGAGATCACCATCTGCTACGGCATGACCGAGACCAGCCCGGTCAGCTTCCAGTCTTCTACGAGCGACCCGCTGGAACGCCGGGTCAGCACGGTCGGGCGGGTGCATCCGCACCTGGAGGTCAAGATCGTGGACGCCGAGGGCCGCATCGTGCCGCGCGGCGTGCCGGGTGAGCTGTGCACCCGCGGCTACAGTGTCATGCTGGGCTACTGGGACGACGAGGCGCGGACGCGGGGAGTGATCGATGCCGCCCGCTGGATGCACACCGGCGACCTGGCAGTGGTGGACGAGGAGGGATACTGCAACATCGTTGGACGCATCAAGGACGTGGTGATCCGCGGCGGCGAGAACGTGTATCCGCGCGAGGTCGAGGAGTTCCTATACCGGCATCCTGCGATTCAGGACGTGCAGGTGTTCGGGGTGCCTGACGACCGCTATGGCGAGGAGCTGTGCGCCTGGGTGAAGCTGCGCGACGGCGAGGCGCTGACCGTCGAGGCGGTGCAGGCATTCTGCCGAGGGCAGATCGCGCACCAGAAGGTGCCGCGCTATGTCCGCTTCGTGGAGGAGTTCCCGATGACGGTGACGGGAAAGATGCAGAAGTTCCTGATGCGGGAGGCGATGGAGCGGGAGTTGGGGGTGCGGGCGGCGGAGACGGCTTAGCCCCGGAACGGGAGTCCAGTTTCCTACGCAACCCGGCATTTCAGGCAACGCTGCTTGCGGCACAGGCCGGGGCGTTGGCGATGGTGGGCGTTCGGGCTTTACTGGCTATGCCACAGCCAGCGTGAGCCTCCGTTGCGTCCGGCGCCGCACGGCCCAGGCGCCGCACTTCACTCCGCCGCGACCGGCATCCCTGCCCCGTCCGCCGTAAGGTCCACCTGCACCTCCCCGGCCAGCACGCGCCGGGCAAGTGGCACGTCCAGGTCATGCTCCCAGGCGCCGATCACCACGGTCGCGACGCAGTTGCCGATCAGGTTGCCCAATCCACGGGCCATGCCAATAAACCAGTCCACCGACAGCACCAGCACCAAGCCTATGGCGGGGATCGCCGGCACGGCGTTCAGGGTTGCCGCCAGGATCACGATGGCGGAGCCGGGCACGCCGTGCGCGCCCTTGCTGGTCACGAGCGAGATGCCCAGCACCAGCAGCAAGTCCCCCAGGGACAGCGGCGTGTTGGTCGCCTGCGCGATGAACACCGTCGCCAGCGTCAGGTAAATCGAGAATGCATCAAGGTTGAACGAGTAACCCGTAGGGACCACCAGCCCAACGATGGACGGCTTGACGCCCATGCGCTCCAGCTTGCGCATGATCTGCGGCAACACTGCGTCCGACGATGCGGTGGCCAGCACGATGGTCAGCTCCTCCCGGAAATACAGCAGGAAGCGCAGGATATTCAGCCCGGTCGTGACCCGCATGACCGTGCCGAGCACCACCACCACGAACAGCGCGACCGCTACCCAGAACAGCACCACGAGCGACACGAGCTGCTGCAGCGACCCTACGCCATACTGCCCGACTGTATATGCCACCGCCCCCAGCACCCCCAGCGGCGCCAGGCGCACGATCAGGCCCATCGCCCGGAACAGCACCTTCGACACGGCCTCGATCAGGCTCGTTACCTGGTTGCCTGGCTCGCCGATCAGGGACAGGCTGATGCCGAAAATGATGGCGAAAAACAGCACCTGCAGCACGTCGTTGCGCGCCAGTGCGTCAAACGACGTGGTGGGGATGATGTTCAGGATAAAGCTGCCGATGCCGCCGCCCTGTAGTTTGTGGGCATTCTCGGCGTAGGCGCCCAGCGCCTTGGGGTCCAGCGTCGCGGTGTTGATGTTCATGCCGTGGCCAGGCCCCACCAGGTAGGCCAGCAGCAGGCCCACCATCAGGGCGACGGTCGTCATCACCTCGAAGTACAGCAGCGCCTTGCCGCCGACCCGGCCAACCTTCTTGAGGTCGCCGGCGCCCGCGATCCCGTGCACGACAACGCAGAACACAATAGGCGCCACGATCATCGAGATCAGCTTCAGGAATGCGTCGCTGAAGAACTTCAGGCCGGTCGCAAAACCCGGTAACACCATGCCGAGCACAATTCCCAGCATCAATGCGGCGACCACCTGCACAAACAGCGACTTGTAAATCGGCGTGCGCTGGGTGATCTGGATGGTGGCTGCTGGGGACGACATGCCGCTTGCTCCGGTTCGGGCGCACGGGACCGCACGCTGGTTGTTCCGTAAATCGCCTTGCAAGCTTTACGCCACGACTCCCGGCCAGGACGGCTGGATTGGTTTGCGTCCGGGCTGGACGTATGCCGGTTTAGCTTTTTTGTTTGCGAGCAGAGGTTTGCTGGTTCAGACCCGCTCGCTGCGGGTCCAGCCCTGGCTGCAACCTAACCCTCTAGACTGACGGCTGGCCTGCGGTTGCAGCGGCGGCCGCCTGCATAAACCCCTGCCCGGCCGGGCACAGGTCCAGCAGCGGGCAGCGCCCGCAGGCCGGGTTGCGCCAGTAGCAGCATTTTTGCCCGTGCAGCATCAGCACCTCATGGTTGTCATAGACCTGCTGCGCGTCCCACTCCGGCGGCAGTTGCGCGGCCAACACGACGTGGGACGGACCAACCGCCATGCCGGCCGGGATCAGGCCGGTGCGGACGGCGACGCGGTGGTGATGGCTGTCCACCGGCAGCGCCGGGCGGCGCAGCAGGCTAAAGCTCAGCACGGCGGCGCTGGTCTTTGGACCGACGCCGGGCAATCGCTGCAGCCAGGCGCGGGCCTCGTCCACCGGCAGGTCAGCCAGAAAGCCCAGGGACAATTCCCCGCGCTCGGCCTGGATGGCGCGCAGGATGGATTGGATGCGGGGTGCCTTCTGCTCCGGCCAAGTGACGCGGGCAATAGCCTGCTGCACCTCGGTGGTGGGGGCATCGAGGACAGCGTGCCAATCGGGGAAGCGGGCGCACAGGGCCTTGAAGGCGGCGCCGCTGTCCGCGTTGCGGGTGCGGTGCGACAGGAGAGAGCTGACAAGCTCGCTAAGCGGGTCCAACGCCTGAAAATAGGCGATGGGGCAGCCATACAGGCGGCACAGGCGGTGGTGGATATCTTGGGCCTTGGCGTTCAAATTCATCGGGCCGCAACGCCGTCGGGGCGCTCCCGGTTTGCGGCGCCCAAACGGTGCTCTACGCCCTGTGACGGCCCAGTGCAGTTTCCAGCTCCTCGGCCCGGCGGGCAGGGGTATTGGCCGGGGCCGGAGCGGCCGGAAGCGCCTGGCCGGACGCGCGGCGCACCTCCTGCAGCAGGTCGCGCATGTCGGAACTATCCTTGCGGATCAGCGCCGCCTGCGGTCCCAGCCGTTCCCGGTCGGCGGCCGTCATGTCCATTGCGGTGACGACGATGACTGGGATCGTGCTCCAGTCCGGGTGGTTGCGCAACTCCTTCAGCACGCCGAAGCCGTCCATGCCGGGCATCATCAAATCCAGCAGGATCACCGCCGGGCGGACGGCGGCCACCTGCAACAGTGCGGCATTGCCATCGGCAGCGGTCTCCACGGCCCAGCCGTCCCGGGCCAGCATCGTGCGCAGCCGGTCGCGCGTGTCGGCGTCGTCGTCCACCACCAGCACCGGCTGGCCCGCCCTTTCCTCCGCCAGCTGGTCCAAAGCTTGTTTTAGGCGGTCCCATTCCACCGGCTTGGTCAGGTAGTCCGCGGCGCCCAGCGAGTAGCCCAACCCGCGCTCATTGACGAAGCTGACAACCACGACCGGGATCGAAGCCAGCGCCGGGTCAGCCTTTAGGCGGGACAGCACGCCCCAGCCGTCCAGCCGCGGCATCAAAATGTCCAGCACGATGACAGAGGGACGAAGCTGTGCCGCCAGCATCAACCCGGTTTCTCCGTCCGCGGCAGTACGGACAGCGAACCCGTCCTTCTGCAGGAAGCGTGTCATCAGGTCGAGCACCGCCGGGTCATCGTCTATGACCAGGACGGGATGCTGGCTGGCCTCAGTCTCCGCAGCGCCATCGGTTGCGGACGCCTGTGCCGGTTGCCAGTAGGCGGGCAGGCGCAGGATGAAGGTCGTGCCCTGGCCCGGCGCGCTGGCCACGTCCACAGCGCCGCCCAGCATGGTGGCGAAGGCCCGGGTGATGGACAGGCCCAACCCGGTGCCGCCGAAACGGCGCGTGGTGGAGGCGTCGGCCTGCTGGAAGCGCTGGAACAGCTTCTGCAGCTGCTCCGGCGTCATGCCGATGCCGGTGTCGGAGACCTTCAGCGTTACGTCATCCAGGCCGTCGGGCCGCCCGGATCGCTCTGCGGACAGGGTGATGGTGCCGTTCCGGGTGAACTTGGCGGCGTTGCTTAGCAGGTTCAGCAGCATCTGCCGCACCTTGGTCATGTCCTGATGCATCGTGCCCAGGTCCAGCTGCGCCTGCACCACCAGGGTGTTGCCGTTCTTGTCCATCAGCGCCTGCATCGTCGCCCCGACATCCTGCAGCAGGCGGGCGGCGTCGAAGTCCTCGGCATAAACCTCCATGCGGCCGCTTTCGACCTTGGAGATGTCCAGCACGTCGTTGATGAGGCCCAGCAGATGCCGGGCATTGTCCTTGATCTTGGTCATGTCGCTGAGCAGGCTGGCTGGGTCGGCAGCGTCCTCAATCTCCTCCTCCAGCATCTCGGTGTAGCCGATGATGGCGGACAGGGGAGTGCGCAGCTCGTGGCTCATGTTGGCGAGGAACTGGCTTTTGGCGCGGTTGGCCTCCTCCGCCTGCTCCTTGGCAGCAAGCAGTTCGGCCTCCGCGAGACGGCGCTCGGTGATGTCCTCGTGGACGCCAACCCATTCGCGCAGGCCCCCGGCGCCGTCCAGCACGGGGGCGGCGCGTATCGCGAACAGGCGGTAGGCACCGTCGTGCCGGCGCAACCGGTGCTCGTGCACGAACACGCGGCGGGCGGCAACGGCCTCGTTCCAGGCCTCCACGGTGGGCGGCACATCGTCCGGATGGACGGCCTTGGCCCAGCCGAAACCGTGATACTCGGCCTCGGTTTGGCCGGTGTAGCGGGCCCAGTCGGCTTGGACGCCCATCATCTTGCCGTCGGCGCTATTGGTCCAGATGATGTCGCCCACGACCTCGGCCGCGGCGCGGAACCGCTCCTCGCTGGCCAGCAGGTCGCGTTGAACGCGGGCCTGGTCCAGAGAGGCCGCCAGCAACGACAGGAACAGCAGGACGAAAGTGGCGCCGCCGACATAAAGCGCGAGGGTCATCTGCCCGATACCGGTCAGCTCATCCGCTGCCGGAGCCTGGCCGGTCATGGTGAAGCTGGCGGCGGCCATGCCGACATAGTGCATTCCGGCGACGGCGGCTCCCATCACCCCGGCGGCCAGAAGCTTCCGCGCGACGCCGTGCGAGCGGACCATCAGCCACAGGGCAGCGATCGAGGCAACAACGGCGATCACGACCGACAGGACGACCAGCGGCATGGAGTGGGTGACGGTCGCCCCCATGTCCATTGCGGCCATCCCGGTGTAGTGCATTGCGGCGACACCTCCGCCCATCAGGAGGCCGGCGGGCACCACGTCCCTCTCTTGCGTGCGGAGCCGCGTGACCCAGGCGAAGGCTGCCCCGGTGGCAGCTATGGCCACCAGCAGCGACAGCACGGTGCCGCCAATCGCGAAGCCGGCCGGCAGGTCCATGCGGAAGGCCAGCATGCCGACGAAGTGCATCGCCCAGATGCCGCCGCCCATCACCAGCGCCGCCATGCCGATCCAGACCGGGCGCATGTTGGGGGCGGCGCCGCGGACGCGGCTGCCGAGGTCGAGGGCGCTGTAGGAGGCGAGGACGGCGATCAGGATGGACAGCACCACCAGGGAGGGATCGTAGCTGGGGGTGATAGGCATGACGGTCTCCGGGGTGGGCGCGCTGGTGAGAACCGCGGGCTTGGGGGTACTGAGGTG
>CAXTOB010000137.1:0-13330 GCA_964245505.1 uncultured Acetobacteraceae bacterium | reverse complement strand
CTGCTGCGCCACGAAAGCCGGGAACGCCTGGCCGGCGTGCTCGACGACGCGGCCGCAACCCTGCTTGCCGACTTCGCGGCCAGCATACGACGGGACCTCCCAGCCGTTCAGGCCGCCCTCGACCTGCCCTGGACCACAAGCCCCGCCGAAGGGCAGATCAATCGCATCAAGACCATCAAGCGGACTATGTATGGCCGTGCTGGCTTCCAACTCCTCCGCGCCCGCGTCCTCCACGCCGCATGAGACCGCAACGACAGCACGGCAAGTGCGGGAGAACCAATATTGATTGTCACAGCCATGGACCGCCTTCCGGGACGGGCGCGTGCCCACATAACGCACCCCGTCCTTGCCGTAAAACCGACCGATGCTATAGCCCAGGAAGTCGAAACTCGTCTCGGGCAGTTGCACCAATCCAGTCTTGGCCTCGTTCACCGTCAGCCCGAGCCGGGTCATCAACTCCCGCATTGTCGTCAGTGCGGCCGGTCCGTTGCCGGGTCGGCAGCAGATGACGAGGTCATCGGCATAGTTGACAACGTGGGCGTCGAGCCGTCCGCGGTGGCCGAACCGTTCCCAGGCCAGCAGGAAGCGGCGGAAGTAGAGATTCGCCATCAGGGGCGAGATCGGGGACCCCTGCGGCGTACCCCGATGTCGGTCCTTCGCCTCCGTCGTGCATCGGGTCGTGCGCTGGTCACGCTCGATCACCGGTGCCGTGAGCCAACTCTTGATCACGGACAAGAGCGTCCCGTCCGCCACACGCCGGCTCACACAGCGCATCAGCGGCCCATGCGGGATCGACGCAAAGTAGTCGCTGAGATCCGCGTCCACCACCTCCGATCGCCCATGATCGCTGACGTGCCAGAAGGCTTGGCGAACCGCCATCTTGGCGTCCAGCCCCGGACGGAAGCCATACTGATTGCGCAGCAGGTCCGCCTCGAAGATCGGACCCAGCACCAGCAGCGCCGCCATCTCGACCACGCGGTCGCGGATGCACGGAATGCCGAGCGGGCGCTGGCCGCCGTTGCTCTTTGGTATCCAAACGCGCAACAGGGGCTGGGGACAGTATTCGCCGGCCCGCAGCTCCTGCCGCAACTCTTCCAGCCATCGCCCCTGCCCGTTGGCGGTGATCAGGTCGAACGTCACCCCATTACAGCCCGAGGCCCCGCCGTTGCGGCGGCATGCCCGGTATGCTTCCTCGAGGACGGCGACCCGGCACACTTTGTCCCACAGGGAGTAGAAGCGAAAAGCCGGTTCAGCCTTAGCTTTCGCCTGCAGCGAGGTTTGTAACTTCTGAACCCTTTCGAGCGGAGTTGCTGGGCCATCGGCCAATCTCCAGGGTCTCGTCACTTTGCTCGCCTGTCGCAGGTCAGGACCCCTTCCCTCAGCCGGCATTACCCGGCGTCCCTGGTACTACGGACCCTTCCGCCATCTGCCCCGGCCGGCGCTGACCCTCGCGGGGTCGCCGTTGACCATCCGGTTGCCAACCGTGGTCGCCGGAACAGACTTCCCTTGTTGCGCATCGATGCTCTGCCATACGTGCTGCCACCTTTACCCCGGTGAGACCGTCAGGGGCGTGTCTCGCTCGCTTGCCTGACGACAGCGGCCTCCCCGTTCCACTGGCGGGTCGGCTCTCACGTTTGATCCTTTCGAGGCCTCGACGGTGTTCGCTTGTGCTGCGGCCCGTATGGCCCGCTGATCCCCAGAAGGGACCTTTTCCCACAGTGCTTCAGACCATTCGTCGCCTCCTGATCCGCCCCGGGTGCTTCCGGCTGGAGCGAGAGTTGCCGGGTGGGATTTGCACCCACGACATCAATGCGTCTTGGCAAGGCACACAGTGGAACAAGATCGAGCACCGCCTGTTCTGCCACATCACCCAGTTCTGCCACATCACCCAGGCCTGGCGCGGCAAGCCACTGGTCAGCCGTCTGGCCGTCGTTGATCTGATCGCCGCGACAACCCCCGCGACCGGCCTGACGGTGCGCTGCGAACTCGACAAGAACAGCTATCCCAAGGCGATCCGCGTCACCGACGAGGACATGGTTGCCCTCAACATCGCAACCGACTCGTGGCACCCAGAGTGGAACTGCACCATCAACCCAAGAACATCAGACTGACGCAGTAATTGTTGAGAGGCTCCTTAGCCTGGTTGTGGACCTGGTGGCCTGCGAGGACGCGCATGCGAGCGAGCGCGCCGCGGTGGCGCCGTTGCTGGAGGGCGCGAGGCCCGGAGAGCTTTGGATTGCAGCGAAATCGCAAAGCGATTTGCGCGGGACCGCCATTACTGCACCCGCATGGTGCTGGGTGGCTTGGAGGACGCAGGCGCCGGCTTCATCGTGCGCGAGCATGGCCGCCACCCGCGGGTCGTCGAGCAAGGGGCGTGGCGCGCGTGCAGCCGGGTCGAGACGGGGCTGGTGCGTGAGCAGGCGGTGCAGGTGCATGGCCAGGCCGCGTCCTGGCGGTGCGTCGAGCTTGCGCTGGACCAGCCGACCGAGGACGGCGACACCGCGATCCGGCTGTGGAGCAACCTGCCCGAGGCGGTTGGCGCACAGCGCATTGCCGAACTCTACCGCACGCGCTGGCGCGTCGAACGCAGCCGTTTGCCGGGTATCGAAGGCATGTTCGGGCGGCTGGAAGCCGTGCTGCACAGCAAGGTCAGCAGCCTCGGCCATCCGCGCGCGGCGCTGCTGGGCTTTGCCGTAGCCGTGCTAGCCTACAACGTCCTGGCCCTGCTGCAGCGGGCAGTGGAACAAGCGCATCAGCCGCCCCCCGCCGCGCCGTCTGCCCCGCCGCCGGAGGTGTCCTGCTTCCACCTCGCCGTACAGGTCAGGAGCGGCTACGAGGGCCTGCTCATCGCCCTGCCGTCAGAACACTGGCCGCGCTGGGACACAGCCGACCCGGCCGGCTTGGCCCAGCAGTTGCTTCGCCTCGCCCGCACGATCAACCCGAAACAGGTCGCCACCAGCAAGCGCGCACCCAAGACCGCCAAACCAAAAGGCTATGTCGATGGCAAAACCGCACGCACCCACGTCGCAACCGCACGTCTGCTCGCAGCAGGAAAGACAACACCCTGAAAGGGGTGGCCCCTAGACCCTAAAGGACAGGGAAAAAACTCCAACTGACCGAACCACACATCTCGGTGGCAGGACAAACTCACCGGAACGTGATTGGCGGTTCGGCCGGTGCAACCAGACGCACCTTTCTCTGGCCCGCAACGAGGGAGCGTCCAACCGCAAGTTTAGGCCGTGTCCTGGGGTGTTCAGAAAGACGGTGAGCAGGCTCGCGCTGCCTATTACACAGAGGATCTGCGGTAGTGCCAGATCATGTTCCAGGCTGCGCCAGCCGGCTGAGCTTTTCGTCTATCTGCAAACCTTGAGTGAGTTGCTCGGGGTTTGCCCACGATCAACACATGATTTATCAACGGTTTACGTTTGAACAATGGTTGTGGTCACATGGTCCAGGCTCAGCTTTGCCGATACATCATAACTATTCAACGATACCCCTGTGACGCTCTAGCAAATTGTCATCGCAAAAATGATCCCGGACAGACACTCAGGGTATCGCCGCTTCGTGCAGCATCCAGGGGCAATGGCCGCGCGGATCCGACACTTGCATCGCCGAACGGCTGGGAACGTCGCGAGTGGCGGTTGGGACGGGGTTCTGGTTAAAGAAACAGCGCAGCAACTCGATCAATGGGCCGGGGTCCCATTGCCGGAAATCGGCATAGGGCAGACTGGCCGGTTCGCCGATTGGCACACCGTCCCTGTAAAGCTGGGCTTGCACACCGTTGCTGACGATCAGCACTCCGGCTTCGCGATGCATGTTCGCCCATTGGCGACGGTTTCGGCCGGACCAGGACCAAGCATTGACGGAGACGCTAGGCGCCTTTAGTTCTATAAATCCCTCTTGCCGGGTATTACCATTGCGTGTCAGCACCGCTGCAAAATCAGGTCTCGTATGGTGCAGCCGGGTTTCTCGAATAAGGCGCAAGGCTCCAAACTTTGCTGCCTCGGAAAGACCTATGAGTAGGTTGCTTATGGGTGTTGTCAGCTGCGCTTCTTTCTCACCGCGGATCACCGAGGTTGAAGCAGCATAAAGAGCCGCATGGTAGGCTTTTCCTAATTTCGCTATCACCGAAAGCCTCCCCGCACCGGTGGATGCAGATCCGCCGCATGTCTCGTAAATGCCTTAGCCGGCTTTAAAAGCTGGCGGGATGGGCGACTCGCTCCGTGTCCGTCTCTGTCATTAACCGAAACCGACTATGACAATTGTATAGAATTGCTAACTGACGTCAGCATCGGTTTGGTTGGAAGCCATCTACCCCGGGGAAGAAGACCGGAGAAAGGCAGGCGATGCCTGATCGTGCAAAATCATCGCATCTACTTACTTAATTTTCACCTTGCAAACATGAAGCCTATTCATTCCTCTATCCCTCCACCTCCTCAGCCAGATGCAGCATCCGCTCCGCCAGCGCCGTCTTCTCTGCATACGATTTCCAAGCGCTCTCCCGCGCCACGGCCTGCCATCGCGCCACGGTATCCTCCTCCATGGCCCGAACCTGCACTCCGGCGGCGGCATAGGTCCGTGTCAGCTCCAGGTCATCCGCCTGAGCGCCAGCTAGGTTGAACGGCACCATTTCCTCTCCCACCGCCATCATCGCCTCCTGCTCCGGCTTCGACAGCGTGTCCCAAACCGCCTTGGACACCAGGATCGGCTCCAATACGAAGAAAAAGCTACGCCGCCCCGGCGCCGCCAGGTACTTGCACGCCTCCTGCAGCTTGAACGACAAAAAACTGCTGCTGCTGGTGCAGGCCGCGTCCATCACCCCGGTCTGCATGCCGATGTAAACCTCGTTGGACGGCATGGACGACACCGATGCCCCGGCCGCCTTGAACATCTCGTCCATCTCTCGCGACCCGCCGCGTATCTTCATGCCACGCGCGTCGGCCGGCTCCATCAGCGGCTGGGTGCGGGAAGCCATGCCGCCGGACTGCCACATCCAGCTCACCAGCACGATGCCGCGCTGCTCCAGCAGGCCCACCAGCTCCCGCCCGACCGGCGCCGTGCGCCAGTTGTAACCCTGGGCGTAGCTGGTCACGAGCGCCGGCATGAACGTAATGTTCATCTCGTGGATCTCGCCGCCGGCATAGGTCAGCGGCACCAGCGCGATGTCCAGCGCGCCCTTACGCAGGCCGCTGATCTGCGCGAAGGTTTTTGCCAGCGACGCATTGGGATACACCTGAAACTCCAGCGACCCGCCTGTCCGCTCCTGCACCAATTTGGCAAACCGCTGGCACATGCGGTCGCGGAAGTCCCCGCTATCCCCGGTGCTGCCGGGGAACTGGTGCGAGATGCGGAGCAGCCGCCCCGCCGCCTGGGCGTGTCCGATGATCGCAGGGGCGGCGAGCAGGCCGAGCGCAGCGCGCCGGGTCATATTTGTGGACATCGCATCCTCCGTATCCGGTCCCCGCATCCCTGGCGGGCGTTGGCGCATACGCTACACTCCACGCCAGCGGGGCGCCACAACCCCGGGGTGGAGGGAATGCAAGACGATGGACGTACGACCGATCTCCGGCGCGCTAGGCGCCGAAATCCACGGAGTTGACCTGGCTGCCGGGCTGGACGACGCGGCCGTCAAGGGCATCCGCCAGGCGCTGCTGGACCATCTCGTGGTGTTCTTCCGCAATCAGCCGCTGCCGCCGGCCGAGTTCCGCGGCTTCACCGCCCGCTTCGGCACGCCGGTGGAGTATCCCTTCGTCCGCGGCCTCGACGGCTTCCCCGAGATCATCCAGGTGCTGAAGCGCGAGGAGGAGCGCACCAACTTCGGCGGCATCTGGCACAGCGACACCTCCTACCTGGACCAGCCGCCGATGGGCAGCGTCCTGCTGGCCCGCGAGCTGCCGCCCTATGGCGGAGATACGCTGTTCGCCAACCAGTACCTGGCCTACGAGGCGTTGTCGGACGGCCTGCGCCATACCCTGGACGGCCTGCGCGCCATCAACACGTCGGCCAAGGCGGATGTGAGCCGCACCCGCGAGGACCGTGTGCGTGACAGCGGCGCGGCGGCGCCAAAGGACTACGCCGCCGAGCACCCGGTCGTCCGCACCCACCCCGAAACCGGGCGGCGCGCGCTGTATGTCAACGTTGCCCACACTGCCCGCTTCGCCGGCTGGACGGAGGAGGAAAGCGCCCCGCTGCTGCAATTCCTGTTCGCCCACCAGGTAAAGCCCGAGTTCACCTGCCGCTTCCGCTGGGAGCCCGGCTCCATCGCCTTCTGGGATAACCGCGCGGCGCAGCACAACCCGGTGAACGACTACCACGGCCACCGTCGCCTGATGCACCGGATCACCCTTTCGGGCGATCGTCCAGCCTGATCCTCGGGGGGCTTACGGCGGCACCCCGGGTTGCTGTATGGCCGGAGCCATGACGGACCGATCCTTCCAGCCAGCCGCGTTCGCTCGCTCAAGACGCGACAGCAAGGGTGGCAGGGGCATGAGGTGGGGTGCCGCCGTAGCGACCCTGGCCGGGCTGACCCTGGCCGGATGGCTGCTGACCCATCACGGCCTGCCCGGCATTCTCGGCCTGCTGCACCGGGCGGGTTGGAGCATCGCGCTGGTGGTCGCCTTCCACCTGCTGCAGCTCCTGGCATCGTCGGAAGCCTGGCGGGCCGCAACCGGACGGCAGCATCGGCGACCCGGCGTGCTGGCATTCTTGCTGCTCCGCTGGGTGCGGGAGGGCATCAACACCATGCTGCCCGTCGCCCAGATCGGCGGCGAGGTCGTCGGCGCCCGGCTGCTGCACCGGCGCGGCGTGCCCTTGCCGGCCGCTATCGCCGGGTCGGTTGGCGACGTTGCCACGGGAGTGCTGACACAGGCGCTGTTCACGCTGATTGGGCTGGGCCTGCTGGTGACGCTGGTGGGCATGAGCGCGACGGCAGCTTGGCTAATCGCCGGAACCACCACTGCGCTGGCCGTCGCTGCCCTGCTGGCGGCTGGCGTGCGCTATGGTTGGGCTGGACGCCCCGGCCGGTGGCTGTCGGTCCGGGTGCGCCGCGCCGCCACCCGCGGCATTCCCGGCCTGCGCGGCATTGGCTCCGCCTTCCGCAACCTGGGCCGCAACCGCCGGGCGCTGGCGCGGTGCGGAGGGCTGCACATGGTGTCCTGGCTACTGGGCGGCACCGAAGTCTGGCTGGCGCTGCACGTTCTCGGCAAAGAAGCAGGTTTTTCTGAGACCCTAACTATTGAGGCATTGGGCCAGGCGATCCGGACGGCGGGTTTCATCGTTCCCGGCGCGCTTGGCGTGGCGGAGGGCGGCTATGTCCTGGTGTGCGGGCTGTTTGGCCTGCCGCCAGATGTGGCCATCGCGCTCGCCTTGATGAAGCGCGTGCGGGAATTGGCTTTCGGCCTGCCCGCCCTGATGGCGTGGCAGGTGATGGAGGCCAGGCCGCTGTTTTCGCCGGAGACGGCGGCCCGCACAGACGCCTAGCAGGGCATCACATCACCCAGTAGCCGATAATCCAATCCCATAAGGCATGGGACAGCTCCGCTATGCGTCACGCATCCAATCCGCAGTCATCGTGGCCGTCAGCCAGCAACCTACAACGCCCAGCCAGACGGTGTTTTGAGACCCGAACCGCTCAGTGAGCATCCCGGCGTGGGCGCGGCCCCAGCTTCGCCATCACCAGCGTCGGCGTACGCGGCGGAGGGCGGCGCTCCACAACTACCACGGCCTCGCTCCGCGGCGCGCGGGCCGGCGCCTCACGCGGGCGTGGCGGCGGGCTGATGCCCATCTCCGGGTCAGCCCGGCGAGCCTCGATCCGGCGTCCACCAATTCCCGTCTCGTTCAAGCGCGCGACGGCCACCTCCACCGCCTTATCGGGCGCGAGCTGCACCAGGCCATGGCCCAGCGTTTCCCCGGTCGCCGGGTCGCGCGCCATGTGGGCATTCAGCACGATGCCGAAGGGGTCGAATGCCTCTGCCAGTTCCTCGTCTTTCAAGCCGCGGGGCAGGTTTGCCACGAACACGTTTCCGCGTATCTTGTCCGGTCTCATAGAAGTCTCCTTCCCTATGCTGGGGCGCCGCATCCCCTGGTCGCAGTCAACGGCCTCGCACCCTTTATGTTGCACTGCAACATAAGTTTCGTCCAGGGCGGCCACGGCATGGTTGCCAGGCCGCTCCCAACGCTTACAACCCCGCGCATAGACGACTTTAACCCCAATGCGTTAGCATTCCGTTACGCACCGCCGAAGAACGGCAACTAGGAACGATCATGAAACTCAGCGCACGCAATCAGTTCAAGGGCAAGATCGTGTCCGTTACCAAGGGCCAGACCACCGGCCACGTCCACATCGACATCGGTGGCGGCACCATCGTGCATTCTTCGATCACCAACGAGGCGATCGACGATCTGGCCCTGAAGGCCGGCGATGAAGCCACCGCCGTGATCAAGTCGTCGGACGTAATGATAGGCAAGTAGCCCATGCCGCACGCCAAAGCTGCCGGCCGCACCCTGCGGCGGGCCGTCCTTCTCCTGGCCGTGCTGGCCCTGGCCCATCCCGCCGCCGCGCAGGACTCCGCACCGCCTAAGCCAGCCGACAGCGCCGCGCCACCCGCTCCCGTCGCCTTCTCCGGTGCAATCAAGACTCCGCGCACCCTGGCCCTGACCGACCTGCAAGCCCTTCCGGCCGTCACGGTGGAGGTTACTGTAGCCACGTCGCAGGGGCCGCGTAAGATCACCTACACCGGCGCCCTGCTCTGGCCGCTGCTGCAGGCGGCGGCGCCAGTGGACGCGCCGGGCCGCGCCACGGAACACCAGCATGTCCTGATGGCCCGGGGCGGCGATGGCTATGCAGTGGCAGTCGCATTCGGCGAGATGGATCCGCACCTTGAGGGCAAGCAGGTCCTCATCGCCTACGCCATGGACGGTCATCCCCTCCCGGCTCCGCGCTTGGTCGTGCCTGGCGACAGCCACGCCGGCCGGGACGTCCGCGGTCTTGCAGCCATCGAAGTGCGCTAAGCAGGCCTTCGCAGGCGGTTTGGTATGAAACCTCAGCAGCACGGCGCGGCTTAGGAAATCAGACGGCCATCCAAGCGTCAGGCCGCTCAAGCCTGCTGAGCCGATGCCCCAGCAACGTTGCCGCGCCGGTCAGATGGAGCTGCCATGATCCTTCGCCGAACGTTCACCGCCGCGCTGCTCGGGTTACTGGCGGCGGCGCCGGTCGCCCGTGCCGCCGATGTTCCCTACATCACCGTCGCCTCAACCACCTCCACCGAGCAGTCCGGCCTGTTCCCCCACCTGCTGCCGGCGTTCACGCTGGCGACCGGGATCGAGGTCCGGGTCGTCGCCGTCGGCACCGGCCAGGCGCTGGCCATCGGGCAGCGTGGTGACGCCGACGTGATGTTCGTGCATGACCGCCCGGCAGAGCTGCGCTTCGTCGCCGACGGCTGGGGCGTCGAGCGGCAGGAGGTCATGTATAATGACTTCATCATCGTCGGCCCCAAAGCCGACCCAGCCGGCATCGCCGGAAGCAAGGACACGGTCGCCGCCTTACGCCGTGTCGCGGACGCCAGCGCACCTTTCATCACCCGCGGCGACGACAGCGGCACCAATGCCGCGGAGAAGCGCTTCTGGGCCGACGCCGGAGTGGACCCGAATGCCGCCAGCAAGGACACCGGCTGGTACAAGGATATCGGTGGTGGCATGGGTCCGGCGCTGAATGCCGCCGCAGCGATGGGGGCCTACACCCTGTCCGACCGTGGCACCTGGCTCAACTTCGGCAATCGGCAGGACCTAGTGATCCTGGTCGAGGGCGACGCGCGGCTGTTCAACCAGTATGGCGTCATGCTGGTGAACCCGGCCCGGCACCCGGCGGTCAAGGCCGATCTCGGCCGGCGCTTTATCGCCTGGCTGGTGTCCCCCGCCGGGCAGGGCACCATCGCCGCCTACAAGATCAACGGCGAGCAGCTATTTTTCCCCAATGCCGCCAAGCCGGGTCCGTGAGGCGTGCCACCTTCGCCTGCCTGGGGCTGATCACCAACGCCGCGCGGGCCAATGGCGGCATGGTCCGCCTTTATGCCGCCTACAGCTTGCGCCTGGCGCTGACAGCGGTGGCGCAGGGCTTCACCGCCGCGCACGGCATATGGGTGGAGGCGGCCTTCGGCTCTTCCGGCAAGCTCCGGCAATGGCTGGAGAACGAACTTGCAATCCTGGCCCGGCAACGCTCCGAAGCGCCGCTGACGGTGCGTTGAGCCAACGGGCTCTTACAGGATTGCCGACACATCCGCCTCGCTCCCGTCATCGAGTGGATAAGCCATGACCGACCACCGGCTCCTGTTGTGGCTGCTCCTGTTCTGGCTGCCTCTGGGAAGCTGTGCGATGGGAGCCATCGGCTGCTTGCGGGCGCGGGTGCCGTTGCGCGACCCACGCTGGCGCGCCCTCGCGGCAGTGGCGGCGCTCGCAGTGGTTGCCAGCGTGCTGGTGCCGGACTGGGCCCCCTGGATTACGGCGGCGACCTTCGCAGCCATCATCTGGGTGCCAGGCGTCCTGCAACGGCTGGTCAATGCGGCCACACGCCGCCAGGACTTTGTGCGTGCGGCATGGCTGGCCCGGTTGACCCGGACCCTGACCCCTCACTTTCGCAGCCTGGACAACCAGCAATGGCGCCTTTTGGACGCATTGGCGCTTACCGCCCGCGGCCGTCTGGCCGAGGCCGATAAGGCGCTGGACATCCTGCGACGGGAACCAGTGCCTGCCGTCGTACGCCTGGCAGCCACGGGGCAGTTGTGCAGGCTGCGCGGCGACTGGTCGCTGCTGCCGCCCAGCGTGGGCGAGGCAGGGGACGCCGACCCCGTGGGCATCGCCATGCGCCTGCGCGCCCTGAATGACAGCGGCGACCGCGCCGCCATGCTGCGTTTATTCGCCGGTCAGCGCGGGCGCCTTGCCGCGCACCGGCCGATGGCGACGCTGACCGTCATGGCCGCCTGCGGGCAGGTGGCGGCAGTGGACCGTCTGCTGACCGGCTCCCTATCGGTGCTGACCCGGCCTGTGAGGGCCTATTGGCGCGCCGCCGCTGCCCAGGCCGTGGGCGACCCAACCGGACGCTTGGGACTGGAGCGCCTGCTGGACAGCCCGGATCGCCTGATGGCCCTGACCGCCCGCCAGCGCCTGGCTGCCGCGCCTCCTGTCCCGCTGACCCCCGAGGACCAGGCGCTGTTGGCGCAGGAGGCCGCCGCAGTGCCGGCCGAGCTTCCGACATGGATCGGCGACGCGCCCGTCACCCTGGCGCTGCTCGCCCTCAACCTGCTGGCCTATAGCGCGGAGATGCTGGCGGGCGGAGGAGATGACGACGCCGTCCTGTTCCGCCTCGGCGGCCTATGGCCCGGCGCCGTGCTGGGCGGTGGCGAGTGGTGGCGCTTGGAAACCGCGCTGTTCCTGCACCTCAACCTGCTGCACCTAGGGATGAACATGGTCGCTCTGGTGGCCCTGGGCGTCCGGGTGGAGCGGACCACCGGGCCGGTCGCTACCCTGTTCATCTATGCCGCCGCTGGACTGGCCTCGACCAGCGGGGTGTTGTGGCTGACCGCAGCAGGCATCCTGCCCGACGACGCGCTGATCGGCGCTTCCGGCGCCATCATGGGCCTGCTCGGGGCGCTGCTGGTTGCCGGAGTCCGCGATTGGCGGCGGGACCGAAGTGCTGCGGCACTGCGCGGCGCGGCGGTGATGGCGGCGGCCGTCGTGCTGCAGGCGGTATTCGATCTGCTGACGCCTGAGGTCAGCTTTTCGGCACACGTGTGCGGCCTTGCGGGCGGCATCGTGGCCGCGCTGGCCTGGCGGGCCGCCGCGCCCGTGCCGGGCGTCACGTTGAGACGGGCCCGGTGTGTGGCGCTGGGCATCCTCGGCGCCGGCGCTGCCGCGCTGGCCGTGACCGTATGGCGATACGGGAGCTGACGCCGCTTGCTGCGCAGCGCCGGGTCCCGCATACCCCCGCGTTATGATGATCGAGGTAATCCCGATGCGTATGCTGTTGATCCCCGCGGCGCTGTGCGGCGCATTGGCGCTATGCGGCGCGGCGTTGGCGCAGGGTGCGGCCAGCCCCGTCGGCCTATGGCGGACGGTGGACGACAAGACCGGCAGGGAGAACGGCGCCGTCCGCATCTTCGAGTCCAACGGCGCCCTGTATGGCCGTATCGAGCGGATCACCGACCCGGCCCGCGCCGGCCTGTCCTGCGTGAAGTGCTCCGACGACCGCAAGAACAAGCCGCTGATCGGCCTGGACATCATGCGCGGCCTCAAGCGTGACGGCGATGTATGGGACGGCGGCACGATCCTCGACCCTGAGACGGGCAGCACATACAAGTCGTCGGTCCGCCTCGACAACAACGGGCAGAAGCTGGTGGTGCGCGGCTACCTGGGCGTGAGCTTGCTGGGCCGCAGCCAAACCTGGATCAGGGCGCAGTAGCGCCCGCCGTAGCGCCGGGCATAGGATCGAGCAGAGGCTGAGCCGGAGGCGAAAGGTGTCGGACACAGCCATCGCAACGCCGCGCGCGTTTTTCGTCCTGCCCGGCTTTGCGCCGGACGCCTTGCTGTTCGCTGCGCGGATGGCGCTTGCGATGCTGCTGGCATACTGGGTCGCCTTCTTCTGCCAAGTCGAGTCGGCGTCGAGCGCCGGGGTGTGCGTGGCCATCGTCACCCAGGTCTCCGCCGGAATGTCGGCCGCCAAGGCCAGATATCGCGTCGCCGGCACCCTGTTCGGCGGCTGCGTCGGGCTTGCGCTGGTGGCCGCATTTCCGCAGGACCGGGTCATGCTGCTTGGCGGCTTCGCGCTGTGGCTGGCTGTCTGCACATATGTCGCGACCCTGCTGCGGGATTTCCGCTCCTATGGCGCGGCCCTGAGCGGCTACACTGCGGGGATCATTGCCGTCGGAGTTATTGCCGCACCGGACACGGCGCTTGCGACGACGCTGGATCGCGTCGCCGCCATCCTGATCGGCATCGCGTCGGTGCTGGTGGTGGACCGCCTGCTGGCGGGCACCGGTGCCTTCGACGCCCTGGTGGCCGACCTGCGGGCACGCCAGGCCACCTTGGCCGACCTGGCCGCCCACGCCCTGGAGGGCCGTCCGCTGAGCGACGACCTGCCGACGGTGCAGTTGGCCGCACAGGTCGCCGCGCTGCAAACCCAGACGTCCTACACCGCCGCCGAGCTGCCGGACGGCAACGTCCGGGCCAACGGCGCCCGGCACGCCATCGCGTCGCTGCTGGCCATGGTGTCCGCCAGCCGCGCCATCGCCGCGGTGATCGGGCCGGACGTCCCGGCCGACATGGCATCCTACTTCAGGGC
>CAXTOB010000136.1:0-13484 GCA_964245505.1 uncultured Acetobacteraceae bacterium | reverse complement strand
ACATGCCAAGCTCCATGACGGACAAACCGCCTGGAACGCCGCACCACCCGTCCCAATCACACCGTCAGACCTGGCCTACAACCCCTTTCAAAACAGGTTTCAGTCCCGGAGTGTGATGGTGCAAGCTCAACCCTGACCCGTCAGGAGAAAGATGCACTATGGGAAGCAGTCTCCACGGCAGGGCCCGAACGACGCCGCGTGTTCGAGCCGAACTCCAAGCAGCGCAAGCGTCGTCCCGCGCCGTCGCCAGAGCCTACGGCATCAACCCCAAAACCGTCATGAAATGGCGCAACCGGGATGCCACCGCCGACGCCACCATGGGACCCAAGCCGCGCGCAGCACGGTGCTGACTGAGGCCGAGCAGGCCATGTGTAAATCAGCGGTAGGTTTCGGCGCTGGTCAGGGCGACAAGATGTTGAGAAGTCCAGTTGCTCCTGGGTCCCGTGTCCGCGCTGGTTCACAGGTCGGGGTCTAGCGGGACGCCTTGGCGCCGATCTGCTCGTCCCAGCGGCGGAAGGCGGCGACAAGGCGATCCGGGGTCAGGGGCGGAGCGACCGGCCGGTCGCGGAACCAGTCCGCATATTCCGGCCGGCCGAATTCGGCGATGGCGTCCTGGCTGTTCTGCGGCGCCATGGACAGCGGCGCGTCGGCGATGACGGGGCCGGGATACAGGTAGCCATTGTCGTAGGTCAGTGCCTGCTGCGCCGGCTGCAGCAGGAAGGCCATCAGCCGCACCCCCACGGCCGCCTTCTCGGGGGCGACGCCCTTCGGGATCGCCATAAAGTGCGCGTCCGGCAGCCAGTGCGTGCCGTCCAGCATAAACACCCGGGCTTCTTTGGGCACGGTCCCCAGTACGCGCGGGTTGATGTCCCACCCGCAGGCGGTGGCGACGATGTCGCGCGATCCCTCGCCCAACTCCTTCATCGTAGCGGCGGTGCCGGATGGGTAGTAGTCAACGCTTTCGCCGATCGCCCCGAGGTAGTCCCAGCTTTTGTCCCAGCCGTTCACCGGGTCGGCCGGGTCTTTGTCGCCCAGGATGTACGGGAGCCCCTGCAGGAAGGTCCAGCCCGGTCCCGAGTTGGCGGGGCGGGCGTAGACGAACCGCTTCGGGTGCGCCCGCGTCCAGTCCAGCAGGTCCCGCGCCGTCCTGGGAACGGCGTCCACGCGGTTGGGGCTGTACTCGAACAGCGGACCGGACGGGGTGTACGATACCTCGACCCCGAAGCCTTTGCCGAAGTTGTCCTGCAGCATGCGGGCGCCGGGCACGAGAATCTTGCCCAGGTCGGGCAACACGTCGGCATAGGTGGGCAGCAGCTGCGTCCACACACCTTGCGTGATGCCGTCCGAGAGCGGGCCCAGGCCCAGCAGGACGAAATCAATGTCCACCCGCCCCGCAGCCTGCTGCGCCTTCAGCTTGCCCGCCAGCTCCGGCGACGGCGCCATCTGCACGCTGAAGCGCGACATGAGCTTCGAGTTCTGCGCGCGGAACAGCTCGATCCCCGGGCGGTCAATCTGCAGCGCCCCAGCGACGTCCATGATGTTGAGCACCACTGGGGATGTCGGCAGCGCAGCGGGCTGTGCGCGGGCCTGCCCCGCGGCGGCCAGCGCTGCGGTGCTTGCCAGCAGGGGACGCCGCCCAAGCCCGGGGTTCCTCATGTGTTTCGTCCTCCGCGCCGGCGTCTTGTGGCTCGCCTGGCAACGGGGAGTATGCATGCGGCGCCTTTCCAAGCAACGCCGCGCGGCGGTGTTCAACTCCCGGGCAGAACCGGGAACGCCGCGGCGGCCCTCGCCTGCGCCTTGAGCGCCAGCTCCATCACTTTGAAGCAATGCCCCTGGTCCATGCTGCGGGCTTCGCGCGTCAGCACGTCATGCACCAGATCTCCGTAATAAGGCAGCGTCGCATCCGCACAATCGACGTAGCGCGTCTCTTGGCCGGTCACCAGGAACAGGTGATCGGTCCCAGGCCGGCCGGCGATGTCCACGTACTTGCGAAGCTCGATGTAGCCTTCCGTGCCCAGCACCTTCAAGCGGCCATCCCCCCAGGTCTCCAGCCCATCCGGGGTGTACCAGTCGAGCTGCACGTAGCCGCGCCCCTGCTGGCTGCGCAGCACGAGCTCGGCCCAGTCCTCGAAGCCGGGATTGCCCGGGTTGGCGAAGTTCGCCGTGGACGCGAACACGATTTCCGCGTCTATGGAGTCCGTGAAAATCAGGAACTGGTCGATCTGATGGCAGCCGATATCAGTGAGGATGCCACCGGTGCGCGCCGGGTCGAAGAACCAATCTGGCCGCAGCGGCCGGTTCAGCCGATGCGGGCCGAGTCCCACGGTTTGCACCACCCGGCCGATCGCGCCGGCGCGCACGAACTCGAGCGCGCGAGTGACGGCACGGACCTCGAAGCGCTCGGAGTAGCTGACCGACCATATACGGCTGGTACGCGCGACCGCTTCGCGCAATACGTCGAGCTGGGCCAGCGTGGTGCAGCCCGGCTTGTCGGTCATCACGTCCTTGCCGTGGTCCATTGCCTCGATCGCTAGGGCAGCGCGCTCGAGCGGAATGGCGGCGGTGACGATCAACGCGATTGTCGGATCCTCCAGCAGCTGACGCTTGTCGGCCACGCGGGGAATGCCAGGAAAGCGCTTCACGAACCCGGCGAGCGGCTGCGGGTTGCCCTCCGTCCAGAAACCGGCGCACTCGCAGCCCAGCTGAAGCAAGCGGCCGACCTGCTCGTAGATGTGGCGGTGGTCGAGGCCGATGGCGGCGAACCGCAGGCTCATGGCACGACACTCCGACCCTCGCGGGCGGAAAGCAACAGTGCGTCGATCAGCCGGTGCACGGCCAGCGCCTGCTCGCCAGTGATCGCTGGGTCGCGCCCGGCGGTGACCGCATCGACAAAGTCGCCAATCAGCGCGCGGTGCGCGTCGTTGGAAAAGGCCATCGGGTCGGCACCGCCGCCGGTCCGCGCCTCGCCTTCGAGCGTCTCGGTTCGGCCATTGTGCCACCATACCCCGAGGCTGCCGCCCGCGATGGTCGCGGTGCCTTGCGTGCAGGTCAGGGTCAGCTGCTCGCTGGTGCCAGGAAAACTGGCCGTGGTGGCGAAAACGCCACCCAGCGCACCGTTTGCAAAGCGCAGCCCGGCGCCGACCGTGTCCTCCGTCTCCATCCGGTGCAACGGGCTGGTACCGGCCACGGCGGCCACAACGGCCACTGGGCCGGCGAGGCTCAGCATCAGGTCCAGCGAATGGATCGCCTGGCTGATCAGCACGCCGCCGCCATCCCGCGCCAGGGTGCCCCGGCCCGGCACGTCGTAGTAGCTTTGTGGCCGCCACCAGGGGACGGAAAGCTGCACCACCGCCGGCGCACCCAGGCCGCCTGCGTCAAGCAGCGCACGCAACCGCATCGCGGCGGGGCGGAACCGGTGCTGTAGCACCACGCCGAGCCGGACCCCGGCGCCGCGGCAGGTTGCCACGATGCGCTCGGCTGCGGCCGTGCTGCGCTCGAGCGGCTTTTCCATCAGGATGTGCTTGCCCTGAGCGGCCAACCGTTCGACCAGTGCCTCGCGCGCGTTTGGGGGCGTCAGCAGCAGCGCGGCGTCGATCCCGTCCAGCAACACGTCCAGCGATGGCGCGGCAGGCAGGCCGTAGCCGGATTGGAATGCCGTGCGCCGTGCCTCGCTCGGGCTCCAGCCGCCGGCCACTTCGATGCGTCCTTCATGCTGCAACTCCAAAAGGCTGCTTGCGTGCGGGGCCACGGCCATTCCCAGCCCGATCACTCCAATGCGCATGGTGTTGCTGCTCCGCTTGGCAAACGACCGAGTCCGTGCGTTAGGATCGCCAAAACTCAAGAAGGTGCAAGCCGTGCAGGGATCGTCTTCCGCCCCCTCGCGTGTCCCCGCGCGGGTCGTTGTCTATGCCATGCTCTTTTTGATGACGGCGATCAGCTATCTTGACCGCGTCAACCTTTCGGTTGCAGCAGGTCCGATCGCCAAGGAATTGGGATTGTCACCTGTCCAACTCGGCTGGCTGTTCTCCGGCTTCCTGTGGACCTACATCGTGTTCCTGGTGTTCGCCGGGCAGCTAGTGGACCGGGTCGGCTATCGCTTCGTGGGCCCCGCGGCGGTGGTGATCTGGTCGGTCGCCACGGCCTCGACGGGGCTTGCGACCGGCTGGGGCGGGCTGGCCGCCTCGCGCTTCGCATTGGGTATCGGCGAGTCAGCTGCCTGGCCTGTCGGGATCAGCACCCTGCGCGCCTGGGCGCCGCGGCGGGAATACGGCATCGGAGTTGCCGCGATCTCGCTGGGCCAGTCGGCTGGCGGTGCGTTTGGCGCGTTGCTTGTGGGCTGGCTAGTGCGCGATTACGGCTGGCGCACCTCCTTCGTCGTCACCGGCGCACTCGGGCTGGCCTGGGCCGGCGTGTGGCTGCTTGTGGCGCGCGACCCGGCGCAGGCGCGCTGGCTGCCGGCTGACGAACGCGAGGAGATTCTGCAAACCCGCGACCAGCCCGACCGCGCTGGCCTGTTCCCGCCGTCCTCGCTCGGCACACTGCTGCACTGCCGCGCCCTATGGGGGACGATGCTTGGCCAGGGATGCCTTGTTTACGGCTACTACATGCTGCTGACCTGGCTGCCGAACTACCTGCAGACCGAGCGCCATATCGCGGTGTTCGGCTCGGGCGTGACGACCTTCGCCATCTACGGCACTGCGGTGCTCGGCGGCCTGGTGCTGGGCCGGGTGAGCGACCGGATTGCGAGTGTGGAAGCGTTGCGCGGCGGGGCCCGGCGGCGGGCCGTGGTGGCCTCCATCGCGCCGGCCACGCTGATGGCGACCACGCCTTGGCTGCCGGCCGGCTGGCTGCTGATTGTCGTGTTGGCAATCGCGGTGACGTTCCTGGCCAACGCGATCTCGCTTAATGCGGCGCTCTGCAACGACTTGGTGCGGCTGCCGTCCGATTCGGGCAAGGCAATCGGCTTATTCACCAGCGGTGCGAACGTCGTGGGCGTGTTCGCGCCGATCGTGACGGGCTACCTGGTCGGCGGCACACACAGCTTCGATGGCGCTTTCTTACTGACTGGTGCGGTGCTGGTCTTGGGCGCCATCATCCTGTTCGTCGTGGTGCGAGGCGATATCGGCCCACGGCAGGAGGCGCTCCGGCCCTCGCTCGCCTGAGACCGTGATGCACCAGCCAATCGTGCAGCTGGAAAGGATGTTGGTGCAGGGATGCCCGAGTAGCCGGCCCTTGTTGAGCTGAGTATATTCCTTTCATGGCCTTCAAGCACAACGCCCCGACGCCATCGCATTCCAGAGCGGGTCAACTTCAAGGGCTCTTCCTCGTCCTCCCTTTCCTCGCCGGTCGAGAACACCATCGCGGTGCGTCACCAGCCTGTAGGTGAGGTTGCCGAGGTAGAGCAGGATCAACACGGCCGACACGGCCAGGCTGAGCGCCTCGTCGCTTGGGGACGGCAGCGCCGGCGCCACGCGATGTCATGTCGAACACCGCAGGCAGCAGCGCGATCACTATCAGGATTGGCAGGCTCAACAGCAGCACGGCCCATTCCCGCTTGAAGGTCTGCCGCTTCCGCCTGGCGCTACCGATAACGTGGCCAGGCCGGGGCCGAGCGGGCTGGTGCCGATGATGAAGCCGGTAATCTGGCCGTGATCAATCTCCGGCCACCCCTGTGCCAGCACGAACTGCGCCAGCAACAGCTCGGTCAGGCTGCCCAGGCTGATCGTCAGCAACCCGCCCACGGCAGGGCCGGTGTGCCGTACCAGCTGCTCCGTCGCAGCGCGGATCCGGTCGGCAAGCACGCTCACCGCCACGATGCCGGTAGCGAGGACCCAGATGCCGGGCAGACCAAGCCCATAGTGCAGGATCGGCGCCACGGGCACGGACGCCAGCAGGGCCAGCCTGACCAACTTCACGAGCCGGGCACCGGCGGCTGTTCATCCAGCTCCGGCGCACTGCCAGCCATCGAACTCCCAGCCATTGACAAGCGCCGTTGGTCGCGATGATCACCTTGCCGTCCGGGCCCCAGGGAGCAGACAGACGCCAGAGCCGGATGCTCGGCTTTGGACCCTCCCCGTAGTTTCCCTTGCCGGTGAGCGCGGCGAGCTGGCAGATCGGGTCTGCATAGTGGGTCATCTACCGCGCCACTGCGGCTGTTGCGTAGGGATGGGACGAGGCGAGAGGGTCGGCAACGAAGGTGTGCCAGGCCTGACCGTCCAGGCCGACAACGATCAGCAGGAAGCCGGACGCGAGCGAGAAGTTCTTCAGGAAGTCCCAGAACAGTTCGCGCCCCTTACTCTCGCCCGGGGACCAGAAGTCGCCCGGCTCCCAGAACCGCTTGAACAGCACGGCGGTCACGGCGCAGTAGCCCGCCATGACCAACGCGGCGAGGCGGTCCGCAACGCCGCTGAGGATGCCGAGCGGCATTGCCAGCTCCACAAACACGCCCACCAGGATCAGCGTCATTGCGACCGCGTCGGAGCTGAAGACCTGCTTGGCCTGCTTCACCGCGCCCTTGAAGTTCAGGATCTTGTCGAGCGCGCTGGCGGGGAAGAACAGCACCACCAACCCATAGCGCACGATCAGGATCAAGATCTGAGCGGTCGTCATGGGTCCACTCCGCGGGTGCCCGGTGCTGCCGTCATCCAGCGACACCGGCCCCTGGTGACCTGATCGGCACTACGGGAGCGCATCGAGACGGACGCCTTCCGCGTTGTCCAGGAGATCGACCGACACGGCACCGCCCTGCCGCCTAAAGCTGAGGGAGGCGGTGGCATCGCCCACCCTGACGTCGTGCAGGTCGAGGCGATCCACCCCGTCGGGCAGCAGCGGCCGACGGACTGTCAAGCACCGGGCGAAGCCGTCGATCTCCAGCCCGAGCAGCTCGGTCACCATGAACGGCACTGCCCCGGCCGACCAGGCTTGCAGCGGGTCGGCGCGTGGCGTGCGCGTCGGGCGGTCGCCGGGCAGGCGCTGGACGCCGGCGATGAACTCCGGCAGCCGTGCGTTGCGGAAGCCCTGCGCCGCGTCCAGCGTTGCTGCTGTCACGCGCAAGGCGGCTTCGTCCTGGCTGTATCGGCGCAGGCCGGACACGATCAGCGCGTTGTCGAATGCCCAGACGCTGCCCTGCTGGTAGGCCAGCGGATCGAACGCCGCGTGTTCGGCCGAAAGCGTGCGCACACCCCAGCCGGAGAACATGTCGGGCCGCATCATCCGCTCGGCGATGCGGCCGGCATGGTCCGGCGTCGCGATCCCGGTCCACAGCACCTGGGCGGCGTTGGATGTGACGGAGGCAACCTGCCGGCCACCCTGCTCCAGCGCGAGGCAGTAACAGCCCTCGTCCTCCATCCAAAAATCCCGCAGGAACCGTGCCTGCAGCCGGGCGGCGTCCGCCTCCAGCCTTTCGGCGCGCCCGGCCTCGCCCGCACGGCGCAGCATGGACGCCACGAGCATACGGGCCTGGTAGGCGTAGCCCTGCACCTCCACCAGGGCGAGCGGCGGCCTGGGATAGCTGCCGTCCTGCCGCAGCACGCCCGTGCCGGAATCGCGCCAGCTCTGGTTCACCGGCTGGCCACCCTCTGCCAACCCGTCATAGGTGACATAGCCCGCGTCGTTCTCGGCGGTTTTACGATCCAGCCAGGCCAGCGCACGGTCTATGTTGGGGCGCAGGGCCTCGAACAGGCACTGGTCGCCGGTGGCCGTGACGTGGCGCGCGACTGCGATGAGGAACAGCAGCGTCGCGTCGACTGCGGCGTAGCTGGGCGTCTGCGACACCTCGTGCAGGTGCGCCAGCTCGCCCACCCGCAACTCGTGCAGGATCTTGCCGGGCTGCTCGCGGGTTCGGTCGTCATCCTTCGTGCCCTGCCAGTGTGCCAGCGCCCTGGCCGTGCGGGCGCCCAGCGCCGGGTTGAAGGCGAGGCACTGGATCGTTGGCAGAAGGCTGTCCCGGCCGAACAGTCCGACGAACCACGGCATCCCGGCGGCGGTGAACCGGTGCTCGCCCCGGCGCACCTCCAGCAGCGCCAGGTCGGACAGGGAGCGCGCCAGCACCTCCCCCAGCGCCTGGCTCGGCGTCTCCACCCGGACGTAGCCGTCCAGCAGCGCGCGCGACGCCGCCTCCTTTGCCCGGCGCATGTCGTCCACCGAACGCGGCGCATGGGCCGACGCGGCCGGCGCGTCGCCCACCGGCCGCTCGTCGAGCCGGCAGGTGACGATCAGGTCCTGCGTCGCCATCGGCGGGAGGTCGAATTGGAAGTGTGCAACGCTTTGCTCGCTGGTGCGTGGCGCCACGACGGGTGGCAGCGAAAAGTCCACCAGCAAGGTTCGAAGCACGCCGTCCGCACCGCTATAGGCGAAGCGGAGCGCCGTGCCGTCCCATACCGGCGCGTGCAGCGTGCCGCGCTTGCCCGGCGCCGCGCCGCGCAGCACGAACATGCTCTCGAACGTGGTCGCGAACTCTAGTGACAGCGGCAGCGTGACCCGGTCGGACGAGAAGTTGCGCACCGAAACCGTGTCGGTAAACACCGGCCCTCCGTCCGGCCCCTCGTCCAGCACCAGGAACGTCCGGCGCAGGCTGAGCTTGTGGTCGGTGATCACCTGCCCGTTCGCGGTCTTGAGGCGGCTGTTGGTGAGGTTCATCTGCGCCGCCATCCCCTCGCTGTCCGAGGCCATCAGCAGCAGCGGCACCGTCCCGTGCAGGCGCAGCGCGTAGCAGGCGAGATAGCACGTGTCGCGGTAAAACAGGCCGAAGCCGGGGATCGGCTCCGGGATGTCGCCGTCCTGCCGGGTGAGCAGGGCGAGGTCGTTTGCCTTCAGCAGCAGCGGGTGGCGGATGTCGATGGAAAGCGGCCGGTCTGCCATGATCGCCTAGCCCCCGCCACCGGAAGCAAGCGATCGGCTTTCGGTGACGAAGTGGAAGAACCGGCCGGTGAACGGCTTCAGCACCTCCAGCGTGGCGGCATGGGCCTTCGTCTTGATGTCGGAGGCGAGGCAGTCGCGGATGTCCGCCATGCTGGCGAAGTCCATCTCAAGCACCATGACAACCGGGATCGCGCCGGGGTCCGCCTCCGTCGTGCGCAGCACCCGCACGGCCCGGACATGCGGGAACGACCGCCAGACCGGTTCCAGCCGTGCGCTCACGTCGGCGAAGAACGCGTCCTCCGACCCCGGCTCCAGGGCACCCTCGAATATGGCGACGCGTGTCAGCATGGCTGGACCTCCTCCAACGGGCAGGGTGTGGCGGCCGGCATCATGCCAGCCGCGTCTTGATGTGGTCGGCGACGCGCAGCGCGTTGGCGATGATGGTCAGCGTGGGGTTCACGGCGCCGATGGACGGAAAGAAGCTGGCATCGGCGACATACAGGTTGTCCAGTTCGTGCGCGCGGCAGTCGAGGTTCAGTACCGACGTCATCGGGTCCGTGCCGAAGCGGCAGGTCCCGGCCTGGTGGGCCGTGCCGCCAATCGGGACGTCCTTGCCCAGGTACAGGCTGCGCTCCAGGAGGTGCGGGCGGGCGCCGATCGGCTCCATCAGGCTTTCCAGCTTGTGCTTGAGACGGCGTGCCGCCTCCTCGTTGCTTTCGGTGACCTCCAGCACGACCTTGCCGCCGTCATAGCGGATGCGGTTCTCCCGCCGGGGCAGGTCCTCGCTTTGCAGCCAGAAGTCCATCGAGTAGTCGGCCATCTTGTCGAACGGCATCTCCGGCATCAGGGCCATCAGCCGGGGCAGCGGCGCCTCCCCCCGGACCTGCTCGCCATGGGACGTGGCGCACATCTGGATCAGCCCCATCGGGAACTCCCAGTCCTTTTCGCCGAAGTAGAAGTCGCTCAGCGCCAGCGTCTTCTGGAACACCGTGTGGTTCGGCTCCTTCAGCAGCGCCATCAGGATGCTCATGTTATGCCGCATGTAGTTGCGGCCGACCTGTCCGGACGCGTTGGCCAGCCCGTGCGGGTGCTTGTCGTTGGCCGAGCGCAGCAGCAGCAGGGCAGAGCTGAGCGCCCCACAGGCGACCACCACGATATCCGCGGAATACTGCTCCGTCTTGCCTTCGCGTTGGACTCTCACACCGGTCACGGTGTGCCCGGCCGGGTCAGTGACCAGGGTCTCGGCATACGCGCCGGTCAGCAGCGTGAAGTTCGGGTGCGCCGCGAGCGCCGGGTCAACGCAGATCACCTGGGCGTCGGCCTTGGCATTGATCGCGCACGGGAAGCCGTCGAACGCGTCGCAGCGTATGCACGGGCTGTAGGTGGTGGCGCTGCCGTCCGGGTTCTGGTCCAGCTTGATGCCGAGCGGCAGGTGAAACGGGTGCAGGCCCTCCTTCACCAGGCTGTCGTTCAACGCCTGGATGCGGGGCTCATGCTTCACCGGCGGGTAAGCATATGGTTTGCTGGACCAGGGTTCGTTCGGATCCTCGCCGCGCTGGCCGTGGACGTGGAAGAGTGCCTCCGCCTCGCAGTAATACGGCTCGAACACGTCATAGCTGAGCGGCCAAGCCGGCGAGACACCGTCAACGTGCTGAAGCTCGCCGAAATCCCGTTCCCGCAAGCGGAACAACGCGGCGCCATACACCTTGGAATTGCCGCCGACATAGTAGTGCAGGCCCGGGTGGAATGTCTCGCCGTTCCTGCCATACCAAGTGTCGGGCGCCTGGTAGCGGCCGTCCACGAACACGGTCTTGGCATCCCAGTTGTCGCGCGAGCGCGGCAGATAGCCGCCACGTTCCAGCATCAGGATGCGCTTGCCACCCGGCGCCAGGCGCTGCGCCAGCGCGCCCCCGCCGGGGCCGCTGCCGATGACGATCACGTCGTAATGGTCGGTTGATGCCATCGGCCTAGACCTTCAGCTTCTTGGCGAGCAGGTGCACGCCGGTTAACAGGCCGACGCCCGCCACGGCCCAGAACGCCATCCGATGCCGGTCGGTGAACATTTCCCAGCTTCCGGTCCTGGACTGGCTGTCGAACCGGCCATGAGCGCCGTAATTTCCAGGCACCGGTTGGAATAGGTTGGCCGGTGCATTGATCGGAAGTTGCTCATTGCTCAACTGTCCCTGGTAGCCGGCGCTGGCCAGGTACTTGTCGATCAGGCCCGGCGCGATCCGGTTGGCGAGGATCGCCTTGACCGTTGGAAAGCCGACCCAAACCTCCCGGCGTTTATGAGTGGCGGCGAAGAAGATGGCGCGGGCCGGCACCTCCGGCTCATAGATCGGCGCGACCGGCTTGGCCTTCATGCCCATCTTGTTCATCGCCCAGTCAAACTGCGGCGTGTTCACCGCCGGAAGATCGACCGTCGTCAGGTGCACGGCGAGCTTGTCGTGGATGATCTCGGAGCGCAGCGAGTCGGTGAAGCCGCGGATGGCGGACTTGGCGCCGCAGTAGATCGCCTGCAGCGGCACCGAGCGGTAGGCGAGGGCGGACCCGACGTTGACGATGGTGCCGCTGTTGCGCAGGCGCATGCGCGACAACGCCGCCATCATCCCGTGAACCTGGCCCAGGTAGGTCACCCTGGTGCCGCGCTCCACCTCCGCCGCGGTGAGCTTTGACACTGGCGCGAACACCGTGGCCATGGCGACGTTCACCCATACGTCGATCGGGCCGAGCTCGGCTTCGGCTCTGTCGGCCGCCGCCTCAACCGCGTCCGCGTCGGCCACGTCGGTCGGGATGGCCAGCGTGCGTACGCCGTGGGCGGACCGGAGGTCGGCGGCGGCTGCCTCCAGCCGCGCCGGCTCGCGTGCGAGCAGAGCGACGTCATAGCCCTGCTTGGCGAATTCCTCTGCGGTGGCACGGCCCACGCCGGCGCTGGCGCCCGTGATGACGACGACCTTCGACATTGCGATTTCTTTCAGGTGAGAATGTGACGGACAAACAGGTGAGGCTGTTCAGGAGGCCGTAGGCACGAGGCCATCCGGTTTCGGCTTCGGCCGGCGCAACTCGATCGCGGGGAAGCCGACGATGTCGTAGGTGGCAGAAGCGATGCCGATCCCGGCACGATCGAGTTCGGTGATGATGTGCCGGCTCATTGCGTCCTTGGCGCCGCAGATACGGTGCGTGCCGATGACGAACCGGACGGTGAGCTCCAGCCAGTTGTCGGTGAGGCGGTAGTAAACTTTCGGCTGCAGCTCGATCGGCTCCACGCCGAAGCGCTGATGCAGCTCGTTCTTCTTCTCGGCCGCCAGGGCGTCGGCCTCCGTCGCATATAGCCGCGCGGCCTCCAGCAAGATTGTCTCCGCCCGGGCGCGGTCGGCGGTGTAGGTGATGGGGATCGCCATCTCCTCCCAGATGAACGGGAAGTCGCGGGTGTAGTTGAACACCGGCTCGGCGAAGATCTTGCTATTGCTGACGGTAACGATGCGACCGGTGAACTGGCGGGAATGCACCCACATCGCGGGATCGGCGCCTTGCACGGCAGGCGGCTGGCCCATCTCCATGATGGTGGTCTGGATGAAGCCAAGCCGCATGACGTCGCCGCGCACGCCGCCCATGGAGATGCGGTCGCCGACGGTGAAGGTGTTGCCGCGCAGGATGACGAAGTAGCCCGCAATGGACGTCACCACCTGCTGCAACGCGAAGGCGAGGCCGGCAGACACCAGGCCGAAGGCGGTCGCCAGCCGGGTCGGGTCGTTGAACCAGATCGACAGGATGCCAAGGATCAGGACGACGGCGGTGAGCAGGCTGATGCCCTGCCGCGTCCAGAACTTCACCTGGATGGTGGCGGAGGTGCTCCTGGCCACCAGCAGGCCCACCAGCGCCCGCAAGCCCCAGCTCACCATCAGCAGGACGGCGATGAAGATGAGGGACAACAGCAGCTTGCGTCCGTTGTCGGCGTTGACGCCGACCCAATCGATCCCGAGAAGGTGCATCGTCGTTCCTAGCGTGAAGGCGGCTGTGGATCGGCTGGCGGCATCACTCTGCCAGTCCCGCCAATGGGCCGTGCTGCCGGACGCTGGCGAACCGGCGTTGGCGCGAGGCGACGTCGGCCAGGTCGGCGGGTGTGTCGATGTCACGTTCGGCATCACCCAGGATCAGGTCGGCATGGCGTTGCAGGACCGCGAGCCGCGAGCCGTCGCGCTCGCACCCGGCGACGGAGGTCAGCACCTCCAGCATGCGGATCAGCACGGCGGCGCTGCCGGCTGCGTTCTGCCGGATCAGGTGGAACATGGCGTCCACCAGCCCGTCATAGTCGATCCCCGGCCGGACTAGGGCGGGCGCGCCGTTCCTGAGCACGACGCCGGTGGCGAGGTGGAGGGGCACCGCGTCGCACAGGGCAGCGCCCAGCCGGTCCAGCACGCTCATGGCCGTGTGCGGGTCGTTGATGCCGGGTGACAGGGCCCGGACCGCCACCTCCACCAACTGCCGGATCGCGAACTCCAGGTCGCTGGAGCTGGCCCGCTGGCCGCCCACGGCCGTGTTGTCGCGGATGGCGGCGTCGGCCCCGGCCGCGGGCCGGGTCAGGGCGGCGACGGCGGCGCCCGGGAACAGGTAGTCGCCCGGAC